>JAGWAH010000096.1 GCA_021296515.1 Acidobacteriota bacterium | reverse complement strand
CTGCGGGCGTGGCGGCTGTATCGCGGGCTCACGCTCGAAGTGCTGGCCGATCGAGTCGGCGTGTCGAAGGGGTACCTGTCGCAGATGGAGCAGGGACGCAAGGCCGGTACGCTCCGTGTGTTTCGCCGCCTCGCCGACGCGTTGGGCGCATTCATCGACGACTTGGCGGGATGGGAGAACGAGCGGGACGGTAGCCCTGCCCGGCAACGAGGAGGCGCTTGACCATCCGGCCGTTCCGTCCCTACTCGCTGGCGCCTTCGGCCACCATGACCAGTGTCGGCAGGATGAAGAGAATGAAGGCGGCCGACAGCACCAGGCCGCCCAACATGCTGACGATGAACGGCACGAGGAACATCAGGTCGTCGCTTCGTTCGTAGAGCATGGGAGACAGCCCGAGGATGGTCGTCGCCGTCGTCAGGAAAACCGCCCGGAAACGATGGCGGGCCGCCGCGGAGGCCGCGGCGATGGCCGGCAGCATCTCGTTCTCCCGACGAATCACGTTGTAGCGATCCAGCAGCACCAGCGCGTCGTTGACGACGACTCCGAATACCGCGATCAGGCCGAGCATGGACATGGCCCCCAGGTCCCATCCGAGCACCCAGTGGGCCAGGACGGCGCCGGCGAACGCAATCGGGAACCCGGCCACCGCCACCAGCGGCTTCCAGTAGCTGCGCAGAAAGGCCGCCATGAGCGCGTATATGGCAATGAGCACGACCGGCACCAGCAGGCCCAGCGTCTCCAGCATGGCCCGCTCGTCGCGCACCCCGCCTTCGGGCTCCACGGTCAGCCCGGGGTAGGTCGCCAGCAGCCCCGGGACGAACTCCCGGTCCACTTTGCGCCGCGCCTGGATGGGAGTGATCCGCGCGGCGTCCGCCCGCGCCTCCACCGTCGCGGCCTGCCTGCCGTCGATGCGCATCAACGACGCCCGCGCGCGGCTCTCGCTCAGGCTTGCAACCACGGACAACGGCACCTCGCCGCCGCCGGCGCGGCGCACACGCTCGCTGGCCAGCTCCCGCAGGTTGCTCCGCCGTTCGCGCGGGTAGCGCACCATGACCCGCAGCTCTTCATGGCCGCGCTGGATGCGCTGCACCTCCAGGCCGTGGAAGTTGGCGCGCAACTGCGCCCCGATCGCGGCCGGCGTCAGTCCCGCCGCCTCCCCGGCCGGGGTCAGCGCGATGTGCAGGTGCCGCTTGCCGAGCGACAGGCTGTCGGTGATCTCGTAGACGCCCGGGATCGCCGCCAGAAAGGACCGCAACTCGCCGGCCGCCTTCGCCAGCGTTTCCGCGTCGTCGTGCTTCAGCGCGTAGGCGACCGTCGGCCGGGGGCGAATGTTCGTGGTCTGAACCTCCATCCGTTCCAGGTACGGGAGCTCGCCGATGTTCTGCCGCCACGTCCTCTCGATCTCCGCCGGCGATGCCTGCCGGACGGGCCGTCCGTTCAGATGGACCCGCACGCCCGCGAGGTGGCTGCCGTTGGACTCCTCCGCTACCGGTCGCGGCGACAGGACGTCGCCGGCGACGATGCTCACCGCGTTGATGGACTCACCCGGGAGCTGCTCGTTCATCGCGTGCGCGGCGTCGACGACCTGCCGGGCGGCGGCCAGCGTCGTCCCGAACGGCGTGCCGGCCGGCAGGCGCAGGTCCACCTGGACGTTCTCGGGCGGGTTCATCTCCGCATCGAAGACGATCACCCGCACCGCCTCTGAGCCGACCAGCAGCAGGGAGAACAACACCAGCGCGCCCCCGCCGGCCAGCGTCGACGAGCCGTGGCGCACGGACCAGGACACGGCCGGCACCACCGTGCGATCGCGGATGTCGTCTATCCGGACGCACACACGATCCTGCAGCGTACGCAGTGGCTCGAGGCTCCATCGCCCCTCGTGCGACAGGTGGGCCGGCAGGATGAAGAACGCCTCGGCCAACGACACCGAAAGCACGAAGAGCGCGACATACGGAAACACGTTCACCAGTTGCGTGACGGTGGCCGTGACGAAGAGGAACGGCACGAACGCGAGCAGCGTCGTGCAGGCGCCGATGGTTATCGGACCCACCACCGCCCGGGCCCCCGCCGCGGCCGCCTCGACCCCGCGCTTGCCCCTGTCGCGTTCGGCGGCGATGCTCTCGCCCACCACCAGGGCGTCGTCCACGACGAGGCCGACCATCAGGAAGAAGCCGATCAGCGTCGCCAGGTTCAGGGTCAGGTCCGCGGAACCGAAGAACAGCAGGGAGCCGATGAAGGAGAACGGAATGCCGACCGTAATCCACGTCGCGGCCCGCAGGTCGAACACCAGCAGCAGCAGCACGAAGACGAGGATCGTTCCGGCCAACCCGTTTCTGGCGATCGCCGACATGCGGTCGACGGCCGGCTGGGCCCGGTCGTTCCAGACGCTCACCTCGACACCCTGCGGAGCGTCGTAGCCGGCGAGCCAGCTCCTGATGTCGCCGGCCATGTCGGTTATCGACTGCTGCTCGGTGGCGTCGACGCGCACGAATACCGCGGGCGTGCCGTTGACCTCGGAAACGATGTCGTCGTCGACGAATCCGTCGCGGACCTCCGCCACCTCGCCCAGCGTCAAAATGGTCCCGTCGAGCCGCGTGATGAGCGGAATGCCCTCGAACTCCTCGCCGATGCTGCGCTTGGCGACCGTGTGCAGTACCACCCCGCCGGAATCGGTGCGCAACTCCCCGAACGTGAGATTGAGCGAAGCCCGCTGCACCGCGTTCGATACCTCGATGATCGACAGGTCGTTGCGGCGCAGCTCCTCCTCGCTCAGCTCGATTGCGATCTCCCGGTCGCGCGTTCCCCGCAGGGTCACTTGCGAGACGGACGGCAGCTCGAGAAGCGCGCTGCGTACGTCCTCGGCCGCGAGCCGCAACTCGTCCTCGCCCACCGCCGCCGACGAGACGGCCAGCGTCATCGCCTCGATGCTCAGGCGCGCAAGCTCGATCTCCGGCTCTTCCGCGTTGGGAGGCGGGAATCTCTCGATGGCGTCCACCGCGTTCCGCACGTCGTTCAGGACGGTGTTCGCATCGGCGAAGGTCGCCAGCTCGATGTTTATCCTGCTCCATCCTTCCGCGGCGGTGGCCAGCACCCGCTCGACGCCGGCAAGTCCGATGACGCTCTCCTCGACACGGCGGTTGACGTCCTGTTCGATCTCCTGCGACGACGCGCCCGGCAGGCGTACGGTCACGGAGACCACGCGCAGATCGATTTCCGGGAAGTTCTGCACGGCGAGGCCGAAACCGGACGCAATCCCGCCCACGACGAAGACCACCATGAGCAGATTCGCGGCGACCCGATTCCCTGCGAAGTAGCCGATCAGCCCTTTCCGCGCGGCGGCCGCGGGCTGTGTGGTCCCCTGGCTGTCGCTAGGACTCATGTTTCGATCCTCAGTTCGACGGCGACACTTCGGTCACCGCGACCGCCAGTCCCTCGCGGGCGATGGGCAGGGAGCCGACGAGCACGCCCTCGCCCGCGTCGAACGCCTGCACGACCCAGCCGGCGTCCGTCCGGCCGACGGTCTCCGGCGAAAACGCGCTCAGCAGGCCGTCGCGGACCACCCAGACGCTGTCTCGCTCCTGCAGGACGGATTCCGGCAGCACGTACACGTCCTCGTAGACGGGCCCCGTGATGTCGACCTCCACGAACGTGCCCGGCGCCGGCAGCGAGTCCGGGTGTGCGTCCTCCGCGAACTTCAGGAATACCGACGCCAGACGGGTTCTGGGAGCGAGCACCGAGGAGACGCGTGCCACGCGGGCCTCCCAGCTCGCCATCTCTCCGAGGACGCGAGCCGAACGGCCGATCACCGGATCCAGATACTCCAGGTCTCGCAACTCGATCGGCACCGCTACCTGCAGCGCCTCGGGCCGGTACACGATGCCCAGGCGCGACGACGGCCCGTCGACCTGGTCCGCCGGCCCCACCAACTCGCCCACCTCGACGTCCGAGGCCGTCACCCGGCCGTCGTACGGCAGGGAGATATTCGTGCGCTCCAGGCGCAACTCGGCCAGCTTCAGGTCGGCCTGCGCCCGCATGAGCCGCGCTTCGGCCTCCGCAATCGAGGGCAGGCGGCGGATCGCTTCGGACGGCTCGACGCCCGGGTTGTCGCGCTCGAATGCCCGGACGTCCTCTTCCGCCCCGGCCCTCTCGACCCACACCTGGGCGTCTGCCTCCCGTACGGCCATTTCCGCCGCTTCCACCTGCAGCTCGAACTCGGCCGCGTCTATCCGGATGAACGGCTCGTTGGCCCTGATCGACCCGCCGTTGCTGAAGTCGGGCGAGACCCAGGCGATGCGGCCCACGACCTCGGACGCCACTCTCACCCGCTCCTCCAGATTCACCGTGCCGGTCAGCTCGACGCTCAACGCCTGCTCCGTCGGCACCGGGCGAAACACCTGGATGGTGGGTTGCGCGTTCTCCGACGCCACATCGGAAGCGGCGCCGCGCTCCACGCGGCCGGGCGCCCGTGCGAAGAACAGGGCTACCGCGATCAGGAACAGAATCAAGGCCAACTGCGCGTAGCCGCGCCATTCGGTTCCGCCGGCACGGTTTCCGGAGCGGTTCGGTTCTTCTGCCATTTCCATGTTCCTCGGCTCGAGCCAAGTCGTTTCGCCCGTAGGAGAGGCCGCAACTTGACCTTCTTCAGACCGGAATGGGATTCTGCATGGGACAATGCGGCAAGTCAACGTGACTGCCCGAGTTGTTCAGGCTCGAGAGGGCCTCCCGCGGAGAGGAAGGCCCCAAAGAACGATTTCGGCACCCGCAGGCCATATCGTTCCTGCACGAATTCGGGTCGGGCCAGGGAGGTCGCCGTGAACGGCGCGATAGGCTGGTTCGCCCGTAACCCCGTCGCCGCGAACTTGCTCATGCTGCTGATCGTCGCCAGCGGCCTGACGGCCGCCGCGACGGTCACCGAAGAGGTCTTCCCCGAGATCGATCTGCGCCGCATCAGAATCGAGGTGCCCTACCTCGGGGCGGCGCCGGAGGAGGTCGAATCCGGGGTCGTCGTTCGCATCGAGGAGGCCATCCAGAACATCGACGGCGTCCAGCAGATCGTGTCGACCGCTTCCGAGGGCTCCGCGTCGGTGATCGCGGAGCTCGAGTTCGGCGCCGACCCCCAGCGGGTGCTCGACGAGGTGACGAACAACGTCCAGGCGATCACCACGTTTCCCGTCGAGACCGAGAAGCCGATCATCCGCGAGATGGTCACCCGCAGCCAGGTCACCGACATCGCCATCGCCGGCGCCACCGACGTCGCCGCGCTGAAGTCGATCGCCGAGATGGTGCGCGACGGGCTCGTCGCCCTGCCGGAGGTCGGCCAGGTCGAGATCGTCAGCGTCCCGCGGTACGAGATCTCCATCGAGGTGTCGGAGGTGGCGTTGCGCCGGCACCGGCTCACGTTCGACCAGGTGGCGAACGCGGTCCGTCGTTCGTCGTTGGATCTGCCCGGCGGCTCGGTGCGAACCGAACGCGGCGAGATTCTGCTGCGCACGGTGGGACAGGCCTACCGCGGCGCCGACTACGAGAACCTCGTGCTCTGGACCCGGTCCGACGGCAGCCGCCTGCTGCTGGGCGACGTGGCCGCGGTGGTCGACGGTTTCGCGGAAACCGACCAGCGGGCGCGCTTCGACGAGCTGCCGGCCGTGACGGTGTCCGTCTACCGCTCGGGCGAGCAGAGCGCGCTCGACGTCGCGGCCGCCGTTCGAGACTACGTCCGGCGCGCGGACGCCTGGTTGCCCGAAGGCATCACGCTGACGATCTGGCAGGACCAGTCGCAGGTGCTGACCGACCGGCTTGCGATCATGTTCAACAACGGCGCCGCCGGCTTCCTGCTCGTCTTCGTCGTGCTGACGCTCTTTCTCGACATGCGCCTCGCCTTCTGGGTCAGTCTCGGGATCCCGATCGCCTTCCTCGGCGCCTTCGCGCTCATTCAACATGGTCTCGTGCTTCGCCTTCATCCTGGTGCTCGGGATCGTGGTCGACGACGCCATCATCGTCGGCGAGAACATTCACCGCCACCAGGAACGACACGGAGACGGTCTGCGCGGCGCCGTCGAGGGAGCGCGGGAGATCGGCAAGCCGGTGGTCTACGCCGTCCTGACGACGGCGGCGGCGTTTCTGCCGTTGTTGTTCGTGACCGCGTTCGGCCAGATGTTCCAGGTCGTACCGCTCGTCGTGCTGCCGTGCCTGCTCTTCTCGCTGCTCGAATCGCTGGGCATCCTGCCCGCCCACCTGGCGCACGGCCGGCGGCGGCGGCGCGCCGGTCCGTGGCGCCGGTTCCAGCAGCGCATCGCCGGCGGATTGCTGTGGTGCGTCCGCCGGGTCTACGAACCGGCCCTGGAGTCGGCGCTCCGCTGGCGCTACGTCACGGCGGCGCTCGGGCTGGCCACCTTGATCCTCACCGGCGGCCTCGCGCTGGGCGGCGCGACCAACTTCCAGTTCGCTCCGTCGATCGAGAACGAGTTCATGACCGCCTCGATCACGATGCCCCTGGGCACGCCGGCCGCGGCCACCGAGGCGGCCGTCGCGAAGTTCGAGGCGGGAGCCGCGCGGCTGCGGGCGAGCCTGGAAGCGGAGACCGGTGTCGACTACTTCCGCCACGTCGCGACGATGATCGGCGACCAGCCGGTGCTGGCGCGGGGCGGCGGCCGCTTCGGACGGCTAAGCAGCGACGTCGTGGCCTCCCCCCACATCGGCGAGGTCACGATAGAGCTCGCGCCCACGGAGACACGCGCGCACACCAGCGAGCAGCTCGGCATCCGGTGGCGCGAGCAGACCGGTCCGGTCCCCGAGGCGGTCGCCATCGACTTCCACACGTCGCTCCTGAGCACCGGGGAAGACGTCGACGTCGAGTTCTCGGGGCGGGACCTCGACCGTCTGCGGGCCGCCGCCGAGGTACTCAAGGGCCGGCTGGCCGAGTACGCCGGCGTCTACGCGGTCGCCGATTCCATCCGGACCGGCAAGGCGGAGATGCGGCTGGACATCCGGCCCGCGGCCGAGACCCTCGGGCTGACGCTGCAGGATCTGGGGCGGCAGGTGCGGCAGGCGTTCTACGGCGAGGAGGCGCAGCGCATCCAGCGCGGGCGGGACGACATCCGGGTCATGGTGCGCTATCCCCGGGAGCAGCGGCAATCGCTCGGCACTCTGGAGACCATGCGCGTGCGTACGCCCGATGGCGGCGAGGTGCCGTTCAGCCAGGTGGCGCTGGTGGAGCCGGGCCGCGGCTTCGCCTCGATCCGGCGCATCGACCGCAGCCGGGCCGTCAACGTGACCGCGTCGGTCGATCCGCAGGTCGTCTCGACGGCGGCCCTCATCGGAGATCTGCGCGAGCGCATCCTGCCCGCCATGCTCGCCGAGTTCCCGGACGTGTACTACGCGTTCAGGGGTACCCAGGAAGCGCAGGAGGAGGCCGTGAGCGGCCTGCGGACGGGGTTCGTTCTGGCCCTGATCATGATCTTCGGCCTGCTCGCCATACCGCTGCGGTCGTACGCGCAGCCGCTCATCATCATGGGCGCCATCCCCTTCGGCCTGGTCGGTGCGCTGTGGGGCCACATGCTGATGGGGCTCGACGTCACGTTCATGACGCTGCTCGGCCTCGTTGCCCTGACCGGCGTCGTCGTCAACGACAGCTTGATCATGGTCGACTTCATCAACCGCGAACGGAGCACCCGCGGCGAAGCGATTCAGGGAGAGGCCGCTCTGCCGGGTGGCCACGCGCCCGTCGCCGGCGGCCTCGAGCACGCCATCCGCCAGGCCGGCAGCCAGAGGTTCCGCCCCATCGTGCTCACGTCGCTGACCACCTTCGCGGGCCTGGTCCCGATGCTGGCCGACCGCAGCATGCAGGCGGCCTTCTTCATCCCGATGGCGGCTTCGCTCGCCTTCGGCGTGCTGTTCGCCACCTTCATCACGCTGTTCCTGGTGCCGGTCTCCTACGCGATCCTCGACGACCTGCAACGGCTGCCGCGGGCGCTCCCGGTGTCGCTCGGAGCCGCACGGCGCGTGTCCGACCCCGCTTCCGGCGCTTGACGCCGCGCAGCGGCTTGACCGCCCATCGACTCAGCCTGCGGCCCCTAACCGATCTCGGACAGAGAGCACCGATGGCGCGCCCGCGCATCGATACCAACGCCCGGCGTTCGCGGCAGGTCAGCATCCGCCTGACGCCCGCCGAGGCGCGCGCCATCGAGGCGGCGGTGGCGCGGGCCGGCCGACCGCCCGTGGCCTTCATCCGCTCGGCGGCGCTGGCCGCGGCCGGCGCGGCGAGCCGACTCCGCGAGCCGGCCATCCGGCAGGAGCTTCGGCGCATCGGCGCGAACTTGAACCAGGCGCTCCGGCTCGCCCATGCCGGCCGCGATGCCGACCTCGCCGCCGCGGTAACCGCCGTGCGCGACGTCGTCGCGCGGAGGCTGGCATGATCGCGCGCATCCACGCGGGCGGCCGTGGCGTGCGCGGCCTCGTGGCCTACATCACCCACGACCAGTCGTCGGCCGACGAGCGGCAGCCGACGACCGCCGACCGCGTCGGGCTGGTCGCCGGCCTGACATGCCGACCGACGACCCGCACCTCGCCAGCCTGATCATGGCGTGGACGGCGGCAGACGCCGAGGCCATCAAGCGGCTGGCCGGCACATCGAGCCGCGGCCGGAAGCTGAAGGCGCCGTACTGCCATTTCTCGCTGTCGTACGAAAGCGCGCGCCGTGGTTCCGCTGCCCCCGATGCAGGCGAAGCGCGGCGCCGGCCGGGCGGCCCGGACACCGGCGGAGCGGCAGGACTGGACGGCGCACTTCAAGGCCCAGGTCCAGTCACAGACACCGCCGGCCCAGGCGCGGCGCGAGCGGGTGCAGCTGGCCCGCACGCATCGGCGGCAGAAGGTCCTCGTGCCGCTCACGAAACTG
>JAGWAH010000095.1:13187-13627 GCA_021296515.1 Acidobacteriota bacterium | reverse complement strand
AGATCTTCGTGGGCCTGACGCAGTCGGCGACGGCGCAGACCTGTCGGGTGCTGGAGCGCGTGGCGCGGGCGCTGGGCGCGCGGGAGGGCACGGGGCCGGACGACGATCCGATGTTGCGCGCGTTCGGTGAGAACAAGCTCGCCCAGGGTCGTGCGGAGGAGTTGACGGCGGTCGTGCGCAGCCTGCTCCGGTCGCGGGATATTCGTGTGTCGGACGGGTTCCCCGGGGACGTGGCGGCGTTGGCCGGCGCCGGTCGCGAGGCACTGGTGTCGGCGGCGCTGGGGTGCGCGGACGAGGCGGACTTCTGGCGCCGTCTGGGGCGGCCGCGCCGCTGACTTCGGCTCGCTGACCAATGCGGGCTATCGTCAACGCCGGAGCCTGATCAATCCGCTTGTCGACGGCGACGCAGTTTGTGCCAGCTTTGGGCGGAACGCAAGCGC
>JAGWAH010000095.1:11802-13085 GCA_021296515.1 Acidobacteriota bacterium | reverse complement strand
TCGCAAGCAGTGGGCGCTGGAGCTGGAGGAGAAGTTCAATCTGCCCGCACAGGCGCGCCATCACGAGGCCCTTCAAGCCGACAGACCAAGAACACGCGCTCTACGAGGATGTGTCCGGCTTCCTCCAGCGTGAGGACAGCTACGCGCTCCCCCAACGGCAGAGGCATCTCACGGTCCTGATTCTGCGGAAGTTGCTGGCCTCGTCGTCGCAGGCCATTGCCGCCACGCTCGACACGTTGCGGTACCGACTTGAGACGCTGGGTGAAGATCAAGGTCCTGCGAAGCCAAGCGCGCCAGGCGGTCACGCTCGCTGAGCAACACGAGATTCAGCAGAAGATCCGAACGCTCGAGCGTCGCCAGCGCCGCCAGCGCCAGGAGATCTTCAAGACCGAGGACGAGATCCTGTGGAATCCGGCCAAGCGTTCTAACCTTGTACGCACGTATATTGCTCCGAAGCCGCCCTGTCGCTGCGCGTCGCTTGCGCGGCTGGCAGGAGGCCGGGTCGAGCAGCACTTCGACGACGTCTGGAGTGAGCCGGCGCCGTGGTAGGGTAGTTTCCGTGCCTCCGGGAGCCCGGGAGGCAGGATCCGAAAGCGGGTAGTCCACCCGAACCGGAGGGGAGATCACGATGCGACGAAGGCTCGAACGGCTGGCGGTGGGCATCCTCCTGGCTCTGGTCGCGGCGGGGTTCGCGGTGAGCGCTCAGGAAGCCGATCCCGCAACCATCGCCGGCGTCGTCACCAGCGGCGGCGGTCCCGAGGCGGGCGTCTGGGTCATCGCGGAGACCGGCGACCTGCCGACGAAGTTCCGCAAGATCGTGGTCACCGGCGACGACGGGCGATTTCTGCTGCCGGAGCTCCCGGACGCGACCTATTCGGTCTGGGTGCGCGGCTACGGCCTGGTCGACTCGACGCCGGTCACGGCTGCGCCGGGTGCGGACCTCGCGCTGACGGCTACCGTCGCGCGGACGCCGCAGGAAGCCGCGGCGGTCTATCCGGCCGCCCACTGGTTGTCGCTGATCGACGTGCCCGGGGCGGGCGAGTTCCCGGGGACCGGCCCCAACGGCAACGGCATAAGCGAGCAGCTCCGGACGCGCGACGAGTACCTCTACAACGTGAAGGCCTGCCTGCGCTGCCACCAGGTCGGGGGCGCGTTCACGCGCGGGCATCCCGCCGCGGAGCGGTACGACTCGAGCGCTGACGCCTGGGACGCGCGCGTGCGGATGGGGCAGCGCGGGGCCGAGATGAGCATGTGGATGTCGCGCTTCGGGCGCGAGCGCGGGC
>JAGWAH010000095.1:495-11764 GCA_021296515.1 Acidobacteriota bacterium | reverse complement strand
GGCCCCGCCGCGGCCGCAAGGCGTGGAGCGGAACCTGGTCCTGACGCAGTGGGAGTGGACCGACGAGATGGGCAAGATCCACGACGAGGCGTCCACCGACAAGCGCGACCCCACCGTGAACGCCAACGGTCCGATCTACGGCGTCGACATCGCGAACGACAACCTCGCCATGCTCGATCCGAACACCCACACCGCGACGATGGTGCGCATCCCGACCCTGGCGGATCGCTCGACGATGCGGGCGTCCTACGCGCAGTCGGGCTACCCGGCGTCGCGGCTGGCGGACATCGCACGCTTCAATCCGGCCAGCATCCACAATCCGATGCTCGACAGCCGGGGCCGGGTCTGGTACACGGCGACGCTGCGTCCCCCGGAGAACCAGCCGGACTGGTGTCTGGAGGGCTCCGACAACCAGTACGCGGAGTACTTCCCGGTGACGCGGTCGGGCCGCAACGTCAGCTACTACGACCCCGAGACCGGGGAGTTCACGATGGTGGACACCTGCTTCGGCAGTCACCACCTGCAGTTCGCGCACGACGAGAACGAGACCCTGTTCCTGAGCCGTCCCAACAGCGACGTGTTCGGCTGGGTCGACACGAAGCTGTTCGACGAGACGGGCGACGGGCGACGGGCCCAGGGCTGGTGCCCGACCGTGGTCGACACCAACGGCGACGGCCGCATCACGAAGCCGTGGAACGAGCCGTCCGTGGTCGGCGGCGCCCGCTTCGAGGAGGACGCTACCCGGAGCACCTACGACTTCGACCCGGCGCTGGACACGCGCGTCGCGGTGGGAGCCTACGGGATCATCGTCAACCCGGTCGACGGCTCGGTCTGGGGCGCGCAGGATTCGTATCCCGGGAAGATTGTCCGCCTGGTGGTGGGCGACGATCCCCCGGAGAGCTGCATCGCCGAGGTGTTCGAGGTGCCCTCCGAGCGCTGGGACGTGGAGGCGAACGGCGAGCGCGGCTTCATGCCCCGCGGCCTCGACGTCGACCGCAACGGCGTCGTCTGGACCGCGTTGTCGGGTACGAACCACCTCGCCAGCTTCGACCGGAGCAGATGCGGATCGCTGACCGGTCCGACGGCGCACACGGGGCGTCACTGCGCGGAAGGGTGGACGCTGCATCCGCTGCCGGGTCCCACCTTCAAGGGGACGAACGTCCGGGCCGACTACAACTACTACAACTGGGTCGACCAGTTCGACACGCTCGGGCTCGGCGAGAATGTGCCGATCGCCACCGGCACCGGCTCGGACTCGCTGGTGGCGCTGCTGCCGGCGACCGGCGAAACGGTGGTCATGCGGGTCCCGTACCCGCTGGCCGGCTTCCACCCGCGGGGCCTGGACGGGCGGATCGACGATCCGGATGCCGGCTGGAAAGGGCGCGGCGTCTACTCGTCGACGGGCTCCGACACGGTGTGGCACGCCGAGGACGGCTTCGCGGTGGAGGACGGCGAGTACCGGTCGATCTCGAAGCCGATCCTGGTGAAGTTCCAGATCCGGCCGCATCCGCTGGCCAACTGAGGATAGGTCTCGGCGCACGGCTCCGCCGAACGGTTCGAATGGGTGATGATCCGCGCGGGCGATGGCGGATCTTCGCGCCCGCGCGAAGTAAAGTACAGCGGTGTCGCCCGAGCGCGCCGGACGGCGTGCGGGTTCGGCGCATCGTGAGCGAGATGCAGCGCGGGCCGACACCGCAACCGCGGGTTCCGCTTGCCGCCGAGGAAGCAGGAGGAAGTCAAATGAAGCGCCTTGTCGCCGGTTCCGTCGTCATCGTCGTCGCCGCACTTATCGTCTCCAGCGCCGCGCCCGTGACGCGCGCGCAGGAGACGATGCCCTGGATGCGCGTCGACATCATGGAGGTCATCCCCGAGGAGCTCGACGAGTTCATCGAGGTGCAGCTCGAGCGGGTCAATCCGGCCCTCCAGCGCGCGGGAGTGCAGTGGCGCTCGGCCTGGCGCACGGCCGAGTTCGGGAACCTGTACGAGCGGATGTTCGTGACGCCGATGGACGATCTGTCCGATCTCGATCGCGGCGGTCCGCTGGCGTTCGCTCTCGACCGGCGGGAGCTGGAGGGTATCGAGGAGCGGGTGCGCCGCACCATTTCAGGTCATCGGAGCTACGCGTTGCGCTACCGGCCCGAGCTGAGCGTCGAATCACCGGAGGCCGGCGGCCTGGCGCTGGCCTGGATCACGACGCTCGAAGTGGCCCCGGGACGCCTTGCCGACTGGCAGGCGTTCATGCGCGAGCGGCTGCCGCTGTTCCGCGGGGAAAACGTCGTATTCGGCATGTACGAGCGCTACCTGGGATCGGGCGCGGCCGTGTGGCAGCTCGTCGAGAACCACTCGAGCTTCACCGAGCTGAACAACCCGACCATCATGCAGCGCGCCTTGGGCGCACGGACCAGCGACACCGCGGCCGGACTGGCCGGTGTGGTCCTCTCGGTCGAGCGCACCGTGTTGCGGTACGACCCGGAGCTGAGCTTCTCGGGAGCGGGATCGGCACCCGAGGGCGGACGGTTCCGGTAGACCTGGGTAGGGGACCGTCGATGATTCGGGGGCGGCATCGCGCCGCCCCCGGATGACTATCGGCCGTGCCGTCCGGCCTACTGGTCGGCCCGGACGTAGTCAGGCCCGGTTGGGCGGCAATCGGAGCCAGCGGCGACGATTGTCGGGCGCCGTAGAAACGGCGTAGACTCCTGGTCAGGCCCGGTTGGGCGGCAATCGGAGCCAGCGGCGACGATTGTCGGGCTAGGAGCTTGCGCCGCAGAACAGAGCGAAGCGAAGTGCTGCGGCGCAAGCTCATGGAGCGGGGGGGATGGGCCGAAACGCCGAGCCTGCGAGGCGTTTCGGGGCGCTAGATGAACGGTCGCCACGTATAGAACAGCGCCGCTCCGAACCCCTGCAGCGAGGCGAACACCGCCAGTGCCAGCATGGTCTGCCCTGCCGTGAGTCGTGCGCCCAGGTAGATGAACAGCGGAAAGAGGGTCGAGACGACGCGCCCGACGGAGAGCAGCCCGCCCGAACCAATCGCCAGCGCCAGATTGACGACGATCCACGAGCCGTAGGCCCATCCCAGCCGTCGTGTCAGCGGCACGGCCAGCGCCAGCGCCAGGATCGCCGCGCAACCGTCGAGCCAGCGCAACGGCTCGCCCAGCGTCCTGTTGTAGAGGGCCTCCCCGGACCGGAACTCCAGGGGGACGGCGAGCAGCATTTCCGTGCCGCCGGTGGAGCGCCCCCAGGCGGCGTGCGCGTCGAGCCACGCGAGCGGATTGCCGGTTTGGGCCAGCAGATACAGCGAGAACGCGGCCAGCCCCCCGATCGGCGCGGCAACCGCCAGCCAGGCGCGCGGCGAACGGGTGCGGGCCTGGAGCGCCAGCAGCGCGAGCGGGACGCACAGGGCGAATCCGTTGGGACGCGTCAGTCCGGCGAGCGCGCCCCAGGCGCAAGCCACCCCCCAATCGCCCCGACGGCCGTGGAAGAAGGCCCCGACGGTGGCCAGCAGGAAGAGGTTCTCCGAGTAGGGCGCGCCGTAGAACACGGCGAACGGAAACGCGCAGAGCAACAGTACCGCGCCCGCGGCGGATCGGTCGTCGAGGTCTTCGCGGGCCAGCCGGTACACGTAGGCCAGGCCCCACAGAAACGCGCCCAACGCGATGATCAGCCCCGCCGCGACGTGCCGGACGTAGTAGCGTTCGTAGCTCAGGCGGGCGCCCAGGCCCTCGGGCTCGTTGCCCGCATTGACGAGCGCGGCGCCCAGGCTCATCAGCGCGGGAAAGGCCGGAAAGAAGGCGACGTTCTGCTGCCCGTCGGCATCGGGCGACCAGCGGTACCCGTGGACCGCGATGTCCAGGTACCAGCCGGCGTCGAACCGGAGCGGCAGGTTCGCGACCTCGGACTCCGAGATCCGGACCGGGGGATCGCTATCCGGGAACCCGATGGTCAGGACGGCGAGCAGCCCGGTGAAAAGCACCGCGCTGCGCGTGGCCAGAAACGGGGGCAGCACCCGGCGCAGGGCGGTCGACCCCGACAGGGCACGGACGGCCGCCAGGCACCGCAGATGAAGCGGCGGACGCGGCCAGAGGAAGTGGCGGCCCCCGACCGACGCCGCCAGCAGCACGAGCAGCCGCACGATCGAGCCGACCGACAGGGAAGCGACGCCCGCGTCGACGCGGACCGGCCCGAAGATCAGCACGCAGAACAACAACACGAGGAGAACGCCGCCGAAGGCATCGAGCACGCGGGCGGGAAGCGGCAGCTCGGGCCGCGCAGCCGTCGACGTCATGTCGGCGATGAGCATGCGTCATCGAGCCGGCCGGCGGCAAGCGAGACGGCCAACCGACATCTTCGTTTCGCACGTGCCGGCGTGGCGATGTATCATTGCGACAACGTTTATGAGCGTATGCTTGGCGTTTTATTTGGAGAATTCGTGAGTTCACGAATTCTCCAGGCCGAACCCGCGTTTTGGAGGAGAACCACGACATGAAACGTACCATCAGCATCCTGGCACTGGCCTTTGCCGTTGGCGTCGTCGGCAGCCCGATGACGGCGTCCGCGCAGGACATGTACAGGGTCAAGATCACGAATCTCACCCCGGGTCAGGCCTTCACCCCGTTCCTCTTGGTGACCCACTCGCCCGACATGAACATCTACCTCCCGGGCACGCCGGCGTCGGAGGAGTTGCGCGCCATCGCCGAAGGCGGCAACTTCATGCCCATGAAGGAGAAGTACATGGGCATGATGGGCGTGATGGACATCACGGAGGGAACTGCGCCGACCACCCCAGGGGTCACCGCCGATTTCGTGATTTCGGGTATGTACGGCTACCGGCTGAGCCTGGTGGCGATGCTGCTTCCGACCAACGACGGGTTCGTGGGCGCCAACATGATGTTGCCGATGGAGGGCGGCACGATGGGCTACGCCTACGGGTACGACGCCGGCACGGAGATGAACGACGAGCTGTGCTCGTCGATTCCCAACCCGGGGTTGCAGGACATGGAGTGCGACGCCCGAGGCCACGGCGAGACCATAGGCATGGGTGAGGGCGCCATCGTCATCCACAGCGGCATCCACGGCCACGGCGACTTCATGCCGATGTATCGCGACTGGAAGAACCCGGTCGCCCGCATCACGATCACCAAGATGTAGCCCGTTCGAGCCACGACATCGACCGATCCCCGGCGCGGCGTGGCGTCGCCCGCCGGGGATCGGTCACCCGCGCGCAGCAGCCGGGCGGTGAATCACTGGTTGCGCCGCTCGCGGCGTTCCTCCCTGCGCTCCCGCATCCGTTCGCGGCGTTCCTCCATCCGCTCCCGGCGCGCGTTGCGCCGTTCCTCCCGCTCGGCCCTGATCTCCTCGGCCCGGGCCTGCTGCTCGGGCGTCAGAATCCGCCACACCGCCGCGTAGACCTGCGCCCGCCGGACCGCGGCGTCGCCCGCGAGCCTTCCCAGCTCGGCCGCGAGGGTCCGGATCCGGTCTTCGTCGACGGTCGCCGAAGCCGTCGCCTCGGCCAGCGCCTCACGCGCCGCGCGCGTCTCCCGAAGGTTCGTCCGGGCGGCCTCGCGGCTCTCGCCGATCGCCGTCCGGACCTGCTCGCGCTGTTCGTCGGTCAGATCGAGCCGCCGCAGCGGGGGCAGGAGCGCACCCGCCGGACCGGCGCCGCGCGGCCCTCCCATCCAGGCGCCGCGACCGCCGCCGCGCTGCGTCTCCGCCGCGTGCACGGGGTGCGCGACCGCCACCACCGACACCCCGACGATCGCCAGTCCGACGACGCCGGCCGCCACCTTCCCGCGTGTTCCCGTCAAGTCGATTCGCATCGTGCCTCCTTTGCAGTTGCTGTTCCTACCGACCGCGGCGGGTGCACGATTCTTCCCCGCGCCGCACGGGAAGAAGCAGGGGAATATCCGCGCCCCCCCGCGAGTCTCCGATAGCGGGAAACGCGAGTGCGCGTATGCTCGTGGTGACGAAATGAACGGAGTGGATGGCCGGCGAAACGGACGCCGGAGGCGCGAGTGAGTCCGGGGAGCGCAGCGGTCGGCGACGGTCACGCGGTCGCCTTCGAGGCCGGCCCTGGGGACGAGCAGCGGACCGCGGCGATCGATCCCGACCGGGCGGCGGTCGAAGACGCCAGGGCCGGCGACGGCGGCGCCTTCGAGGCGCTCGTGCTGCGCTACCAGGCGCGCATCGTCAACTACGCGTCGGCGATCGTGCACGACGCGGGCGCGGCCGAGGACGTGGCGCAGGAGACGTTCGTCCGCGCCTGGCGCGGACTGGGCCGGTTCCGGGGCGAGAGCGCATTCAAGACCTGGCTCTACCGCATCGCGACGAACGTGGCCCGGACGCATCTCGACCGGCGCGGGCGACAGGCGCGCATCGGGGATCGCAGCCTGGACGACGAGACGGAGCCGCTGCAGGCCGGCGATGTCCCGTCCCCGGCCCCCGACGCCGAGACGTCGCTCGTCAGACGCGAGGCGATCGACCGCGCGCTGGCCGAGCTGCCCGACGAGTTGCGCGCGGCGCTGGTTCTGCGCGACGTGGAGGGGCTCGACTACAAGGAGATTGCGGGCGTAACGGGAGCGCCGATCGGAACGGTGGAATCGCGGATATTCCGTGCCCGGCGCCGCCTGCGGACGCTGCTGCGCCCGCTCGTTACCGCGTAGCCGGAGTCCGAGTTGAACGGCACGCCGCGACGCCGACGGGAACGAGGGAGAGACCGATGACCTGCCAACAGGCCGAACCATTGCTCGCGCGGGCCGCCGACGGTACGCTCGACGCCGAACGGAGCAGGGTGCTCGCCCGGCACATGGATGGCTGCACCGATTGCCGGAGAGCTCTCGACATGCAGCGCGCGCTGCGGGAGGTGCTGACCGCCCGGCCGGAGGCGCCGGTGCCGCTCGGCTTCGCCGCCCGCGTCATGGCGAGTCTGCCGGAGCGCGAGCTCGGCGCGGCGGCCGGATGGCTCGACGCGCTGAACTGGCGCGCGTGGACGCTGCGCCTGGCGCCGGTGGCGGGAGCGCTGTTCGTCGGCGCCGCGCTCGGCATCGGCCCGTCGACCGAAGTTGCTGAAACCGGGACGTCGGAGTTTTCCGAGCTGGTCGCCGCGTGGGTGTCCGAAGAGGCGACCGACACCGGGACAACGGATCCGGAAGAGCTCGAAGCCGTGACCGGGCTCTGGCGCGACGGTGACGAGCTGACGGACGACCTGCTGATCGACGTCCTGCTCGCCGGGGAACCGTCGGGCCCGCCCTCCGGAGCGGACGAGGCAGCACGATGAACGCCGAGATGCGCACCCGCATGTGGGTCAGTCTGTTCGTGCTGGTCGTGTTCCTGGCCGGTCTCGGCGCCGGAATCGTCGCCTCCCCCTGGCTCGCACCCGGCCCGCGCCCCGGATTCGGACCCGGCCTCGGCCTCGGCGGTCCCCCGGTGCCCCCGCTGAGCGGGCGCGTGCTGGAGCGGATGGCCTCCCGGCTCGACATGAGCGACGAGCAGATCGAGCGGCTCTCCGGGCTGTTCGACGCGCGCCGCGAACGGTTCCGCTCCATCGACCGCGAGGTGCGCCGCGAGATGCGCGCCCGCTTCGCGGCCGAGCAGGAGACGTTCCGCGCCGCCATCGCCGAGATTCTGACCCCGGCGCAGATGGCGCTCTTCGACTCCGAGATCGCCCGCATGGCCGAGGAACGCCGGCGCCGCTGGGGCGACCGCGACCGCCGCGACCGCGGACGCCGGCGCCGGTAGAATGGCCGGCGCGTGACGTTCACGGACTGGCGGTTCCTCTTCGTTTTCCTGCCGGTTGTCCTCGGCCTCCACTTCCTGGCCGCGCGGCTGACCTCCCGCGGCGCCGCCGACGGGCGCCTGCGCTTCGACGTCGCCAACTGGATCCTCGTCGCCGGCGGCCTCGCTTTCCTCGCGGTGGGCGCCGGCCGCTTCGCAGCCGTCCTCGGCGGGGCGGCCGCCGTGCTGTACGCCCTCGGCCGCGGCATCGCCGGCGCGCACCGCCGCCCGCCGGCGGTCCGACCCGACCGGATCAGCGCGGTTCCGGAGATCTGCTTCTCGCTCGCGATCACCGGCAGCATCGTTCTGTTCGTCTTCTTCAGGCGGCTGAACCCGTTCGCGGGTGAAGCCCTCCTCGAGCCGGCCGCATTCGGCCTGGCGGCGTTCCCGGCCCCCGGCCTGCTCGCGCCGCTCGGCCTGTCGGTCTTCGTCTGCCACGCCGTGTCGTACGTCACCGACGTCCACCGGGGCGAGGCCGCCGCGCCGCGGAACCCGGTCCATGCGCTGACCTACCTGCTCCTCTTCCCCTTCCTGGTCGTCGGCCCTATCGTCCGTTTCCGCGACGTGAGCGCGCATCTCGCGGCCCGGCAGGTCGGCATGGCGGCGTTCGCCTACGGCGTGCGGCGCTTCACGATCGGGCTCGCGAAGGCATGGCTCATCGCGGAGACGCTCGCGCCGCCCGCGGCGCTGGCGTTCTCGATGCCCGCCGGCGCGCTCGACGCGGCGCACGCCTGGCTGGGCCTCGCCTGCTTCACGCTGCAGATCTACTTCGCGCTGTCCGGCTACGCGGACATGGCCATCGGGCTGGGACGGATGCTGGGATTCCGGCTGCCCGAACACTTCGCGCGGCCGCACGGATTCTGGCGGCGCTGGGCCATGACGCTGGTGGCCTGGTTCGACGCCTACGTCCGGCTGCCTCTGCGGCCGGACGTAGGCCGAACCGCGGGACGGGAGACGCAGGCGGTCCTGTCCCTGCTGCTGCTGTTCCTGCTGATCGCGCTCTGGCACGGCCCCGGCTGGCCGCTGCTGCTGTGGGGAGCCTGGCACGGCGCGGCCGTCGCGCTGGAGAGAACGCCGTGGGGGGCCGTGCTCGCCCGCCTGCCGGCGCCGGTTCGCCACGGCTACGTGCTGCTCGTGGTGGCCGCCGGCTGGATCCTCTTCCGCGCCGACAGCCCGGCGGACGCCGTCGTCTTCGTCCGGGCGCTGGCCGGGCTCGGGGCCCAGCCCTCGCTGAACGACCCGCTGCCGCTGACCGGCGGCGTGCAGATCGCGCTGGCGGTCGGCGCCGTCGCCGCCGCGCCCCTGCTGCCGGCGGTGAGCCGCTGGAGCGTGACCGTCGACTCCATCGCCACCGCGCTGCAGATGATTGTCACGGCGGCCGCGCTGTTCGTCTGGACGCGCCTGCTCCGCCAGGGACGACGCCCGTAGCGCCGCAGCCGCTTTGCGCCGGCGAGATCCCTACCGCGACGCGGCCGGGTCGCGCTACCAGGGCTTGTCCGGCGTCACCCGCCAGCGGGTCGGCTCGTGGTACTCCAGGTACTGCCGGCGGGTGATCCAGCCGAAGACCATCGCCTTGGTCAACCACCAGTGGTCCGGCCGCAGGGCGAAGTAGATGTGCGCCACCACGAGACCGACCAGCGAGACGCCCACCAGCCCGTGGAGAACGTAGACCCAGCCCCAGGCCAACTCGCTGATCAGGTACTGGTTGTGGGCGAAGAACGGCGTGTCGATGCGGAACATCATGAGCATGCCGGTGATGATGACCAGCAGCCCGACGATCGTCAGAATCCAGTGGTAGAGCTGGTTGCCCAGGGGATACTTCGCAGGTTGCGGCGCCTTCGCGATGCGGCCGGTCTCGCGCAGCATCAGCGCCCTGAACTCCGGGACGTCCTTCGGGCCGGCCCAGATCGACCAGAAGTCGAGCCAGACCGTCGTGTGGACGATGTGCCAGGCGATGATCACCGTGAAGATCATGCCCGACCAGTAATGCCAGGGCACCCAGTCGAACCCGAGCCCGATGATCGGGAAGAAGGCCGTCACCAGCAGCACGAACATCGTGACGGACATCGACCAGTGGAAGAGCCGCGCCGCAAGCGAATGGCGCAGGATGCGGGCGGGCACGCCGGGGTTGGCCGCCTCGATGACGTCGGTCTCGGCCGCGGTGCGCTTCCGGCCGGACGAGAGCATCGTGTAGGCGGCGTGGGCCAGCACGAACATGATGACGCAGAAGATCGAGACCCACAGCGGATCCCAGTTGAGGTGCTGCAGGATCGGGCGCTGCCACGGGTCGTGGCCCCAGACGACGAAATCCACGATCGACTCCTCCCGCCTCGCAGCGCCTCTGCCGGCCACCGGCGCGGAACCGGCGCGGCGCCATCACCGCATCTTGACGACCACGGCCGCGGCGACCGGCTGGTCCGTCCGCGCCAACTCGGATTCCAGGGTCTGGAACTCCTTGAACGCGACCCACTGCTCGTCGGTCCAGTGCTTGCGATGCGACCGCGGCTGCCCAGCCAGCTCCGCGCCGTCCGTCCCTGCGTAGAACGGGACCTCGTCCTGCGGCGAGCGTCGCCGCAGGCGGCGAGCGTCGATCGGCACCGCCTCGGTCACCTCGTGCGTCGGCAGGGGCACCGAGACGTACTCCACGCCTCGCTCGTCGCGGTATACCACGCTCACGCCGTCTATTCTACGGGAGCCGCCGGCGGGCGCGGCCGAACGGGCCCGGTCGGGCGGTATTCGGAGGCCGCAGAGCCACCTCGGATCTCGCGTTCGGCGACGGTTTTCGGGCTACACTATTTAGCTCGGACGAGGAGCGTTCAGTCGCTCCGTTTGCGGGGCGTTTCCACATCTGGAGGAACGAGAAGATGAGAAGGAACCGCACATCGGGCTGGCGCACGGCCGGCTCGCTCGGCCTGCTGCTGGCGTTCGTTGCCGGAGTGGCCGTGCTGACGCCGGTCACCGCGCAGGAGCCGGAAGAGGCGCGCGGCAACCCCTACGGCGAATGGCGCTACCAGAGCGGCGACGCCTGGGGCACCCGGTACTCGCCGCTCGACCAGATCGACGCCGACAACTTCGAGGATCTCGAGGTGGCGTGGGTCTGGCGGGGCGACAACTTCGGGCCGCACCCGCTGTACCTGTCGCGCTCGACGCCGAGCTACATCGACGGCATCCTCTACACGGTCGCCGGCTACCGGCGCACCGTCGCGGCCATCGATCCGTCCACCGGGGAGACGCTCTGGACCTACCGCGAGCCGAACACCCGCCGCTGGGAAGAGTCGATGCGCGCGAGCTACGGCAAGGGCGTCGGCTACACCGAGATCGACGGGCGCGGCGTCATCTACATCATCACGCCCGCGTTCTTCCTGCACGCGCTCGACGCGAAGACCGGCGAGCACCTCGAGGGCTTCGGCAAGCCGGTCCCGATCGAGGGCTTCCCCGACACCGGTGTCGTCGACCTGCTGGCGGACCTCGGGCACGACTACGACCCCTACGAGGGCATCCC
>JAGWAH010000095.1:0-418 GCA_021296515.1 Acidobacteriota bacterium | reverse complement strand
CAGTCGCGCATCGAGAACGTGCCGGGCGACATCCTGGCCTACGACGCGCGGACCGGCGAGCACAAGTGGAAGTTCAACGTCATCCCGCAGTCCGAGAGCGAGTTCGGCTTCGACACCTGGCAGAACGACGCCTGGGACTGGACCGGCGACGTCTCCTCGTGGGCGCCGATGTCCGCCGACCACGAGCGCGGCATCGTCTACATCCCGACCAATGCGCCGACCATCGACTACTACGGCGGGTTCAGGCCGGGGGACAACCTGTTCGGCACCAGCACCATCGCCATCGACGTCGAGAGCGGGCAGCGGGTCTGGCACTTCCAGACGGTCCATCACCCGATCTGGAACTACGACCTGCCCAACGTGCCGATCCTGGTCGACGTCACGGTCGACGGCGAGGAAGTGCCGATGGCCATCCAGA
>JAGWAH010000094.1:8703-15326 GCA_021296515.1 Acidobacteriota bacterium | reverse complement strand
TGGCGACGAACTCGTCGCGGCCAATCTCCAACGGCTCCGGACCCAGCGCCGCCAGACGGGCCGGCAGCCGTTCGGACCACTGCCAGCGCCCGAACTTGCGGACGTCCTGGAACACCACCGCGGTGCCGTCGTCCAGCGACATGCTGGCGCGCGTGAACTCGCCGGGGGCGCCGTTCACGATCAGGTTGCCGGTCATCCGCAGGTGAACGACGAGCAGCGATTCGTGACCGCTCCGGCGCAGTCGGAACAGCAGGTACTTCCCGTAGCGCTCGAGCCGCTCGATGCGCTGGCCCCTCAGTCCTTCCTCCGTCGCGCGCGGGTCGCCGGCGCAGGTTCGCGGCCAGGCGAAGGAAACCCCAGCGACGGTCCGCCCCTCGACGACGGGGGCCAGCGTGCGCCGCACCGTCTCGACCTCGGGCAGCTCGGGCATGGCGTCTTCGGCGGCGGGGGATCGGGTGGCTCAATCAGGGCGGCTCGTGGGGCGTTTCCCGGTCGTCACCCGTTCCGCCGCACCAGCTCCGGCAGCACGGCGCCAATTTCGCCCTGGACCACCGCGTCGGCAATGCCGTCGAGCGGGGTCGGGTCGCGGTTGACGATGATCAGGCGTGAGCCGGCCTGCCGGGCTACCCGCGGGATCGACGCGGCCGGCTCGACCACCAGCGAGGAGCCGACCGCAATCATCAGGTCGCAGGTCTCGGCCGCTCCCTGCGCCCGTGTCATGACGTCGTGCGGCATCGCCTGCCCGAACGAGATCGTGGCCGGTTTGAGAAACCCGCCGCATGAACGGCAGCGCGGCGCCTTCTCGCCTTCCTCGATGCGCCGGCACGCCTCGTCCGACGTGATCCGGTCGCCGCAGGCCAGGCAGACCGCCTCGGTCGTGGTGCCGTGCAGCTCCAGCACCTTGTCGGCGGGCAACCCCGACCGCTGGTGCAGGCGCTCGATGTTCTGCGTGATCAGCGCGTCGAGCCGTCCCTGCTTGTGCAGCTCCACGAAGGCGTAGTGCCCGGCGTTCGGCTGCGCGTCGCGCATCGCGGGCCAGGCGGCGGCCTTCTGCCGCCAGTACTCGATGCGTCCGGCCTCGCTGGAGACGAATTCCTGGAAGTCGACGATGCGGTTCTGCGCCCAGACCCCGTTCGGGCTGCGGAAGTCCGGCACACCGGACTCGGTCGAGATGCCGGCGCCGGTGAAGCCGACGATCCGCGCTGCCTCGAAGACCAGCCTGCGAGCGTCGACCGATCCGCTACCGAGCATTTTGCCTCCGTTCCCGCCACGGTTCGACCTGTGCCCGCCGGTGTTCCTCATTGCCTCACGGTCGGCGCGGCTTGCGTTCGTGTCGAGATGTTTTCGACGAGCGCCCGGAAGTCGCCGAACGCGGCGCGTGCCGCGGCTGCGTGACTTCCGAGGGCGCCGTCTCCCGCCGACAGCGAGAAGATCGGCTTGCGGGCGTCCTGCGCGAGCGGGACCAGGCTACGGTAGTGCTTCACGGTGGCGATGCAGTGCTCATCGTCCCCGGGGTCGGCGGCGCTCGTTGGCGCGTCGATGCCCAGAACGCTGCGGGCATACTCGGCCGGCATCTGCCTGGCCCAGCGGTCGTACGCCGCGACCGGGCGGCTCAGCCGGATGCCATGTTGTTGAATCAGGTAGCCGAGGGGCTGCATGTTGCCGGCCGGCAGGTCGAAATCGGGGTCGGTCCAGTTGTCGCGTCTCTTCTTCCAATCGATCCGCCAGCGGCGAAGCGTCGGTCCCAGGTTGCGCAGCCCCTGCCGGGAGAACAGGTCCGCCGCGAGCGGCACCGCTACGAAGTCCGTGGCGATCAGGGCGGAACGATTGATGGCCCCCAGGCTGGGGCCAACGTCGACGAGCACGATGTCGGCGCCTGCGTCCTCGGCGCCCCTCTGTATGACCTGCCAGAACGCGGTCGCCACCCGAAACGGCCGGTACAGGTTCCCGCTTCCCAGGCAGTTCGGCCATTCGGCGGACAGCAAATCCTCGAAGCCGGACAGAGCCAGGTCGCCGGGCAGCAGGTGGAGCCCGTCCGCGGGCCGCCTCAGCACAGGGTCTCCGATGTCCCCGACTCTGGTCAGCGGTTCGACGCACCGATAGATCGTCTTGCCCGTCGAAGGATCCGCGTCGTCCCACAGCTCGGCGAGCGTGTCCTCGTCCAGAAACGCCGCCGTAAGGTTGGCCTGGGGGTCGAGATCGACGACCAGGACCGTCCGGTCCAGCTCCGAGAACATCCACGCCGCGTGATACACCAGGGACGTCTTTCCCACGCCGCCCTTGTTGTTGAAGAACGTCAGGACGGGCGTCATCGGCTGCGGGCCCTCACCGTGCAGTGAATCCAGTTCGGCTCCACGCGGAAATCGGGCGCAGGCTGCCCGTTGGCGTGCAGGGCCCGGCGTGCCGTCGGTATGCCTGCACCGTAGCGTTGGGCCAGTCCGAGCACCCGCATCGCCTCGGCCAGGATCTGGTTGCGGTAATCCACTACGCCCGGGTGTCCGAAGTTCTCTTCCGTGAGAGCGCCGTAGGGGCCGCCCGGGCTCGTGATTTCTATGCGATCGTCGAACCAGTAGACATGGATGGGCGCATTCGTGCCCTCGTAGGTCCTGTGCATGACGGCGTTGCGGACGAGTTGCTGCAGTGCCGCCATCGGATAGGCCGGCGTGCGCGTCTCCGTCGGCCCTGACGTGAAGTCGACCGCCGTCCGATTGTGCGCGAGCAGCTTGTCGTCCAGGCAACGCACCAGGTGGGCGAGGGGCCCGCTGCATCGTCCGTCGTCGACTACGGGGTCGGCCAGCTCCGTACCGGCAATCCGCAGAAACTGCGCATACGCGGCCGGCAGGAAGTCCTGCGGATTCCTGCCGAGAACGAGCATGCCGGCGATCGTCGGCCGAGGGTCGTCGATCCCGGCGATCATCTTCAGCGCGGCAAGACGCTGTTCCATGCTCCGGTCGTTCTCCGCGAGGGCCGTCGCGTCGACCGCCAGGGGGACGTACTCCTCCTCGAATCGCCGCAGGTCGAGGTCGGCGACACTTGCCGTGGGGACCGGTTGGACGTCGAAGTGGGGATCCCGATGTCGACGCTTCTCGTTCAGGATCCGTTCGTCCTGCGCACTGGCGACGGCCCGCCGCGGCCCCACTCGAATCCAGATCCGTCCTCTGTGGCGCACGGGCGGCGTGTCCGACGGCATGACGGTGACGACCGCAACGGGAGTCCCCAGCAGCACGCGACTGTCCACGGTGAGCGTCGGCGGCGGCAGGATATTGCCGTCGGTCTTGACGTCGGCGAGCTGCAACAACAACTCGTCCGTGATTCCCAGGCCTACCGGCGTGCCTGCATCGTCCGCGCCCACGAACACGACGCCCGGGCGCTGGTGGTCCGGCAGATCATTGGCGAAAGCGCATACCGCCTGCCGGATCTTGCGTGGATTGTCTCCCTGCAGCGATTCCTTGCGCTCCACCAGATCGGATTCCAGGTCCGCCAGCATCGCTTCGAGCTGATCCTGCGTGTACGGTGCCATCCTTGCGCCGCCCATGTGCTGTCGATCGGTTCCGCGATCTCCAAGTTTACGCGTGTCACCCCAAGTCCGATTCGGCGCTGGAAGTGTCTTGGGTGTCCGCCGGATGGTCTGCGTTGCGCCCGCTCCGCGAGGACAGGGAGCCGGTGTCCCGATACCCCAGCCGGTACCACAGGGGTACGAGCGCCACACCGGCCACGATCAACCCGCCCTGCCATGCGGCCTCGAACGGCAACCACGTCGGCGCCGGACTGCCCGCGAGCCACGATCCGAGGCCGACGAGCAGGCAGAAGATGGACACCGCGCAGGCACCCGTAGCTGCCAGCGCCCGGCCCAGGCGGCTGGGTCCGTCGTCCGCCGCCGCGCCGGCGTCGCGCGCGACCGGGCCCCAGAAGCCGACAGGCCGAACCTTCCTGTAGAACGCGGCAAGCCGCGTCGGGTCCTCCGGGCCGGCGACCCGGACCGCAATCAGCGCCGCCGCGGTCGCGAATGCCGCCACGAGCAGCAGCCGGAGCGCGTGCTGATCGTCGCCGAGGTAGACCATCAGCAGAGGGGCGGCGACCAGCGACGTCAGCACCGCCGCGATCTCCGCCCAGGCGTTCATCCGCCACCAGATCCAGCGCAGGATCAGCACCACCCCCATGCCCGCCCCGAGCAGCAGGCTGGTCTGCCAGGCGGCGTTGATCGACGTGAGCTGGGTCATGATCGCCAGCGCGATCCCCACCAGCAGCAGGTTCGAGCCCCGTGCCACCCACACCAGTGATCGGCCGCTCGGCTCCCGGCCGAGCCAGAGCTGGCAGACGAACCGCTTGTAGATGTCGTTGGTCCAGTAGGACGCCCCCCAGTTGAGGTGGGTGTCGACGGTGGAGGCCAGCGCCGCGAGCATGCCGGTGACCATCAGTCCCTTGACGCCGGCCGGGAGCAGCTCCGCCATGCCCCGCACGTAGGTCGCCTCGCGGTCGGCCTGCAGCAGTCCCGATGCCGGGGTCAGGCCGGGATCGGGCGGGAAGAGCACGAGCAGCCCGAGCCCGAGCGGGATCCACAGCAGGCTGCGCAGCAGCACCTGCGTGAACGTGAAGACGACGGCGGCCGTCTTCGCGTCGGCGTCGCTGCGGCACGCCATGGAGCGCTGGGCCAGGTAGCCGGTGCCGTCCGCGTTGATCTGGATGAGCCACTGCAGTCCGAACAAGAGCAGTACCGCGGCCGACGCGTCGCGCGCCCGGTCCGGGGTGAACGCGAGTATCTGGCCCGGCTGAATCCCGCCGGGTCCGCCGTCGGCGAAGAGGCCGTGGAGTCGCTCCGTGACGGCGCCGAGGCCGCCCGCCTCGACGACGACGACGGTGGCGAACGCCCCCGTGCCCAGCAGCATGACCCCAAGCTGCAGGACGTCGGTAGCCACCACGCTGCGCAGCCCGCCGGTGGTCGAGTAGAACGTGGCGACGGCCAGGATGAGGAGGATGGAGATCAGGTTGCTGGCGGTGTGCGTCCATGCCGCGGGATCGTCGGGCGGCCCGATGGTGAGCGGGACGCCGATCCACTGCACGAGGTCGACCACCGGCAGAAAGAGGCCGGCGGGCAGCCACGCGTGCCACAGCAGGAACGGCTCCGCAATCTTCGCGGCGGCGAAGAAGACGAACGCCAGCACGGTGCAGTTGAAGATCGTGCCGAAGTAGAGCGCCTTGATGCCGCGCAGTACGGTCGCCGGCCGCCGGCCGTAGCGCACCTCGGTCAGCTCGGCGTCGGTCAGCACCCCGGCCCGACGCCAGCCCGGCGCCAGGACGAAGCCCATCAGCAGGAACGCGAGCGCGTAGATCCAGAGCTGCCAGAGCGCGAAGATGCCGGCGGTGGCGATGAGGCCGGTGACCAGCAGCGGCGTATCCGCCGCGAACTGCGTGGCGGCCATGCTGAGGCCGGCCTTCCAGCCGGGCAGGCTGCGGTTGGCGAGGAAGTACTCGTCGAGATTGCGCGACGCGGCCCGCCGGTTGCGGAGTCCCGACGCAATGGCGTAGACGATGAACGCGGCGACGATCAGGAAATCGAGCGAGGTCATTTCCGGCACTTCGGTTCGAGACTCTGTCGAATCATCGAATCGCCCGCCCGCCGGTCAGCGCTCAGCGCTCTTCCAGCCCCGTTGGTCCGCGTGACCGAGTACTGCCGGGGCCGCGCCCCGTGAAGACGGAAACGGCCGGGAACTCGCAGCCCCCGGCCGTCATCGAAATCGCGAGCGGAGCGACCCCTACGGAAGCGACGTCACCTTCTGCGTGTTCTTGCGCCGCGCGCCGCCGAGGATACCGGTCAGGCCGTAGTTGCCCTCGTGGCAGGCGTACTCGTAGAGCACGCCGTCGGTGCGCCGGAACGGGATGGTGTTCGGATCCTCGAAGGTGAACTCGTACATCACCGTGTCGGGATCGATGCGCGTGAACCGCTCGACCAGGTAGCTGTCGCGCGACGAGCCGGCGAAGTTGGTCTCGCGGGCGTAGTTCTTCGTCTCGACGACCAGCGTCTCGCCCTCCCAGCGGCCGCGCGAGTCGCCCACCCACTGCCGGATGTTCCCGTGCGGCTTGCCGATCGGGATGATGCGCACGTTGTGGATGTGCTCGTTGAGCAGCGCCACGTAGCCGGGCGTCTGGAAGATGTGGACGTTGTTGTTGTAGGACCCCGGCCGCATCGGCGGCCCCGAGTTGGAGCCCATCAGGCAGCGGTCGCCCAGGGTGCGGTCGGTGTAGTGATCGCCGAAGCCGTTGCGCATGTTCAGGCGGTTGATCGCCCGGGCCTCGCGGTACTCGTCGGTGTACGGGATCCGGCCGTTCGGCGGATCGACCACCAGCGACGTCCGCTTGTCGCTCGTCAGCTCGATGCCCCGCTCGTACCAGAACTCGTTGTACGAGAGGACCCCGCCCTCGTCGCGCGGCTGATAGCCCGCGCTCGGGGCGCCGGTGATCGGGTCGAACAGGTCGCGGTTCAGGCGCACGCGCTCCGACGCCTCGAAGGCGGCGGCCTCCTCGGCCGACAGCGTGTCCCGGTCCGCCAGCGCCGCGGGGCGCTCCAGCGGCGTCAGCGTGCGGAACGTGAAGATGCCGGAGATGTCCGGCTGGCCGTCCGGGGT
>JAGWAH010000094.1:0-8674 GCA_021296515.1 Acidobacteriota bacterium | reverse complement strand
CGAGCAGGGCGACCGCCAGCAGGGCAGTGAGTGCGGCGATGCAACGAGGACTCGTCATCTCGATACTCCTCTTCGAATAGTGGTATTTCGGCCCGATCCTACCGCGATTACCGACTCTCCGTGGCGGAAATCGGCTCGCGTTCGCCTCGGCGGCAGGTCAACCCACGCCCTGTGGAATGCGAGGTCCCTGGATCGGCCTGGAACCAAGTCCGCCGACCGGTGCCGGTGGTCAAGGCGTGGTCGCGGCCCACTCACGGCGCAAGGACGGACTTTTGGTGGATTTTCGCCTTTTTCTTCGCTACAATAACTTGCGAACGTCGCGATGAACGAGGCAGGCCCTACTGCTCCTTCGGTGGTGCGGGACCCGCTGTTGCCGTAGCAACCTGTCACGGAGCCGACGGCTCATTGACGACTGTGCAGCACCGGGACAGCCGTGATGGAGGCCATCGCGTCGAAACCACTCGGCTCTACGTGGAAGGACCGCCTGAGTCTTTCCACCCGCGGGACGCCGGAATTCTACGAGCAGTCGGACGATGTCCGGAACGTGCCGCACGCCGGCGCGTTGCGCACGACTATCGACGACCTGGGTGCCTCGGCGGTCTTCTGCGTCCAACACCTCCCGACCGTGGTCATCCTCTCCGTGGACGAGTACGAGCCGGCCGGCGTGGCTCCGCTCCACGCGGCGCTCTGGAACCAGGGCCTCGCAAGCTTACTCGTCGTCATCTCCGGTGACACGGTCCGCGTCTTCACGCTGGCTCGCATCCCGCGTTCCGGCAACGACCACGATCCCGTCGCCTCCTGCCTCGTTGACGAACTGGACGCCGTCACCGACGCGCTCAAGCTCCAGAACCTCGTCTACGGTGCCGAATCGGGTCGTTTCTGGGAGGACCATTCCGACCATTTCAAGCCGGAAGAGCGCGTGGACCGGGTTCTCCTCCGCAACCTCACGGAGTCCCATCGCCTGCTCTGCGGTGCCGGCCTGTCCACGAGTGCTGCTCAGGCGCTGCTGATCCAGGCGATGTTCGTCGCCTATCTCGAGGACCGCGAGATCATTGGTACCGATTACTTCCAGGGCGCCACAAACGCACGTGCCGACGACTTCGAGACGCTGCTGCAATCGGGAGACGTCGAGTCGGTCGACAGCCTCTTCGAGACCCTGCGGAAGGACTTCAACGGCGATCTGTTCGTAGCCCCGTGCTCCTTCGAGGTGACCGACCGTGGTCCGCGCCTCCAGGCGGCGCATCTGGCGGCTCTGGCCCGCTTCCGTTCGGGCCGCGAGGAGATGCACGGGTCAGGCGGGCAGTACCGCCTCTGGCCGTACGACTTCAAGTACATCCCGGTAGAGCTGATCAGCGCCGTCCACGACCGGTTCCTGGGCGAGCGGGGAACCGACGATCGCCGCGCCCGGGGCGCCTTCTATACCCCGATGTTCCTGGCTGACATAGTGGTGTCGCACGTTTGGGAGAGGCTGCCGCCCGAGGACAGAAACGACGGGAGGTTCCTGGATCCGGCCTGCGGGTCCGGCATCTTCCTGGTGCGCTTGTTCCAGCGCCTATGCGAGCAACGGCGCGCAGCCCGGTCCGACCGGAACATTCCCTGGGAGGACCTATGCGACATTCTGTCGAGGTTGCAGGGCAGAGACCTGGACGGCGGCGCAGTCCGCGTGGCCGTGTTCTCGCTGTACGTCGCGTTGCTGGAGGAGGTCACCCCGCCGGACATCCAAACGCTGATGACGCGGGGTGAGGTGCTGCCCGCTCTGCACGGGAACACGCTTCGCAAAGAGGATTTCTTCTCGGGCGCGGCCGACGACCCACCCGTCGACGTGGTCGTCGGCAATCCGCCTTGGTCGAGCCGCCGCCGCGAACACCATTCCTCGTTGGAATGGTGCCGTACCGAAGGGCTGCCGACGCCTGGCCGCGAGCAGGCGTGGGCCTTCGTCTGGAAGGCGTTGCGGCATCTGCGGGAGAACGGCGTCGTCGCTTTCCTGCTGCCGGCCATGGGCTTTCTGCACAACCACGCGAGAGACGCTGTCGAAGCCCGCAAGCGTCTGATGCGCGCGGCACGTGTCTTCAGCGTCGTCAACTTCGCAGACATGCGATTCCAGTTGTTCGAGAAGGCCGTTCGCCCGGCCGCACTCCTCTTGTTCGGGCTCCCCCCGGCAGGGGGCGCCGCCTACAGGTTCGACTACCTGACGCCGAAGGCCGACCTGAACCTGAAGTCGAGGCGTCTGATCACGATCGGCAACGCCGACCGGTGCCGGCTCGACTCCCGCATGGTCGACGCTGACCCGTCGGTCTTCAAGAAGCGGCTGTGGATGAGCGAGCCGGAGGCCAGGCTGTTCAACTATCTGTCGCATTTTCCCCGTCTCGGCACCCTTGTCGGTGAGTTCGGGACGCTCTCACGCAGGAAGAAGGCCACCAGGAATCGCTGGGTCATCGGGAAGGGCTTCAAGCCCGCTAGCGTCGAGCGGCTCTCGGACCCAGCCTACGGACGCGAGTACAGCAGCATCGTCGCGACGACCCCCTTCTTGCCGGTAGAGGAGTTCCGCATCCTGGCTCGGACGTGCGATGGATTGGAGCCGTGGAAGGACGGGGTCGTGCATCGAAGGGGATTTGAAGATGGATTCGAAGGACCGCGCGTGCTGGTCCCACGCGGCGTCGTCGCCGACGCAAGCCACGGCCAGAGACTGCGCGCGGCCTACGTCGAGGATTCCATGACCTTTCGGCACATCATTCAGGCCGTCGTGGTTCCGCCGGGAGCCGAACGTCGGGGCAAGCTGCTAGCCGGGCTGCTCAACAGCAGGGTGATGCTGTGGTTCGCCTTTCATGGAACCTCGTCGTTCGGATCGGAACGCCCGGAGGTAGAACAGAAGGAACTACTGCACCTTCCGTTTCCTGTCTCGGAGGACATGCCGGATCGAGAACGGTCGCGCTCGGCGGCGGATGCGCTGGTCGCCATGGTCGAGCAACGGGTTCGGTCGACTGGTGGGTCTTTCGATCTCGAGTCGAACGAGCATGATGTGCTCAAAGAGATCGACGGTCTCGCGTACGAGTTCTTCTGTCTGTCGAACGAAGAGCGGATTCTGGTGCAAGACACGGTGGAGCAGGTGATTCCAGCCGTTCAACCGCACCGGGGCGGCTCTCCCGCGATTTGGAGCGCTGCGACTGCGAGCGACCGCCGCGAGTACGCCCGTACGCTGGTCGACAACCTTGCGGACTGGTTCGACGGGGACGGATCCATCGGCACGCGCCTCGTGGCCCGCAACGACGACCTCGCCATCCTCCGTCTGTCGCTGCAAGACGGGCCGGCCGCGTTCGACTACGCAGAGGACGACGACGGGTCCGTGGCGGCGGCGTTGTCCCGCCTCGCCGAGCATGTTCAGCAACCCATTCCGGGCAACTTCCAGTCGATGCCGGACTTCCGGGTGTTCATCGACCGCGATCTGTTCCTCGTCAAGCCGACCGGAAAACGGTTCTGGCTCCGAGCTGCGGCCCTGGCCGACGCCAAGGCCATCGTGGTCGATCTGCACATGTGGTCGAACTCCGGCAATAGCGATCACAAGGATCGCTCCTGATGCCGGGTGGCAAGCCGGCGACGTGGGCAGCCCGCCTGCGCTCGTTGGACGTGCGCTTCGTGCGGAGCGTCTTGAATGTCTGGCCGCGGTGTCTTCGCGTCCTGCCGGATCGGCCGGAAGAAGACGTCATCACGTTCAACCTCGTGCAGTTCCTGCGTAAGGACCCTCTCGTTCGGGAGTGGTTCCACCTGGTTGCGTTCCAGTACCACGCGCCGGGGTACGAGTCGAACGGTCTGGCCTACAGCAAGGGACGCATCGACGTGGCTGTATTGCTGGATCCACTGGCTGAAGGGTATCTCGCGTACGAATGCAAGCGGCTGAACGTCGTTCGCACCGACGGCCGGAGGTCGCTGGCCACGGAATACGTGCTGGACGGGCTTGCCCGCTTCATCACGGGGCAGTACTCGGAGAACCTGCCCATCGGGTGCATGCTCGGCTACGTCCTCGACGGTGACGTGGCGCACGCAGCTTCAAGCGTGCGGGCGAAAATCGTCGAGTGCGATCAGGACGTTGCACTCGTCGTGGGGCCGCGAAGCGAAGGAGCCATCGGCGCGGCGACACGCTTTTCCAGCCGTCACCGCCGGCAGCCGGGCAACGACGAGATCGAAATCCGCCACGCGCTCCTGCCGTTCTGATCGGCGAGTGACCGGTCGGCGCAGATGGACGACCTCCGCGCCGGGCTCCACTGATCGGAGACGCTCCAGGTGCGCGGACGCCGGCCACGCCGTTCGCGGGTCAGAACCGGAACAGCCGGTTGAACTTGATGATGAACGCCCGGTTCGTGGGCCCCAGGTAGGAGCGGGTCAGGCCGGTATCGCGCTCCTCGTTGAAGACGATGAACAGCTCGCTGCCCGGCTGGTACTCCCAGCGGAAGCGGATGTTGGCCGACATGGCGTTGCGGCTGGAGTTGTACTGCACCAGCGCGCTGGTGAACATCAGCGGCGTCATCGTGTAGGTGACCCGCGCGCCGAGCAGGTTGGTCGTGAACTCGCCCTCGGCGAGATCGATCCAGTTGACCGAGTACAGCGGCTCGACCGAGAACTGGTCGGTGAGGCTGGCCCGGCCGCGCGTGACGGTGAGCGCCGTCTTCTGGCCGCTGTAGAAGGAGCCGTGTTCGGCGAGGACGTTGGCGGACCAGCGTCGCTGCTGGCCGAAGTTGTAGCCGACGCCCAGGTTGGCGAAGTCGTAGCCGCGGACCGGTAGGGTGACGTCCCGGGAGATGGCGAACGGCCGGGGCAGGAACTCGTACGAGCGCATGCCGCTCAACAGGAGCTGGTCGCTGTTGTCGAGCTCGATGCCGAACGAGGCGAGCGTCTCGCGGGTCTCCACCGCGCCGGCCAGGTTCTCGACGTAGGCGAACGAGCCGGTCCACAGGAAGCGGCGCACCCAGTCGATCGACTGCGGGCGGGGGCTGAAGCGGAACTCGCCGAAGCTGCGGCGCATGTCGCGCCGCCGCACGAAGCCGATCTCCGGGTTGAAGTCGTCGCCCACGAGCAGGTGCTCGAGCTGCACGCCGTAGCGATCGCCGAGGTACTCCAGGTGCGCGCGGTAGCTGGTGTCGTTGCCGGTCCTCCCGTCGGTGCGGGTGCGCGCCCAGTGGGTATTGATGTTCAGGTCGTCGTAGAAGCCGAAGATGCCGTCCACGCCGTAGGCCTCGTTGCCGCCCAGGCCGTCGAGGGCGACCGACCGGCCGGTGAACATGGCGCCGATGCTGCTGCGGCGCAGTATGTCGCGCCGAGCGCGCAGGACGCTGAAGTTGGTGGCGCGTGTCCCTGCCGCCTCCGCGTCCCCGGACTGGATGTTGAGCGCGCCGAGGGTGTAGCGGCCGACCCGGCCGGTCAGGCGCCCGCCGGCGCGCAACGGCACCTCCTGCGCCGCCTGCCCGCCGCTGAGGCCGATGCGGCGGCTGTAGAAGAGGACCGGCGTGTCCGTCGCGCCGGCGAGGCGCCCGCTGGTCGCCGCGCCGCCGAAGCGGAAGGTGCCCTGGTTCTCCAGGAAGAACTCGCGCTTCTCGGGAAAGAACAGGTTGAAGCGGGTCAGATTGATCTGCTGCTCGTCGGCCTCCACCTGCGCGAAGTCGGGGTTGGCGGTGAAGTCGGCGGTCAGCCCCTGGGTGACGCCGTACTTGATGTCGACCCCGCCGTCCCAGCCGATCTCGTTCGCGAGCGGGGGCGACGCGACGGGGCTGGTCGTCAGGTCCCCGATGCCGTACGGCTTGACCTCGAACAGACGCGACGCCGGCGGGGCTTCTATGCCGACCAGGGTGGCGGCCAGCGAGGCCCGGAAGTGGCCGCGCAGGCCCTGCGCGGCGGACAGCGGCGTCAGGTACGACGACTCGTTCTTCCAGCGGTTGACCCGCCGGGCCTGGAAGCCCCAGATCTGGGGGCCCTCGCCGCGGTAGCGGAGCGACTTGAAGGGCAGGCGCCCTCCATGCGGCCGACCGAGACGTCGTACACCGGGTTCCAGTCCAGGTTCGGCTGCGACTCGTTGGTGAGCTGCGCATCGAGCCGGCCGCCGACCGCCGACACCTCGAAGAGGACCACGTTGCGCCGGTCGTAGAAGGTGTCGAGCGACCAGGCGAAGTTGTCGTCGCGCACGATGCGGATGTTGTCGCGGCGCATCTCGCTGGCGATGATGCGATCCGGCCGGGTCTCCCAGCAGCGGGCGACGACGTAGACGTTGTCGTCGTCGAAGAGCAGCCAGACCTCCGTGCGCTCGGTGGCCGGCTCGCCCTCGGCCGGGTCGTTCTGGATGAAGTCCGACATCGGTCGGACCAGCTCGTAGACGGCTTCGTTCAGGACGCCGTCGATGCTCATGGGCTCGTCGATGCGCGTGGCCCGGATGGTGACCCCGGTGCTGTCGCGGACGATCACCTCGGGCGCGATCGGCGGGGGCGGGCCGAAGATTTGCGTCGGCGGCAACTGCAACCCGCCCTGGGGCGCCGTCTCACCGTGCGCAGGGGTGATTCCGGCCAACAGGAGGGCGCCGGCCGCGACCAGGGCGCAACGAAGTCGACCGGCGGCCGGCGACAGGGCGTGGTTCCGTGCCTCGGGACGATTCCGATCAGTCATCTGGTCATCCGACGTTCAGGTCTCCGAGCTCTCGCGTGCCGCGATGCCCCCTGCGCCGAGGCGAACCTCGCCCTACCGCGCCCCGTCCGCCTCGGCTTCCTCCAGCCGCGCAATCTCGAGCGTGGCGGTCATGCCGGTGTTCCCCTCGTGGCAGGCGAACTCGAACATGTCGCCCTCGGTGGGCGGCATCAGGATCTCCGCCGTCCAGGGCTGCGTCCACAGGTCCGGGTCGTCGAACGTCACCGCGTAGCGCACCGTGTCTTCGTCGAGGCGGGTGAATCGCTCGACGAGCCGCATGCCGCCCTGCGACAGCCCGCGGAACCACTGCGCCGGGCTGAAGTTGACCGTCTCGACCACCAGGGTGTCTCCTTCCCAGTGGCCGCGCGAATCGCCGAGCCACTGCCGCACGTGGTCCGGCAGGTGCGGACGCCCGTCCAGCGGGATGATCCGGAACTCGTGGACCATCTCGAAGAGCAGGAGCACGTGGTCCGGCGACTGCGCGATGTGGATGTTCTGGCTGTAGGGGCCGCCCAGACGGGGGATGCCGTAGGAGATGCAACGCTCCTGGGGGCTGCGGCCCTCGGGCCCTTCGCTCGTCTGCCCGGGCCTGGCCCGGACGCGCTCCAGGCCGGCCTCCGAGTACGGGATGCGGCCGTCCGGGGGATCGACGATCATCGACGTGCGCCCGTCCGACAGGCTGCGCTCCCACCAGACGACACGGCGCGCCCCGACGCCTTCGGTCGACCGTTGCGCGGCGTTGATCTCGGCGATCTCCGCTGCGGTCAGCAGCGCCCGGTCGCCCTGCGGCTCGGGGCGTTCGAGCGGCGTCGCCGTCCCGTGGCTCCAGATGCCGTTCAGGTCCGGGGCGCCCCAGGGGGTGCGCGGCGCAGCCGACTGGGCCCAGGCGGCAGCCGGGATCCCGGCCGTCGCCAGGAGCGACGCCAGCACGGCGCAGACGGCGGTGCGGGACCGCGGAGGGTTGGATCTGTTCATGGATTACCTCAATAGCCCGGAAATCTTCGCCGACCGCGACCGCAAGGCCGCGCGACGGCCTCCGCTTGCCGCCCAACCGGGTCTTGCCGAGGAACTGTCCGTTCTAGAGCGAGTGTTCCGGTGCCGTTGCGGCGCGGCCTCGTCGCGCTCGAGCGGTCTGCCCACGTCCGTGGGATCGGCTAGGATATATGGCCCGGTTTCAACAGAGGAGAGGGATATGATGCAGAATCGACGGATCGTTTCGAGAGCCGCAGGCGTGGCCCTGCTGATCCTGTCGCTCGCGGCGCTCGGCGCCGGCGGCGCGGCGGCACAGGAGGGTTCGGCTGACTTGGTGCAGCGGGTGCTTCCGAACCCGAACCCCGAGGTTGAATTGCACTGGGCCAAGCTGCCCGACGGCCGGACGTGGGGCTCGACCGCCGGTGTCGACATCGACCCGACCGACGGTCACGTCTGGGTCTATGACCGCTGCGGCGGCTTCGCGCTCGCAGGCGGATGCGCGGCCAACCCGGAACTGAATCCGATCCTGAAGTACAACCGGTTCGGCGCGGGGCTCTTCGTGCTGCCGCACGGGATCCACGTCGACGACGACGGCAACGTCTGGGTCACCGACTCGCAGGGCAACGACGAGATCGGCCACCAGGTCATCAAGTTCAGCCCCGAGGGCGAAGTTCTCATGACGCTCGGCGTCGCCGGGCAGCCCGGTGACGACCCCGAGGGCGTGCATCTGAACGAGCCGTGCGACGTCATCACCTGGGGCCCGACCGGCGACATCTTCGTGTCGGACGGCCACAGCGGCCAGAACCCGGACCCGCCGGCCGGCCGGACCGGACGCATCCTGAAGTACGACCGGGACGGCAACTTCATCAAGCAGTGGGGCGAGATCGGCTTCCGTCCGGGCCAGTTCCGCACGCCGCACGCGATGGAATTCGACTCGCAGGGCCGCCTGTTCGTGGCCGACCGCGGCAACCACCGCATCCAGATCTTCGATCAGGAAGGCGAGCTGCTGGACATCTATACGCAGTTCAGCCGCATCAGC
>JAGWAH010000093.1:930-13198 GCA_021296515.1 Acidobacteriota bacterium | reverse complement strand
CACCAACTCTACCGTCGCCCTGCGGCCGGGCGACGGCGAGCTCGAGTGGCACTTCCAGCACGTGCCGGGCGAGACCCTGGACCTGGACGAGGTGTACGAGCGGGTGCTGGTCGACACCGGAGGCCGCAAGGCGGTCTTCAGCGCCGGCAAGCACGGCATCCTGTGGAAGCTGGACCGGGAGACCGGCGAGTTCCTCGGACACAAGGAGACCGTCTACCAGAACGTCTTCGACCGCATCGATCCCGAGACCGGCGCCGTCACCTACCGGCAGGACATCGCCGACGCGCAGTTCGAGCAACTCGTGCCCGCGTGTCCGAGCACTGCCGGCGGGAAGAACTGGCACCCGATGGGCTACCACCCGGGATCGGGTCTGCTGGTCCTGCCGCTCGCGCAGTCGTGCATGGAGCTGGCCGCCCGCGAGGTCGCCTTCGAGCTCGGCTCGGGCGGCGTCGGGATGAGCTCGCGGCCGTTCCACGAGATGCCAGGCACGGATGGCCGGTTGGGCAAGCTGGCCGCCTACGACGCCGAGACCCTGGAGGAGGTGTGGAGCATCGAGCAGCGGCCGACGTTCCTGACCGGCGTTCTCACGACGGCCGGGGGGCTGGCGTTCGCCGGCGACCTCGACCGCCGCTTCCGTGCGTTCGACGTGGAGACGGGCGAAGAGCTCTGGCGGGCGCGCCTCGGGACGTCGGTGCAGGGCTTTCCGATCAGTTTCCGGGCCGGCGGAAGACAGTACGTCGCGGTGTCGACCGGCCTCGGCGGCGGCAGCCCGCGGCTGATGCCCCGCATGCTCGCACCTGACGTGCGTTACCCGGGCAGCGGCAATGCTCTGTACGTCTTCGCGCTCCCTGACGCGGAGGAGGATGCCGTGGCGGATGTGCTTGCGCTGGAGCGGCGGATGGAAGAGGCGGTCCTGCACGCCGACGTCGCGTTCCTCGACGGCGTGCTCGCCGACGACTTCACCTACACGCACGGCGATGGCTGGACCACGGGCGGCGAGATACTCGGCGTCGACACGCGAGAGGAGTGGCTGGCCTCGCTGGACGGCCGCTACTCGCAGAGGGAGGTCGATTCGCAGCAGGTGGAGATGCACGGCGACGTGGCCATTACCATGGGGCGGCTCCGGGCCCGCAGCGGCGGACCGGTCGCCGAGCAACGCAGCTTCAGCTTCTGGTACGTCCGGGTCTATGCCCAGCGGGACGGCGAGTGGCGATACCTCTCGCACCGTACGGTGCACGGTCCGGTGTACGAGGACTGACCTCCCGCAACACCCGCGTCGGAGATGCCAGCTTCAGCACTGTAACCTGGCCAGGACATCCGAATATCTGCCGATCACCGGTTGCTGATAGCGGCGCCGTACGGCGTCTCTTCTTCGCGAACGCCGGCGTACGATGCGGGCGACCGCGGCGCTGCGCTCGTCGCGGGTGGCGCTGAGCCGCACTCTCTCGGTGGCCTCGCAGACGTCCGCGGGCGTCAGGCCGGCGAGAACCTCCGAGGCGGCGAGCGCCCGCGGCGGCGCCCCGCGACGCAGGGCCAGGAAGTCCGGCCGCAGGGTGCGAGTGCCCTTGCGGCCGTGCAGGCGCCACAGCTCGCGCACGCCGATTGCGCCGTAGCGTTCGATGCGGCCGTCGTCGCCGTGGGTGATCTCGACCTCGACGACGAGATCGGGCGGCGTGTTCAGGAAGTACGCCTCGGCCGCCGCTTCGCCTTCGGCGAGCGCCGCGATATAGGCTCGCGCCCGTTCGTCGAGGTAGAACGCGCAGTCCGGTTCCAAGCCGGTACCCGGCGGGTCGTCGGGTTTGCGGAGGCGGGTGGTGCGGAAGCTCTTCGAGGCGCCGGCGGCGGCGCTCGCCGCGGCGTCCACGATGTCGTCGAAAATCTCGGCGAGCTCGTCATGAAGGCGCGAAGGGCTCATCAGGGTGATGAGCCCGCGAACCGGATCGAGGCGGACGCGGCTGAACCAGCGGTTCCAGTCGATGGCGGCGAGCGCGGCCACGGTCCCGGCGTCGGCGCGCAGGACGTGGACGATAGAGCCCAGCGGCCCGACGTACACCGTCGCCGGGTCGGCGGTGGAGACTGGTCCGAGATCCGCCATCCGAGTCATCGTAGCACGCGGCTTCGTGCGCCTCGATCGGTCCCGCTCGCGGCTTCGTGCGGCAGTCGTCCGGCCCCGGATTAAGATCGCAGCAGGTCGAGCTCCCTTTACGGAGCACAACGCCGGAGGAGGACCCGATGCAAGAACGCACGACACGATTCGCGACGCGCGCCGCGCTCGCCCTGGCGCTGGCGGTGCTGCTGCCGGTGGTGGTCCCGGCGCAGTCCTCGGACGCCCCGCGTACGTCGTGGGGCGACCCCGACCTCGGCGGGGTGTGGGACTACTGGACGTTCACGCCGCTCGAGCGGCCGGAGGAGCTTGCCGATCGGGCGACGCTCACCGTCGAGGAAGCCGCCGTCGTGGCCCAGGAGGCGAACGCGGCCGCGCTGGCCCGCGATCTCGCGGCGCCGCCGGGAGACCCCGGCGGGTACAGCCAGGCGGTCTGGACGGACCGCGCCCGGGCGACGGCGCTGACGCAGACGGCGCTGATCGTGGATCCGCCGGACGGGCGGATACCGGCCCTCACCCCCGAGGCCGAGGCGCGCGAGGAGGCGCGGCTGGCCGCGGACGGGCAGCCGGTCCGGATCCGCGTCGGCGGCTACGGCACGGCCGGGCCGGAGGAGCGGGGGCTCGCCGAGCGCTGCCTGCTCGGTTTCAGCACCGGACCGCCGCTGCTGCCGGGCGGCTACAACAACAACGTCCAGATCTTCCAGACGCCGGACGCGGTCGTGCTGCTCGTCGAGATGAACCACGACGTGCGCGTGGTGCCGCTCGACGGCCGGCCCGCCCTGGACGACGGCATCCGCCAGTGGATGGGCAGCTCGCGCGGCCGGTGGGAGGGGGACACGCTCGTCATCGATACCCGCAACTTCACCGACCGCACCGCCAGCTTCGCGCTGACCGGCTTGGCCCTGGGCTCGGCCGGCGGCCTCCGTCTGGAGGAACGGTTCACCCGCGTGGACGGCGACTCGCTGCTCTATGAGTTCACCGTCGACGATCCGGCGAGCTTCACGCGCTCGTTCAGCGGACGGCTGCCGATGAACCGCAGCGAACTGCCGCTCTACGAGTACGCCTGCCACGAAGGGAACTACGGCATGGAGAACCTGCTGCGCGGGGCGCGGGCCGAGGAGCGGGACGCGGCGCTGGAGCCGTGATCGCGCTCCGGACCGGGCGGGGCTCCGGCCCACGGAGGAACGTGGCGAGTGGCGGGACCGCCGCCGCCCGCCCTCTCAACCGACGGCGCGCCGTCAGACGGCGACGACGTTCTCCGCGGCCGGACCCTTCTGGCCCTGTACGACGTCGAACTCGACTCGCTGGCCTTCGGCGAGGCTCTTGTAGCCCTGCCCCTGGATGGCGGAGTGGTGCACGAAGACGTCCTTCTCGCCGTCGTCGCGGGTCAAGAAGCCGAACCCCTTGCTGTCGTTGAACCACTTGACGGTGCCGGTTACTGCCATGTTGCGTACTCCAGACTGCTTGAACGATGTGATCGGAAACGGATGTTCATGGTGCACTGACGCGGTGGCGGGCGAAGCTCGGCGCGAGGGTTAGAAGCCGCGCTTGCGGCCGCGCACGCCGCGGCGGCTGCCCTTCGGTCGGGAGGACTTCGGCGGGCGGTCGGGGCTCCATCCCGGCCGGCTTTCCGCCCCGCCGCCGCCGGGACCTCCGCCCTCGTCCCAGCCACCGCCGCCGCCGAACGGCGGTCGGGGGGCGCGCTCGCGCGCCTCGCTGACCCGCAGCGTCCGGCCGCCGAGCTCGACGCCGTCGAGTTCCTGAATCGCCTTCGACACGAGGTCGGAGTCGCTGAACTCCACGAACGCGAAGCCGCGGGGCCGGTCGGTGGCACGATCCACCGGCAGGACGACATCGACGACCTGGCCGACCCTGGAGAACGCGGTCTCCAGTTCCTCCCGGGACGTCTCGTAGCTCAGGTTGCCGACGAAGACTCTGGAAGAGATGGCGATCCTCCTGACAGGTTGACGGCGTCGTGTGCGCTCGCCGGTCGGGACGAAGCGCGCTGCTCAGCGCTCGCCGTGAGGAGAATCGGGTTTACAGGCTCGATCGGCTCGCAACGTGGCAAAGCAGGACGACGCACGGGTAGACGTCCAACACGCCGACCGTTTGAGAAGATACCCGAGCGCCGGCCGCGTGGCAAGTACGTGATGGCAGGCCGCCGGTTCCCGGACGCGGCGCGACCCGCAGGGTCGCGTTGAGAGTTCGCTGGCGCGAGACTCCTACGCACCTATACTCTCCACGAGGGCTGACCGCGACGCGCTCGGAGCCGTTCCGGACCGGGCGGGCGCGGTAGCGGTGCCGGCGCGGGGACGCGGCAAGGAGTCGACGTGGTGGACGGAGCACCGAAGAGCGCGTACGAGATCGCAATGGAGAAGCTGAAGCGGCAGGACGAGGCCGCCGGCGTCGAGTCGGTCGAGCTGTCGCCGGCGCAGATCGACGCGATCGCCGAGGCCCGGCGCACCTGGGAGGCGCGGGTCGCCGAGTGCCGCATCCTGCAGCAGTCGGCCCTGGCGGGGGCCGCCGACGCGCAGGCGCTCCAGGAGATCGAGGCGAATCACCGCCGGGACCTCGCCCGTTTCGCCTCGGATCGCGACCGGCGGATCGAGCGCATCCGCCGGGGCGAGACGACCTGACCGAGGCGCGGCGAGCGTGAAGAGAATCCTGTTCGCGAGGTCCAGGCTGCGGTGGACCAACTGGGTGCGAGCCCTGCTCCGCGACGCGCGGGCGCTCCGGCTCGTGCTGCGCGACCCGCGCACCCCGTGGTACACGCGGTGGTTCGTCACCGGGACGCTGCTCTACATCGTCAGCTCCGGAGACCTGATCCCGAGCTTCCTCCCGATACTGCGCGACATCGACGAGTTGTTCATCATTCCCGTCGCCCTCTGGCTCGCGATCGGGATCGTGCCCCGCGAGATCATGGCCGACTGCCGGCGGCGCGCGCTCATTCTCCATCCGCCGTGACGAGAGGCGCGTTCGCCGGGTCGAGCGTCCGGCGCGGAGGCATCGCTCTGGTGGTTCAGCTTCCCGGCGTCCAGATCCGGGACTTCGGCTCGCCGGCCATTGCCAGCATCAGCTCGTTGAGCCGCTTTACGAATCCCGCCGGGTCGTCGAGGTGGCCGCCCTCGGCGAGCATGGCCTGGTCGAAGAGGATGTGGCTCCAGTCCTTGAACCGGGCGTCGTCCGTTTCCTCCTTCAGCCGGGTCACGATCGGATGCTCGGGGTTGATCTCGAGTACGAGCGGCACGTTGGGCACGGCCTGGCCGGCCGCCCGCAGGACCCGTTCGAGGTTGGCGCTCATGCCGTCCTGCTCGGTCACCAGGCAGGCGGGCGAGTCGACCAGCCGATGCGTCAGGCGCACCTCCTTCGCCTTGTCGCCGAGGGCCTTCCCGATGCGCTCGGCGACGGGTCTCATGTCCGCCTCGGTCTCCTCCTTCTGCTGCGCCTCCTCCCCGGTGTCGGCGAGACCGCCGAGATCGAGGTCGCCCTTCGTCACCGACTGCAGCGACTTGCCGTCGAACGCGGGCATGTGCGCCATGACCCACTCGTCGACCCGGTCGTGCAGCAGCAGGACCTCGACGCCCTTCTTGCGGAACACCTCCAGGTGCGGGCTGTTCTGCGCGGCGGCGAAGCTGTCCGCGGTGACGTAGTAGATCTTCTCCTGCCCGTCCTTCATGCGCGCCGCGTAGTCGGCGAGCGACACGCTCTGCTCGGCGCTGTTCCGGTGGGTGGAGGCGAAGCGCAGCAGCTTGCCGAGCCGCTCCTGGTTGCCCACGTCCTCGCCGATGCCCTCCTTGAGGACGCGGCCGAACTCGCGCCAGAAGTCGGCGTACTTGTCCGGCTCGTTCTCCGCCAGCTCCCCGAGCAGGCCGAGGACCCGCTTGACGGCGGCATTGCGGATGGCCTCGACGTCGCGGGAGTGCTGCAGGATCTCGCGCGAGATGTTCAGGGGCAGATCGTTGGAGTCGATCAGGCCGCGCACGAAGCGGAGGTAGCCCGGCATGAGCTCCTTGGCGCCGTCCATGATGAAGACGCGCCGGACGTAGAGCTTGATGCCGTGGCGCTGCTCGCGGTCCCAGAGGTCGAACGGCGCCCGCCGCGGAACGTAGAGCAGCAGGGTGTATTCCTGCCGCCCTTCGACGCGGGCGTGGGTGTGCGCGAGGGGCACGTCGAAGTCGTGCGCGACGTGCTTGTAGAACTCGTCGTACTGCTCCCTGGTGATCTCCGTCTTCGGCCGCGCCCAGAGCGCCGACGCCTGGTTGACCTTCTCGGTGGTCTCGACGTCGCCGGTGTCCGCCTGCCTGCCGGGGACCTCCTCCTTCTTCATCAGGATTGGAATCGTGATGTGGTCGGAGTACTTCTGCACGATGGCCCGCAGCGCGGGGCCGGAGAGCAGATCGTCCTCGCCGTCGCGCAGGTGCAGGACGACCTCGGTGCCGCGCGCCTCCCGGGCGACGGCTTCGAGGGTGTACTCGCCCTCGCCGGTGCTCTCCCAGCGCACCGCCTCCCCGGCCCCGAGTCCGGCCCGGCGGGTCGTCAGCGTCACCCGGTCGGCGACGATGAACGACGAGTAGAAGCCGACGCCGAACTGCCCGATGAGCTGCGCGTCCTGCGTCTGGTCGCCGGTGAGCTGCGCGACGAACTCGCGGGTGCCCGACTTGGCGATGGTCCCGATGTTGTCGATCACCTCCTGGCGCGACATGCCGACCCCGTTGTCGGTGACGGCGATCGTGCGCGCGGTCGGGTCGACCTCCACCTCGACCGCCAGGTCGGGGTGCTCCTCGAGCAGCGCCGCGTCGGTCAGCGCTTCGAAGCGCAGCTTGTCGCAGGCGTCCGACGCGTTCGAGATGAGCTCGCGGAGGAATATCTCCTTGTTCGAATAGAGGGAGTGGATCATCAGATCGAGGAGCTGGCGGGCCTCGGTCTGAAATTCGTGGGTCGTCCTGGTCGATGTCTCCGACACGGCACTGCTCCTGAGTCTTCGCGTGAAATGCCCAACCGCAGAATCTAGCACGGGACGGCGGGGCAAACGCCGGTTCGGAGCCGGAGAGCGTGCTATTCTCGCGCCGAGAGAGTCCCGCAGCACCGGAGCGCGGACCCTGATGCCCGCGTGCGGCGGGCGCGTTGCGGGCACGTGCCCGGACAGGGCGTGGCGCGCGGGCAGTCGGCCCGGAGCCGGACGGCCGGGCAGGAGGAATCGAGATGGCACGCAGAGAGTTCGTGTGCGTTCTGGCGGTTCTGTCGTTCGCGGCGCTTGTGCCCTTCACCGCCGCTGCGCCGCGTGGGGACACCCCGACCTGCAGGGGGTCTGGGACTTCCGCACCATCACGCCGATGGAGCGTCCGGAGGACCTCGCGGGCCAGGAGTTCCTGACCGCCGAGGAGGCGGCCGAACTCGAGCAGGCCCGCGCGGCCGAGAACGCCGCCCGCGACGACCAGGAGCCGGACGACATCGTCGGCAACTACAACACGTTCTGGTTCGACCGCGGCGACTCCGTCATCGGGACCCGGCGCACGTCGCTCGTGATCGATCCGCCCGACGGCCGCATTCCGGCGCTGACGCCCGAGGCGGAGAGCCGGCGGGCCGCGATGACCGAGGCGCGCAAGAACACCGGGCCGCACGAGCCCACCCCCGGCGGGTGGGTGGACGATCTCGGTCCGAACGGCCTGCAGGTGCGCTGCATCACCGGGTTCAACTCCGGACCGCCGATGACCCCCGGCGCCTACAACAACAACGTGCAGGTCTTCCAGACGCCGGATTCGGTGGTGCTCCTCAACGAGATGAACCACAACGTCCGCGTCGTACCCCTCGACGGGCGGCCGCACATCGGCCTGCGCCAGTGGACCGGCGACTCGCGCGGCTACTGGGAAGGCGACACGCTGGTGGTCGAGACCAGCGGCTTCATCCGCGAGACCAGCTTCATGCGGGGCGGCGCGAGCGCGGACCTGCATCTGACCGAGCGCTTCACCCGTGTCTCGCCCGAGGTGCTGCTGTACGAAGCGACCATCGACGACCCGGCCACCTGGACGCGGCCCTGGAAGTACGAGGTGCCGATGCAGTCGAACCCGGAGCCCCTCTACGAGTACGCCTGCCACGAGGGCAACTACGCGATGGAGGTGATCCTGGCCGGCGCGCGGGCCGAGGAGGCCGAAGCCGCCGCCGCGGCGCGGTAGGCGCGGTTCGTCATTGACAACGGGTCGCCGGAAGCGCAGAGTACACGGATAGTACAGGAGGGGAGATCCCAATGAAATCCAGCGTCGGAACCCGGCTGTTCGGTTCCCTCGGCGTCGTCGTGCTCGCGGTGCTCGCCCTGGCGGCAGTCGCGCCCGGGACGGCGCTCGCGCAGTCGGACGTCACGTTCACGAAGGACGTGCTTCCGATACTTCAGGATTCCTGCCAGACGTGCCACCGCGAGGGGGCCATCGCCCCGATGTCGCTGATGACCTACGAGGAGACGCGGCCGTGGGCGCGCGCCATCCGCGAGAAGGTGGTCACGCGCACGATGCCGCCGTGGTACATCGACAAGAACATCGGCGTGCAGGGCTTCAAGTACGACCGCTCGCTGAACGACGAGCAGATCGCCACCGTCTCCGCCTGGGTCGACGCCGGCGCGCCGCGCGGCAACCCGGCCGACGCGCCGCCGGAGCGCGAGTTCGCCGACCGCGATCAGTGGCACATCGGCGAGCCCGACTGGATCGTCCCGATCCCCGAGCCCTTCGTGGTCCCGGCCGAGGGCGCCAACTGGTGGGGCGACTTCTATGCCGATTCGGGGCTGACCGAGGACGTCTGGATCAGCGCGGTCGAGACCAAGCCGTCGTCCGAGGGCTTCCCGGTCGTGCACCACGCGGTCACCCGGGTGCAGGAGACGCCGGATGACGACGAGGGCGACTTCCTCAACGAGTACGCCCAGGGCAAGAACGGCGACATCTTCCCGCCCGGAACCGGGCGCCTCGTGAAGGCCGGCACCGTCATCCGCTTCAACATGCACTACGCCTCCATCGGTGAGGATCGGACCGATCGCACCAGCGTCGGACTGACCTTCTACCCGGAGGGCGAGACGCCGAAGCACGAGCTGTTCTCGCGGGCGCTGGCGCAGAACTACGACCTCGACATCCCGCCGGGCGAGGACAACGTCCGCCACGACAGCTACCACAAGTTCGAGAACAACGTCCGGCTGACCGGCTTCCAGCCGCACCTGCACAACCGCGGCAAGCGGCAGTGCATCGAGGCCATCTATCCGGACGGGCAGACCGAGATGCTCAGTTGCGCGACGTGGGACTTCGGCTGGCACATCGTCACGTGCAGCCGCTGCTGCCGGCCGGCACGATGATGCACACCATCACGTGGCACGACAACTCGGAGGCCAACCGCTGGAATCCGGATCCGCGTAACTGGGCCGGGTTCGGCCAGCGCTCGAGCGACGACATGAGCTTCACCTGGACGAGCTACTACGAGCTCGACGACGACGATTTCGCCGCCGCGCTGGCCGAGCGGGAGGCGATGGCCAACAACAACGACAACTGACGGAGTTCGTCATCATGTTCAGGGGTGGTTTGCGTTTCGTGCTGCTGTGCGGCGCGGTCGGGTTGGCATGTGTCGTGGCGAGCGACGCGCAGGCGCAGCAGGCGCAGCTCAAGTTCGACAGGGGCCAGAACGTCGCGCCGGTCTTCGAGGGGTGGGAGCGGAACCCGGACGGGACCTTCAACATGGTCTTCGGGTACATGAACCGCAACTACCGGGAGATGCCGCACGCGCCGATCGGCGCGGACAACTTCTTCGAGCCGGGGCCGGCCGACCGCGGCCAGCCCACCCGGTTCTACGTGCGGCGCCAGCAGTTCGTCTTCCGGGTGCAGGTGCCGGCGGACTGGGGCGAGAAGGATCTGGTCTGGACGGTGACCTCCAACGGCCGCACCGACCGTGCGATCGCGTCGCTGTGGCCGGCGTGGGAGATCGACGACGGCGTCATCAAGGCCAACCGCGGCATGGGCGCCAACGGCTGGCCGGCCGACAACCGGTTCCCGTACATCGAGGTGGAGCCGGGAACCGACCTGACGGTGACGCTCCCGGACACCCTGGCCCTGACCGCGCGCGTCAGTGACGACGGAATCCCGGGACCGCGCGAGAAGCCGACGACACCGGAACGAATCGCGGCGCTCGAGCTGCGCCGGTCGCGGCCGCACCCGATCAACCAGGACGTCGTCAACGCGTTCGAGGCCGGGGAGACCGGGCTGGCCGTCACCTGGACCCACTACCGCGGACCGGGCAGGGTGACGTTCGATCCGATGGTCACGCACATCGAGGGCGGGCGCGGCGGCGAGGCGGTGACGACCGTCACTTTCTACGTGCTCCGCGGTCACGCCGACGACACGATCAAGGTGACCCCGATCCTCGTGACGGTCACCGTCGACTGACCGGCGCACCGGGGTTGTTTCTGGCCATCCGCGGCGGTGCGATTCGGTCGCGCCGCTTCGGGTGGCCGCTTCACTTTTAAGGAGAGACACGTGACGAAGCGTTTACCGACTCGTGCGGCGGCGGGCCTGCTGGCGGCGGCCGCGTTGGTTGTCTTTGTGCCGTCCGCGGGCGCGCAGACGGATTCCGAGGAGTGGCAGCCGGACCATCTCGCCGACGGCCAGCCGAACATCCAGGGGATGTGGAACAACACGCGGGCGATATTCACGCCGTTGGAGCTGCCGGAGGATCTGGCGGGGCGGGAAGACATCTCGACCGACGAGCTGCAGCAACGGGCCGCGGCGCGGGGCACGGGGCGCATCGAACGCGCGGAGTGGCAGGGCCATGAGAACAACCGCGGCGGCGTCGGCGGCTACGGGCTCTATTGGTTCGACTGGTACTTCGACAATCCGACCGACATCGGGCAGCCCTCGATCGTCGTCGAGCCGGCGAACGGCCGCATCCCCGAGCGCACCGCCGACGCGCGCGAGCGCATCGCGCTGAACATGGCGCAGCTCCACGACTCGTACGCCAACATGGAGTCGGGCGATCGCTGCATCTCGCGCGGCGTGCTCGGCATGATGATGCCGACCGAGTACAACAACGGCACCCTCATCCTGCAGCCGCCCGGCTACGTGGTCTTCCACAGCGAGATGATCCACAACGCGCGCATCATCCCGATCGACGGCGCCCCGCACGTCGACGAGGGCATCCGGCAATGGGAAGGCGACCCGCGCGGCCGCTGGGAAGGCAACACGCTGGTGATCGAGTCGACCAACTTCCGTGCCGTGCGCAACATGCGCGGGCCGACCGCCGGCACAGTCCGAGGCGCAGCGCATCGTCGAGCGGCTCACGTTCGCCGGGCCGGACCTGCTGCTCTACTCGGTCACGATGGACGACCCGGAGACCTACACCGGAGAGTGGACCGCGGCCTTCCCCTACGACCGCGACGACGGCTACGTGCAGTTCGAGTACGCCTGCCACGAGGGCAACTACTCGGTGCCCAACGCGCTCGGCGGCGCCCGGAAGGAAGAGGCGGATTCGCAGCAGTGACGGCGTGCTGACGGCGGCCGGCGCGAATCATGGATGGCCGCGGTGCAGTTTCCGCCGCGGCCTTGTCTCCGGAATACAGGGCAGAGACGCACGCAGCGGCCAGGAATGGAAGTGCTCCGGCCGCACCCGCGCTGGCCGGTGCGCACGCGGCAGCGAAGGAAGCCGCGGTTGCACGGCAGAAAACGAGGTATGCGATGACGAACCGGTGTTTTGAGCGACTTCTGTTCGGCGTGTGCCTGCTGGTCCTGGCGGCGCCGGCCGCGGCCCAGTCATCCGACGACGGTTGGACCGTGCCGCGCACGCCGGACGGCCACCCGGATCTGCAAGGCGTCTGGGCCAGCGACTCGGCGACGCCGCTGCAGCGGCCGGAGGAGCTGGCCGATACGCCGCTGCTGACGGACGAGGAGGTCGCGACGCTGGCCCGGCGCGCCGCCGAGCTCTTCAACGGCGAGACCGACGCCGCCTTCGGCGAGAGCGTGTTCCGTGCCGCGCTCGCCGACCGGACCGACTATCGGTCGGGCGACGGCGTCACCGAGGAGAACCCGGAAGGGACCGGCAACTACAACCAGTTCTGGCTCATCGACCGCTGGTTCGACAACCGCACGTCGCTCATCGAGGACCCGCCGGACGGCCGGCTTCCGGAGATGACGGACGAAGGCAAGC
>JAGWAH010000093.1:0-897 GCA_021296515.1 Acidobacteriota bacterium | reverse complement strand
TCGGCGCCGGGCTTCGCTGTTCGGGCGGCCGGGTGCCGATGACAGGCCGGGGCTACAACAGCAATTTCCAGATCGTGCAGGCGGCCGATTCGGTCGCCATCCTGATGGAGATGATGCACGATGCGCGTGTCATCCCGACCGACGGGCGCCCGCATCTGCCGGCCGGAATTCGCAAGGACCTCGGGGATTCCCGCGGCCGCTGGGACGGTGACAGCCTGGTCGTCGAGACCACCAACTTCAAGCGCGACGTGAACTTCAGCGGCGCTTCCAGCAACCTCCGCCTCGTCGAGCGGTTCACCCGCGTCGCCGAGGATCTGCTGCAGTACGAGTTCACGATGGACGATCCGACCACGTGGACCCGCCCGTGGACGGCCCGGATCTTCATGCGGCCGGCGCCCGGCACCGGCCGGATCTACCCTGCCACGAGGGGAACTACGCCATCGAGAACACGCTGCGCGGGGCCCGCCTGCAGGAAGCGGCGGAAACCGGCGGCGGTCAGTAGCGGCAGGCGGCTCGGTTGGCGGACTGCCGACCGCTACGCGCCGTACAAAGCAACGGCCCGACCCTCGCAGGAGGGCCGGGCCGTTCGCATCTCTGCCGTAGCGCGCCAGCTACAGCCCGGGCACCATCAGGTGGGCGCTGGACGTGCCCGCCTGCATCAGCCAGAGGCCGTCCGAACGCCGCTGGTCGGGCAGGCCGACCGTCTCGGCCGTCGCGTTGGGGACGGCAATCGTCGTGTGACGATTGGCGTTCTCCTGGTCGGGGCCGTTCATCGAGTACCAGACCGACCCGAACGCCGCGAGGACGCGCGTGCCGTCCTCTTCGGACGCGGCCATCAAGGCCCGGCGCTCGTCGGCGTCGGCCGCCTGGTACGCGAACATGCGGTTCTGCTCGAAG
>JAGWAH010000092.1:1759-8444 GCA_021296515.1 Acidobacteriota bacterium | reverse complement strand
TCTGGTGCGACGCCCGCGTGCTGCAGCCGGCCTACCGCCGCGGCGACACGTTCCAGTCGGTCTACGCGAAGCTCGACTCTGCCGGCGACTTTGACGCGTTCAAGGACGCGCTGACGACCGACCCGCGGCTCGACGTGATGGTCGAGCGCGAGGACGACTACTACTCGGGACAGTCCCAGGCCATCACCGGCATCATCACCGGCATCGGCACGGTGATCGCGCTCCTGATGGGTATCGGCGCCGTGTTCGGGGGCATCAACACGATGTACACCGCCGTCGCGGCGCGGACGCGCGAGATAGCGACGCTGCGCGCCCTCGGTTTCGGCGGCCTCCCGGTGGTCATCTCCGTGATGGTCGAGTCGGTGGCGCTTCGGGGGACTGCTCGCCTACGTCGGCTTCAACGGCTACCAGACCGCCACCATCAACTGGCAGACCTTCAGCCAGGTGGCGTTCGCCTTCGCGGTGACCCCGGCGCTGCTCGTCCAGGGCATCGTGTGGGCGGTCGTGATGGGCTTCTTCGGCGGGCTCTTCCCCGCCATCCGCGCGGCGCGGCTGCCGGTGGCGACGGCGCTGCGGGAGCTGTGAGGGGTCGCCCACCGGGGGCGCCATCCGGTACCGGCGCTGCGCGAACGCCGAACCGGCTCGCCCGGCGCAGGCGGCCAGTTGCCTCGAGCGCGCGGATCGTAGGCGCCGCGATGCTCGTTCGTCACCACCGGCGCGATCTCCTCGTTCCGCAGATAGGCGTTAGGCGAGCAGAAGACGCGCCATGCGCCCGGTTGCCGTCCTGAAGCGGGTGGATCCGGACGAAGCGGTGGTGCAGCCAGGCGGTCTCGACCTCGGTCGGCAGGTTCAGTTCACGGTGGCCCTCGTGCATCGTCAGGAACCGGTCCATTCCGACCGCACCTGCTCGGGCGGGCAGTATTCGTGGACCAGCCCGTCGGGACGCTTCGGGTTGTTCGGCCGGATCTTGTAGCGTCCTCTGCGTAGCGCGATCATCGAGACACTGCCGGAGCTCGCGGATACGCCCTCGACAGGCCGACGCCTCGCCGGCCATTCGGTGCTCTGCGCCGTTCCATCATTTCTCGCTGGTGGAGCGGCGTGCCCGCGGCCCCTCCAACTATCATGAGAAGGTGAGCAACACCGGATGTTCCCGCAGGTCGCTGCCATGAACGTGGAGACACGCGATCCGGTCTGCGGCATGACCGTCGACCCGGACAAGGCCCGGTTCACGCACGACTACGGGGGCACGACCTACCTGTTCTGCTGCGGTGGTTGCCAGGCGGCGTTCCGGACCGATCCCGAGGCGTTCCTGCGCGCGCGGGAGGAGTCGTCGGGCAACGGCGCCGCCGGCGACAGGCACCCGCCGGACGACCATGGGGCGGCGCATCACGGCCACGCAGCGGATGCCCCGGGCACGGTCTACGTCTGCCCGATGTGTCCGGAGGTGCGCGAGACCGAGCCGGTCCCCTGTCCGAGCTGCGGCATGGCGCTCGAGCCGGAGTTCGCCGCGCCGCCGCCGGTCGCCGTCGAGTACACCTGCCCGATGCATCCGGAGGTCGTGCAGACCGAGCCGGGGGCCTGTCCGGCGTGCGGCATGGCGCTCGAGCCGCGGGCGGTGACGCAGGAGGAAGCGCCCAACCCGGAGCTGGCCGACATGACGCGCCGGTTCCGGATCGCCGCCGCGATCGGGTTGCCCGTGTTCGGCATCGCGATGACCGAGATGATCGCCGGCGCCGGGGCGCTGCCGTTGAGCCGGACCGTCTCCAACTGGATCCAGCTCGCCTGCGCCGCACCGGTCGTCCTGTGGGCGGGGCGTCCCTTCTTCGACCGGGGCTGGGCGTCGATCGTCAAACGCAGCCCGAACATGTTCACGCTGATCGCGCTCGGCGTCGGGGCGGCGTTCGTGTATAGCGTGGCGGCCACCGTCGTCCCCGGCAGCTTTCCGGACGGCTTCCGTATGGAAGGCGGCGTCGAACCGTACTTCGACACTGCGGTAGTGATCATCGTGCTGGTCCTGCTCGGGCAGGTGCTGGAACTGCGGGCGCGGCATCGAACCGGCGCCGCGCTCCGGTCGCTGCTCGGACTGGCGCCGGCGGTGGCGCATCGGATCGGCCACGTCGACGGCGTCCCCGGCGCCGACGCGACAGGCGCGCGCGATCGGGATGTGCCGCTGGCGGAGGTGCGCGCGGGCGACCTGCTGCGCGTGCGGCCCGGCGAGCGCGTGCCGGTCGACGGGGTCGTGATCGAAGGCCGCAGCGCCGTCGACGAGTCGATGATCAGCGGCGAGCCGATCCCGGTCGAGAAGGGGCCCGGCAATGCGGTGATCGGCGCCACGGTGAACGGCACCGGAAGCCTGACGATGCGCGCCGAGCGGGTGGGTGCGGAGACCCTGCTCGCCCAGATCGTGCGAATGGTCAGCGAGGCGCAGCGCAGCCGCGCGCCGATCCAGCGGGTGGCTGACCGGCTGGCCGGCTGGTTCGTGCCGGCGGTCGTCACCGTCGCGGTCGCGGCGTTCGCCGGGTGGACGCTTTGGGGGCCTGAACCGCGGCTGGCCCTGGCCCTGGTGAGCGCCGTGGCGGTGCTCATCATCGCCTGCCCGTGCGCGCTGGGGCTGGCGACGCCGATGGCGATCATGGTCGGCACCGGGCGCGGCGCGACGGCGGGCGTGCTCATTCGGGACGCGGCGGCACTGGAGACCCTGGAGCGGGTCGACACCCTGGTCGTGGACAAGACCGGCACCCTGACCGAAGGAAAGCCGCGCGTCCGGACCGTGGCGGCCGCACCCGGTAGCGATGTCGACGAGGACGAGCTTCTGGGGCTGGCGGCGGCCGTCGAGCGGGCGAGCGAACACCCGCTGGCGGCGGCGATCATCGCCGAGGCCGATGCCCGCGGCGTCCCGTCGGTGGTTGCGACGGACTTCGCGTCCGAGACCGGCAGTGGAGTGACCGGGAGCGTCGACGGCCGGAGGGTCGTCGTCGGGAACGCTTCGTTCGTGGAGGCGCAGGGGATCGACGTGGGCGATCTGCCGGCGGTCGCAGACGAGGCGCGCGGACGTGGGGAGACGGTCGTGTTCGTAGCGGTGGAGGGAAGACCGGCTGGCGTGATCGGCGTCGTCGATCCCATCAAGGCGTCGACCGAAGAGGCGCTCGCACTCTTGCGCCACGAAGGCCTGCGCATCGTGATGGCGAGCGGCGACAGCCGGGCCACCGCCGAGGCGGTGGCTGCGCAGGTCGGCATCGATCCGGCGGACGTCGTGGCCGAGGTGCTGCCCGCCGACAAGCGCCGCCTCGTGGCGGACGAGCAGGCCCGCGGGCGGACCGTGGCGATGGCGGGCGACGGCATCAACGACGCGCCGGCACTGGCCGAGGCGGCGGTCGGCATCGCGATGGGAACCGGCACGGATGTCGCGATGGAGAGCGCCGGAATCACCCTCGTGCGGGGCGACCTGCGGGCGATAGCACGTGCGCGGCGGCTCAGCCGCTCCACGATGCGCAACATCCGCCAGAATCTCGCCCTGGCGTTCGTCTACAACGCGGTCGGGGTGCCGGTGGCGGCCGGCCTGCTGTATCCGGTCATCGGCCTGCTGATCAGCCCCATCTGGGCGAGCGCCGCGATGACCCTGAGCTCGTTGTCGGTCGTCGGCAACGCGTTGCGCCTGCGTCGGGTCGAGCTGTGAGTGGCCCGGTGTGTCAGTCCCGCCGGGCGGTGACGTCGATGACGTCGATCCGCGTACGGGACGGCGGCTGCCGGAAGCCGCCGATGAACATCGATACCAGGCCGACGAGCGCCGCCCCGAGCATCGCCCACCCCAGTCCGTCCACCTCGAAGCCGGGGACGATCCACGCCGCGAACGCGAAGGCCACGCCGTTGACGATGAGGTAGAACACGCCGAGGGTCATGACGGTCAGCGGCAGCGTGAGGACGACGAGCACAGGCTTGACGATGGTGTTGACGATGCCGAGCACGACCGCGGCCACCGCGAGCGCCGGCAGGGACACGATCGTCACGCCGGGCAGGATCCAGGCGACCGCGCCGAGCGCCACCCCCGTGGTCAGCCAGTTGACGAGAAACCAGCCCATCGGATCTCTCTCCGTCTCGATCAACGCGCTTCAGCCGGGAAGAGAACGCCGGGCGCCAGCTTGCCGTCCGGGTCGAGGGCGGCCTTCACCGCGCGCATCTCGGCGATGCCCTCCGCGCCGTACAACTGCCGGAGCAGCGCCTGCTTCACCGGGTTGCGTCCGACGCCGTGCTCCGCCAGCGGACAGCCCCCGAGGCGCACGATCTCCAGCCCGCACTCGAGGATGGCCTGCTTGCCGCGGACCACGTCTTCCATCGTAGCCGGTATCACGTTCGGGTGGACGTTGCCGTCCGAGATGTGGCCCCAGATGGCGTAGTCGAGGCGGCGCGAGTCGAACGCGTGATGAAACAACGCGAGGCTCTCGTCGAAGCGCGCGAACGGCACGATCATGTCGGCGGCCGTCTTCTCGATGGCGGTTCGCTGCCGGCGCTGCGCCTCGCCGACCCGGCGGTTGACGCCCTCCGGCACCGCCTCGCGTACCGCGGTCAGGTGCGCCTGCCGCCGGTCGCCGGGCAGTGCGATTTCGGTCCGCTCGAGGACGCCCGCGCCGGCGAGCAGCCGGCACAGCCGCACGAGCGGCGTATCGGGCGCATCGTCGGCAAGCGCGCTCCCGATCTCGCGGTAGGCCGCCGCGGCCGATGATGGGGCGTCGGCCGGCAGCTCGACCTGCGCCAGCAGCGCCGCCTGCGCGTCGTCCGGCGCCGTCACCTGGTGCCGCCGCGCCGCGCCGTCCTCCCGCACGATGGCCAGGCTGCGCGCATCGAGGTGTTCGATGGCGGCCACGTCGACGCCGCGCACCGCGCCATGGCGCCGGGCGTCCCGCGCCGCGGTTCGCAGCGTCCGTGTCAGATCCGTCGCCGCGCTTTCGCTCGGCAGGGTGATCCATACCATCGCCACCCGCGGTGCCGGCGCGACCACCGCGAACGCCGCCTCGGTGACGACCCCGAGTGTTCCTTCGGAACCGACGAACAGGTCGACCAGATCCATGCCGGGCGCGGCGAAGTAGCCGGCCGAGCACTTCGGAACATCCGGCATGCGGTAGGTGGGCAGAGGCACGCGGATCGTCCCGGCGCCGGTGGCCACCTCGAAGTAGCCGTCGGGATGCGCGGTCGTCTCGCCGCGGACGAGGTCGAGAACGTCACCTGTCGCAAGGACCACCGTCAGCCGCCGCACCCAGTCGCGCGTCGTCCCGTACTTGAACGTGGCCGCGCCGGCCGCATTAGTGGCGACCACGCCGCCCGCGCACGCGCCGTCGAAGGTGGGAGCCGGCGGGTAGAACCGGCCGTCGCGCGCGAGGGCTGCCTGCAGCGTCCCGATCGGCACTCCCGGTTGCACGACCACCTCGTCCGCGCCGATGGAGACGATACGGTCGAACCGCTGGAGGTCGAGCACGAGGTCGCCCATCGGCGTGGCGCCGCCGGTCAACGACGACTGGGCGCCGATCGGCAGCACGCGGGAGGCGCTCGCGATCAGCGCGGCGACATCCGCCTCGGTGGCCGGCCGGGCCACCCCGGCCGCGTGTCCGCCCGGAAAGTGCGCCGCGTCCTCCAGGATCGCCGAGACGGTCTCTGCGTCCGTCCGGACGTCCGTCTCGACCGCCTGGCCGCGGGGGGCGCGCGCCGCGATCCGGTGCGAGGGCATCGGGGCGGCATTATAGGAGGTGCGCCGGGTGCGCCGGCCAAGCGGCGCGGAAACGGTGGTACAGTGCACTCCATTATGTCTTCAAGAACGAACTGGCTATCGGCAGCGGTTGTCGGCCTGTCCCTGGCGGCCGCGCCCGCTGGCGCGCAGCAGCGGGACGATACGGTGGTGGCCCGCATCGGCGACGTCGCGGTGACGTTCGCCGAGATCGAGGATGCGTGGCGGCGCAACGACGCGTCGTCGCGGCTCCGGATGCTTCAGGACCTGTACGACGCGCGGCGGAGGGCGCTCGACATCGTCGTCGGCGAGCGTCTCGTCGAGCGCGAGGCGGCGGCGCGCGGCATAACGCGCGACGAGCTCCTGGAAGCCGAGCTGCCGGATCGGATGATCGAGGTGACCGACGCGGAGATCGATCTGATCTACGAGCGGAACCGGGACCGCTTTCCGGGACGCACGCTGGAGCAGATGCGGCCCGAGATCCGCGCCGTGCTCGACCAGCAACGGCCGCTGCAGGCGCTGCACGCGTACATGAACGAGTTGCGGGCGATGGCCGGCGACGTGACGGTGTCTCTTGAGCCGCCGCGCCACGGCGTCGAGGCGCTGGCCGAGGATCCGGCGCGGGGACCGGAGACCGCGCCGGTGGAGCTGATCGAGTTCTCCGACTTCGACTGCCCCTATTGCAGGCGGGCTACCGAGACGGTGGAGCGGCTGATGGAGCAGTTCGAGGGCCAGATCCGGTTCGTCTACAAGGACTACCCGCTGCCGAGCCATCCCAACGCGTTCAAGGCGGCCGAGGCCGGCAACTGCGCCCACGAGCAGGGCCGATTCTGGGAGCTGCACGATACGATGTTCGCCAGCCAGGGCTCGCTCGACGTCGACGCGCTGAAGGGCTACGCTGGCGACCTGGGGCTCGATCCGGAGGCGTTCAACGAGTGCCTCGACAGCGGCCGGCACGCTGCGACCGTC
>JAGWAH010000092.1:1071-1668 GCA_021296515.1 Acidobacteriota bacterium | reverse complement strand
TCCGCGAGGAGCTGGCCGCCGCCGCGCGCTAGTCAGGCCCGGGCGGGCGGCAATCGGAGCCGTGGCGATGATCGACGGGCCGGGCGGGTGAGAGCAGCGAGGGTGCGAACGGTGGAGGAGACTCCGGCGCGGGCCATGATTCACGGCGCAGACGTGGTGCGATATGCGGCGCACCGCGTGATGCTGGCGGGCCTGGTCGTCGTCGCAGCAGCGTCCTGCGCCGGTGTTGCCGCCTGCGGCCGGGCCGAGGCTCCGGCCGGCGGGGTCGACCCGGTCGCCGGGACAGGCGATGCGGCGTCGCAGGTTGCGGAACCCGAGGCTGCCAACCCGTCCGCCGGCGCCCCGCCGCCCGGCGATCCCTCGGGCGTCGCCGCGCCGGACGATGCGGTTCCGGCCCCCGAATCTCCGGCCCTGCGGCCCCCCGCCCTGCCGGTCGAGCTGAGCTCCCCCGAGCACCAGCGTTTCCAGCAGCTTCGCCTCGAGACCCTGCGGTCGATGATCGACGCGGCGCAGCTCGCGCTGCCCATAGGACCGTTCCAGCAGCGGATAGACGCGGCGGCGAGAATCGCGTTGGAGGACGTGTCCGAGGCGGGCGAT
>JAGWAH010000092.1:0-1008 GCA_021296515.1 Acidobacteriota bacterium | reverse complement strand
GCCGCTCTCGCCCGTTGTCGCTCCCCGCCGCCGATCTCCCTGATACACTCCGGCGTTAGTTCGAACTGCGAATACTGCGATGTCGAGCCTTCCGCTGTCCCTCACCGAGTACACGGACGCCATCGACGAACGATGGAACGCCGCCGACATCGAGCGCGCCATCCTCCACGACCTTCCCCGCCGATTCCACGCCCTGTCGACCGACGAACAAGCCGACGTGCTGGCCAGTCCACCGCCGGTGACCGGTACGCGCTGGGACGCCCTCCTGGCCGCAACCGTGGAACATCTGGCGGAGCTGCACGGCCAGTCCCTGCCCGGCTGGCTCGAGGAGCCGGCGCGGCGACTCGATCAGTCGTGGGTCTTGCCGGCCAGCGGGAGGATTCGGCGGAACGCAATCCTCTACGCGCCTGCGGCATTCGTAAGGCACGGTGCACTGCCCGATCCGAGGGACCTCGACGCGCGAGGCGGTGAGCGCCGTGCATGGGTCCCTTGATCGCCGGCAACTGACGGAACTGCTGGACGACCTCTCCAGGCGGCTGCGCCGAGTCGGAGTGCGGGCGAACGTATACGTGGTTGGAGGCGCGGCGATGACGCTTGCCTACCGGCGCGACCGGACGACTCACGACATCGATGCGCGAATCGACAGCGGCCACTCGGCGACTGTCCACGCGGTCCGGGAGATCGCCCGGGAACGTGGTCTGCCGGAGAGCTGGCTGAACGAGCAGGCTACCAGCTACATGCCGAGGGAAGCCGACGCCAGGGCGCCCACGCTGTACAACTCGCCGTACCTCGTGGTGACCGGCGCTTCCGCCGAACACATGCTGGCGATGAAGCTGGAGTCCGGCAGGAACACGGACAGGCAGGACGTCGAGGTCCTGCTGGGCCACCTCGAGATCCGCGACCCGGACGAAGCCGCCCGGATCCATGAGCGGCTGTTTCCGGACTCTACGCGCAAGGAGGACGTGGGCCGCCTGCTGAGAGACCTCCTGGGCGCCCGGGAAGCCTCCG
>JAGWAH010000008.1:7150-41374 GCA_021296515.1 Acidobacteriota bacterium | reverse complement strand
CGATGGCCTACCACCCGGACACGCAGGCGTTCTACGTGCCGCTGCTCGTGAGCTGCGAGCGGACCACCTTCGGGCCGGGACCGGAGCTCGTCGAGGGCGGGGGTGGCGTCGGCATCTCGCGCCGCGCGCACCTGATGCACCCGGAGCGGCCGGACGGCGTGGGCGAGTTCGTCGCCATCGACGTCGACGGCAACGTGCTGTGGCGTCACCGGACCCGTACCGCCATCGACAGTGCCGCGCTGACGACGGGCGGCGGCCTGGTGGTCGTCGGCGACTGGGACCGGAACCTGTACGTGCACGACGCGCGTTCGGGGGAGATCCTGTTCCGTACCCGGATGCCGAGTTCCGTTTCCGGGTTTCCCATCACCTACGCGGTGGAGGGGCGGCAGTACCTGGCGATTCCGGTCGGGACGGACCCTTCGCTGTGGAGCGGCATCTCGGGGCAGTTGACGCCGGAGAAGCAGCGTCCCGCCGGCGGGCACGGTATCTTCGTGTTCACGGTGGCCGACGAGGTCGAGTGAGCGGCTGGCGGGCCCGGCCTGTTCGACCGGCGCGAAGGCGCCGGCGGCAGCGAACCCGGTGGCCTGCGCAGGCGGGAAGCAGAAAAGGAGAAGCAGGAGAATGACGCAACGGATTCTCGTCGTCGCCCTGGCGGTGGTCCTGATCGGCAGCCTGGCGGACCGGGCCGGGGCCGAGGGGCGCGTGGAGCGCAACGTCGTGTTCGGCATGTACTCCGGGCTCGCGCTGCTGATGGACGTGTACCACCCGGAAAACCCCAACGGCTACGGCATCGTGTTCATCTCGGGAAGCGGCTGGACGCGGGAGCTCGGCCTCGACGCCACGCCGTTGAAGGAGAGCGGGCAGGAGGATATCTACGCCGTACCCCTGGCCGCGGCCGGCTACACGGTGTTCGGGATCAATCACCGTGCCTCGCCCCGCTTCCGGCATCCCGCCCATCTCGAGGATGCGCAGCGCGCGGTGCGTTTCGTGCGCCACCACGCGAGCGAGTTCGGAATCGATCCCGACCGCATCGGGGCGATGGGCGGATCTTCCGGCGGCCATCTCGCCGGCCTGCTCGGCGTCCTCGACGACAAGGAGGCCGCCGACGACGCGAGCCCGGTGAATCGGGAGAGCGCCAAGGTGCAGGTGGTCGTCGCCCGCGCCGCGCCGACGGATCTCACCCTCGCTGCGCCGGGGCGGGTCCACCCGCTGTTCGGCTTCCGCCGCTCCGCGCGCAAGGACTCGGTCGAGCACCGGCGCTTCGTCGCCGCATCGCCGGTGACCCATGTGACGGCCGACGATCCGCCCGTGCTGCTCATCCACGGCGATGCGGACGACGTCGTGTCCTACGAGAACGCCGAGGTCATGCAGGCGGCCCTGGAGGAGGCCGGCGTCCCGGTCGAGCTGTTGCGCGTCCCCGGCGCCGGGCACGGGCCGACCTTCCCCGGCGCGGTGAATCCGCCGGACTACATCGGCGCCATGATCGCGTGGTTCGACCGTTACCTGCCGGCTCGCCAATAACGGGATGAAGGCGGCCATGTGGGACTACCGCGGCGAAGAGCGGCGCGCCGCACGTGCTCGCACGCGGGATCGGTGACCGACTTCGAGAAGCTCAGTGCTCGGTCTCGGCGGGCGCGAGTCGGGGATCCGACACCGGCAGGGTGGGGAAGAGGTCGAGGAAGGTCGTGTAGGCGACCACGAACAGGCTGAGTACGCCCGCCGTCACCAGGAGCTCCACCAGGCCGAGCGGCACGCCTTCGCCGTGCCACAGCGACGGGGCGACGAGGATGAAGCGTTCGAGCCACATGCCGGTGAAGGCGACGGCCGCCACCAGCGTCAGCCCGGGCGCCCAGGTCTTGACGGCGCGGCTCAGCAGCACGACGAACGGAACGGCGAACGCCATCGCGAACACGGCCAGCGCCACCGGCTCCCAGGCCCCGTGCATCCGGTGGTAGACGAACTCGGTCTCCTCGGCGAGGTCGCCGTACCAGATCACCAGGTACTGCGACCAGAACAGGTACGCCCACAGGATGCAGAACCCGAACAGCAGCTTGCCGAGGTCGTGCATCTGGTGGCGCCCGACGTAGCCCGCGATGCCGAGCCGCCGGCGTCCCACGGCCGTGACGCCGGCCAGGAACGCCAGGCCGATCAGCAGGTTCCCGATGAAGTAGTAGCCGCCGAGCAGCGTCGAGAACCAGTGCGGGTCGAGCGCCATGACGAAATCGAAGGCGATCAGGGTGAACACCCAGCCGTAGGCCACCAGGACCGCCACGGCCCAGCGGCTCTGCCGGCGCTGCCCGGTCGCCCGCTCGGAGTCGATGCCCTGCCAGCCGGCGATGAGCCGTGCCGCGAGGCCGGTGGCGGGCCGCTCCCCCGACTCGTGCAGCATGCCGATGTCCGGTCGGACCGAGCGGTAGACGTAGCGCAGGCTGAAGCCGCTCAGCACCAGGAACGCCAGCAGCTCCCGGGTCACGAAGAAGGGGATGTTCAGCCAGGGAGCCTTCGCCGCGACCGGCTCATGCACCCACGGCGCCCAGGCGGCGGTGCCTGCCAGCAGGACCAGCAGCAGCACGAACGCTACCGGCAGGAACGCGACCGTCGCCTCGGCGACGCGCTTGAGGGGGCGGCCCCAGCGGGCGGAGGTCACCTGCAGGATGCACGAGAGCACCACGCCGGCCTGCGCCAGCCCGCCGAAGAAAAGGAAGTTGACCAGCAGCGCCTGCCACGCGCGGACGCCGTCGAGCAGGAGGCCGGCCAGGAAGGCGGCGCCGCCGAGGGCCGCCAGGCCGAGCAGGAAACGCCGGATGCCGGGCGGCAGCAGCGGGTCCGCCGCCGGAGACGCGAGCGACACGCCGTTCACCGTGATGCCGCCTCCGGTTGCGGCTCCGGGGAGCCGAGCGTGCCCAGGAAGTGCACCAGCGCCCAGCGCTCGTCGACGCTCAACGCGTCGCCGAAGCGCGGCATGTTGCGGCCCCCCTCGCGGATGATGCTGTAGACGAACCCGTCGGGGTAGTTCAGGACGTGCCGCGCGGTCAGCGGCGGCATCCGCCGGTAGTGGCGGGCCAGCTCGCCGTCTCCGTCGCCTTCGTCGCCGTGGCAGAGCGCGCAGTACGCGTCGTACAGCGCCTCGCCCTCGGCGATGATCTCCGGGGTCTCGTCGAGCGGGTTGGTCAGTGCCGTGCGCGCCTCGCGCCGGTTCATGATGCGGGGCGCGTCCACCGCCATAGAACGCTCCGGCAGTGCCCGCGCCTCGGTCTGCGGCAGGACGGCCGGCCCGGTCCACATGTTGCGGATCCAGGTGCGCGCGTCCGGATCGCGCGGTGCGTCCGCGGGGGCGCAGGCCGCCGCGCCGAAGGAGACGAGCAGCGCCGCCGCCGCGAGGAGCTTCGGGAACCCGTGACCGATTCCCGCCCGCCGGCCTGTGCTCTCAATCATCGGTTCGCACCTCGATCGCGCCGGCGTCCGCGAGCAGCGAACGCGCCGCCGCCGCCTGTTCCTCGTCACAGGTGATCTCCACGCCGAAGCAGTTGTTGCTGAACCGCGGGTCGCCGAGGTGTCTGCGCCTGAGCCGCGGCAGCCCGGCCAGCAGAAGAAAGCCGAGCATGCCGAAGATGGCGCCGAACAGGATCGTCAGCTCGAACGCGATCACCACGAACGCCGGAATCGAGAACAGCGGCTTGCCCCCGGTGATGAGCGGCCAGGCCGAGACCGTATAGATCGGCAGCGAGAACCCGGCGGTGCAGCCGAGCAGCGCGCCGACCAGCGTGAACAGACGCACCGGGCTCACGCGCGCCCCCATGAGCTGCTCCAGGGTATGGTCCGGGGCCGGCGAGAAGGCGTCGACCCGGGCCAGCCCGGCGTCCTGCGCCGTCGCCACCGCCACCGAGGCCTTCGCCGGCTCGTCGTACACCCCCAGGATCCGCATCGTGCTCTCGCCTCCTCAACGCTCGTGCCGCGACTCCATGAACTCGATGCCCTCGGCCAGCACGTTGCGCCAGGCGCGGTCGACGTCGCGGTCGAAGTGCCCGTCGAACTCGCGGACGGTCTGCATCAGCGACTCCAGCCACAGGTCGTACAGGTCGAGTCCGATGTCGAGATCGTGCTTGCCGTGCCGGCGCGCGACCCGGTCCAGCTCCTCGAGCTCGTCAGCCGGCGCGCCGGACATGGCGGTCATCAGCGACAGCGAGTCGGCCAGCATCTTCTTCTGGTGGGCGAAGTCGGTGTGCCGGAACGCCTCCCGGACCCGCGGGCTCGAGGCCAGGAACAGCTCGTAGAAGCGGTCCAGGAACCCGTGCCTCGAAAGGCACCGGGCCAGGCTGTCGTCGAAGACCTCGGCGTGCGCCGAGCCCTCCTTCATCTCCGTGATCGACACCGCCGGGAAGTTCTTGATGAACAGCAGGAACAGCAGGAAGAACAGCGAGAAGCTGCCGACGGTGATGGCTCCCTCCACCCAGGTCGGTTCGTAGAGGCCGGTCCAGTTGGCCGGATCGAAGTCGTGCGACAACGACGTGACGATGATGACGAAGCGCTCGAGCCACATCCCGAGCGGCCAGGTTCGTCCGCACGCGCTTGAAGAAGAGCAGCAGCGGAATGACGACGTTGCACGTGAGCATGCCCCAGGAGAAAAGGCGGTACTCGCCGAACATGCGGTTGTAGAACGTCCCCTGCTCGAACGGGTTGCCGCTGTACCAGGCGACGAAGAACTCGGTCAGGTAGGCGTAGCCGACGATGAGCGACGTGACGATGATCAGCTTGGCCAGGTTCTCGAAGTGCCGGATGGTGATGTACTCCTCGATCCCCAGCAGCTTGCGCAGCGGGATGAGCAGCGTGATCACCATCGCCAGGCCCGAGAAGATGGCGCCGGCGACGAAGTAGGGGGCGAAGATCGTGCTGTGCCACCCCGGCAGGATGGACATGGCGAAGTCCCACGAGACGACGCTGTGGACCGAGACGACGAGCGGCGTGGCCAGGGCCGCGAAGAAGCCGTACAGCGCGCCGTAGTGGATCCACTGCCGGGTCGAGCCGCGCCAGCCGAGGGCGAGGGCGCGGTAGATCGGCTTGCGCCAGTCGGTGCAGCGGTCGCGGGCGGCGGCGACGTCCGGGATCAGTCCCAGGAACAGGAACATCGCGCTCACCGTGAGGTAGGTGGTGATGGCGAAGACGTCCCAGACCAGCGGCGACTGGAAGTTCACCCAGAGCTGGCGCTCGTTCGGATAGGGGATGAGCCAGTAGAAGAACCACGGCCGCCCGATGTGGATGATCGGGAAGAGCCCCGCGGTCATGACCGCGAAGACCGTCATCGCCTCCGACGCCCGCGCCACGGAGGTGCGCCACTTGGCCCGGAACAGGAACAGGACCGCCGAGATGAGGGTGCCGGAATGGGCGATGCCGACCCAGAAGACGAAGTTGGTGATGTAGATGCCCCAGAGCATCGGGTGCTCGTAGCCCGCCACGCCGAGGCCGAGCCGCCACTGCACCGAGAACGCGTAGGCGCCCAGGGCGAGCCCGCCGAGGATCAGGGCCAGCGAGGCGAAGTACGCCCGCCCCGGCGGCTGCATCGTCCGCAGGATGTCGGTGTCGATCCGCCCGTAGTTGATCGCGTGGTCCGCCACGCTCACGTAGTCACCTTCTTCAGGTAGGTCACTGCGGGCCGCGTGTTGAGGACGCCGAGCGCGTGGTAGCCGCGGTCGGCGGCGGAGAGCTGCGAAACGCGGCTCTGCGGATCGTTGAGGTCTCCGAAGACGATCGCCTGCGCCGGACACGTCTGGGCGCAGGCCGGGGTGACGTCCCCGTCCCGCACCGGGCGATCCTCGTCGCGCGCGCGATCCTTGCCGTCCTGGATCCGCTGCACGCAGAAGGTGCACTTCTCCATGACGCCGGCGCTGCGGACCGTCACGTCGGGATTGAGCTGCAGGTTCAGCGGCTCCGGGAAGCCGCACCTTGTAGGGGCAGTTGTTCGAGCAGTAGCGGGTGCCGACGCAGCGGTTGTAGATCTGCGCGTTCAGGCCCTCTTCGCTGTGGTAGGTCGCATAGACCGGGCACACCGACTCGCACGGCGCGTGGTCGCAGTGCTGGCACAGCATCGGGAGGAAGCGCGAGTCGACGCGCGCGCCGCCGTTCGGGGCGGGCTCCGTCTCCACGAAGCGCTCGATGCGCAGCCACGACATGGTCCGGCCGCGCACCATCCGATCCGCGCCCAGCACCGGCACGTTGTTCTCGGCGTAGCAGGCGGCGACGCAGGCGTTGCAGCCGTTGCAGGCGTTCAGGTCGATGGCCATGCCCCAGCGGTGCGTCGGATGCTCGTGCTCGGGATACAGGCTGAAATGTTCCTCTTCGGGGTGCACGTCGCCGGCCTCGAGCGCCGCGCGCGAGACTGCCTGGGCGATCCCGCGTCCCTGCTGATCGAACGTCTGCTGCAGGCGCGCGAGGGGGCGATGCAGCTCGCGTGGCGTCGCGTCGACGCGCGTGCCGGCCCAACGCGGTCCGCCGGACGCCGCTTCCGGCGCCGGGTCGAGCAGCACCGCCGGGTTGACGCCGCGGCCGGTGGCGTAGCGGCCGAAGTCGCTGTGGCCCTGGCCGATCGGGATCGCCACGATCCCCGGGTGCAGGTGCGGGTTCAGGACCACCGTCGCGTCGACCGTGCCATGGTCCGATTCCAGGGTCACGAGCTGCCCGTCCTGCGCCCCGACGGCGGCCGCGGTCTCCGGCGTCATCTCCGCCCCGCAGCCCCACGCGGTCTTCAGCAGCGGATCGGGGATCTCCTGCAGCCACGGCCGGTTGGCGCCCCGCCCGTCGAGGAAGTGCAGCGACGGGTAGGCGACCAGCGTCAGCGCGCGCCGTTCGTCACCGGGGGCGCCGAGCCCCGCGAAGTCCATCTCGCCGAGTCCCGCGCCGAGCGCCACCGGCTGGGGCTCGACCGGAGACCACCGTCCGCCCTGCCGCACGACGTCCGCCCAGAATCCCTCGAACTCGGCCTCGGCCGCCTGCCGGGCCGCAGCCGCCGCGCGCCGGGCCGCAGCCGCCGCGCGCCGGGCCGCAGCGGGATCCTGCGGCTGCGTCTCGTCCGCCGGCTCCGGGTCGTTCGCCGGCTCTTCCGGCGGGTCCAGCGCGGCCTTGATGGCGCGCCACTCGTCCCGCAGCACGTCGTAGAACTCGCCCTCGGGGAGGGCCGGTGCACCGTCCGGCGTTCCGGCGCCTGCCTCCGCCGCGCCGGCGAGCGCCGCGCGTCCGGTCCCGAGCAGGATGTCGCCCAGGTGCCGCGTGTCGTACACCGGCCGCATCGCCGGCTGCATCAGGCCGTACTGGCCCGCGGCCGGGCGGTGGTCGCCCCACGACTCCAGCGGAGTGTGCGACGGCAGGATGAGATCGGCGCGGGCCGTCGTCTCGTCCGGCCAGCTCGACGTCGCGGCGACGAAAGGCACGGCGTCCAGCGCCCCGGCGAAGTCGGCGGCGGCGGGCAGCGTGTGCACGGGATTGACCTGGTGCAGAACGAGCACCTCGATCGACCCGTCGCGCATGGCGCCGGCCAGGTCGAGCAGGTCGGCGCAGGTCGAGGTGTTGTCCCACAGGCCGTCCTGCGCGAACCGTACGGTTTCGCCGATGTTGCCCGCGACGTAGTTGAGCAGGCCGACGGCCACCTGGGTCGCGGTGGCGTCGGGGCCCGAGACGGCGACGCCGCCGCCCGCGGCCAGCGTGCGGCCGGGTCCCGCTCCCGGATCCGAGAACGCCCGTGCGAGCTGGACGATGCGGCCCGCGGATACCCCGCTGCGCGCGGCGGCCGCCTCCGGCGTCGAGTCGGCGACCAGGGCGCGGATACGGGCGAGGTCGTTGCCGGTGATGCCTGCCGCCTGCACCCTGCCTTCTTCCACGATGGTCCGCACCATCGCCGCGGCCACGGCCCCTTCGGCGCCCGGCTCGATGCGGATCCACTCGTCGGCGCTCGACGCGGTCAGCGAGAGCCGCGGTTCGAAGTGGACGGCGCGCACCGTCCCCCCGTTCTCCGGGCGCCGGGCGTCGGCGAACGCGCGGGATTGGCTCACGGTGGACAGCCATGTCTCCAGGAAATCCGCCCCGAACGAGACGATCAGATCCGCGCCGCCGAAGTCGTGAGAGGGCACCGCGGGGCGATCGAACAGGATGCGGTTGGCGGCCCGCAGCGGCTCGTAGGCGAAGGCTTCGTACCGCAGGCGGCGCGCTCCGCCGACGGCTGCGGCCCAGCGGTCGACCAGGGCGTCCAGGGTCCCCGACAGGAGTGGCGTGACCACCGCGATGCGATCCGCGTTGCCCGCCTCGACCAGGGCGCGGATGCGCTCGGCCAGCTCGGTTTCGGCTTCCTCCCAGCCCAACGGCTCGAAGACCGACTGACCGGCGGCGGCGTTGGTCGTTCGCCGCCGCTGCGGGCCGCGGAAGCGGTCCGGGTTGTACAACCCCTGCAGGGCCGCCTGCCCGCGCGTGCAGAGGGCGCCCTGGTTCCCCGGGTGCGCCGGGTTGCCCTCGATCTTGACCGCCCTTCCCTCGCGCGTGCGCACCCGGGTGCCGCAGCCGTTCGGACACTCGCCGCAGACGCTCGCGTACCACGTCGCCACGCCCGGAACGACGTCGTCCGGCGGCACGACGTAGGGAATGATGGTCTCGGTCGGCACCGGGGAGCACGCGGCGACCGCCGCAGCCGGTCCCGCGCCGCCGAGCACCTTGAGAAAGGTGCGGCGGCCCACGGTCTCCGTCAGTGCGCTGGGGTCCGGGGACGTCTCACTCACCATGTGATCCAGTCTGCGAGTCTGACCGCTAGTAGTGGCACACCAGGCAGTCGCGGGAGGCCTCACGCGCCGTGTGGCAGTCGACGCACCAGCCCATCGACAGCGATTCCACCTGGGCGGCGATATCCATGCGCCCGACGTCGCCGTGGCATTCGGCGCAGTCGATGCCGGTGCGGACGTGCGCCTTGTGGCTGAAGCGAACGTAGTCCGGCAGATTGTGGATCCGGATCCAAGGGATGGGGGTCTCCCGCTCCCAGTAGTCGAGCACCTTCGCGATCTCCGGCCGTTCGGTCAGGATGCTGCGGTGACAGCCGACGCACCGTTCGACCGACGGGATACCGGCCACCGGCCCGCGCCGCGCGTAGGCATGACAGAACTGGCAGTCGACGCCCGCCTGCTCGACGTGCCGGGCGTGGCTGAAAGCGATCGGTTGCTCTCCCGGCGTCACGGCGTCGAGCGGTCCGGCTGCCGCTGTGCCGTCCTGCTCCTGTGTGCCGTCCTGCTCCTGGGCTGCGGCGCCGTTCCAGACCACCGCCATCGCCACCGCCAGGGTGACGCCCATCAGCGTCAGAGCCGCATGAATCCACCGTCGCGCCGTGCGACCTCGAGTCATCGTTGTCCGGGAGAGGATGTGCCTGGGCCAACGTCGTCCGCGACGGCGCCACCTCCGCCGCGCAAGCTCCTAGCAGAACCTACCCGCGTATTCTAGTTCGCTCCGCCGCTTGTGCCAAACCGCTACGCGGTGCGCCCGGGGGGACGCTGCACGATCGCCCGCGTCGATGGTATCGTTGATCCGTTGACCGTGATCGAAGACGACGCGGCTCCGCGCCGGGCGTACATGCTCGGCCCGCAGCCCGCGCCAGCCTCCGGCGCGCCCGCCGCCAACCCCGCCGATGGTATCGTTTCGGCCTTGAGACCCGCCGACGTCTATCTCGTCCCGCTCGGTTCCGCCGGGTACGAGTTGTTCTGCGAATCGGCCGAGGGCGAGGACATCGATCCGCTGGAGGAGGGTTACGGCGGGGATCGGCTCTACGCGCGGTTCCGCCGGATGATGGCCGAGGTGCAGGAACAGCGGCGGGCCCGGCGGCTGGCGGAGGTGCCGGCGGACCCGGCCGCGAAGCAGCCATGGCCGATACGGATTCGCAACACGGTCGTCGGCTGGGTGGCGGAGGCTCTCGCCGAGTGGCGCCTGCTGTGGCACCTGCGCAAGCAGACCGCCCTCGAGCTCGTGCATCCGGCCGACCTGGACGGCGACAAGGCCCTCGAGGTTGCGCGCCGCCGGCTGGGCCGCGACGCCGAGCATCACCTGCGCCGGCTGTTCACCTCGTCGGTCCTGGCCCTGCTCCTCGGCCTGTTGTTCTTCGTGCCCGGGCCGAACGTGATCGGCTACTACTTCGGGTTCCTGGCCGTCGGGCATCTGCTGGCCTGGCGCGGCGCCCGTCACGGCCTCGCGCACGTGCAATGGCGCACGCGGGCGAGCGAGCCGCTCGGGGAGCTGCGCGGCATTCTCGACCTGCACCCGGACGAGCGGGCGGGGCACGTGCGCGACGTCGCCGCCAAGCTCGGCCTGGACTACCTGGCGCCGTTCGTCGAGCGGATGGCGGTTCGACGGCGTTGATGACGAGGAGCCGGGGCCGGCCGGGCGTGGTCGCCGTTTCAGCGGCCTTCCCCTCGGGGCTGCAGCCCCGCCGTCGGACGAGCCGTTCTTCCGTCGCCCTGCTCTTCCTGCTTCCGATCCTGTTCGTACCGGCGCAGTCCGTGACCGCGCAGGTCATCGGAGGGCCGCGGCCCGCGCAGACCGCCGATCGCGAGCTCGGCTTTCTGACCCGCTACCACGTCCACACCCAGGCTGCCGGCCTGGCCGGCATAGGCGAGGAGCAGTTCGGTTGGGATACCGATCTCGGGGTCGACATGGACGTGTTCGACCTGCTCTTCGCGCGCGGCAACGTGTTCTTCAACCTGGAGACGGGCGTCGGTGGAGAGCGGCGCGCGATCGATCCGACCCAGACGAACTACACGATGGACCTGTCCGTGTTCACCCGCCTGCCGCGCGGCGAGTTCGGCGTCACGTTCCATCACATCTCGCGCCACCGCGCGGACCGGGAGCACCCCGGCTCGCCGTCCTGGAACATGCTCGGCCTGTCCTACGGGGACCGCTTGCGCTTCCGTACGTTCGACGTCGAGTTGATGGGACGGTGGCTCGGCACCATCACCAGCTCGGAGGTCGACTACGAGCAGGAGGCCAACGCCCACCTGCGCGTGCTCCGTCCGCTGACCGGGCGCGTCTCGCTCATTGCCGAGCTCGACGGGTCGGCGGTGCTGACCGACGAGAGCATGTTCGGGCGCGAGTACCTGTACGGCGGTTCCGCGCACCTCGGCCTCCGGTTCCGGGGGAGCGCCGGCGCGGGCGAGATCCTGATCGGCCGGGAACGGCGCGTCGACCCCGACATCTTCGTGCGGCGTCCGATCCGCTGGACCCGCTGGGAGTTCCGCTTCGTCGTCGACTGACGAGGCAGTGCGACGGCGGCGCTGTGACATAATCGCGGCATGCGATCCACCCATCGTGCACGTCGGTGTGTGGCCCTCGTCGCGTTGGCCCTCGGCGCCGCTGCTGCCGTCGCGGCGCCCGTCGGCGCCGCGGTGCGGCCGACGAAGTTCGACTACCACATCACCACGCTGGACAACGGCCTGACCGTGATCCTGTCCGAGGATCACTCCACGCCGATCGTGAACCTCCAGATGTGGTACCACGTCGGGTCGAAGGACGAGCCGGCGGGCCGCACCGGTTTCGCGCACCTGTTCGAGCACCTGATGTTCAAGGGCTCGCACAACGTGCGCTCCGACGAGCATCTGTCGATGATCTCGAGCGTCGGCGGGACCGGCAACGCCTACACGACCGAGGACGTCACGGTCTTCTTCGAGACGGTGCCGGCGCAGTACCTGCCGCTGGTGCTCTGGCTCGAGGCGGATCGGATGGCCACGCTCCGCATCAGCCAGCGCACGCTCGATTCGGAGCGCGAGGTGGTCAAGGAGGAGCGCCGCTGGCGGTACGAGAACCAGCCGTTCGGTCTGCTGTCCGAGATCCTCTACGACGAGGCGTTCACCACCCATCCCTACAAGCACCAGACGATCGGCTCGATGGAGGACATCGAGGCGGCGTCGATCGAGGACGTGCAGGAATTCTTCGACACCTACTACGTCCCGGAGAACGCCACCCTGACCCTCGTCGGCGACTTCGAGACGGACTACGCGCTGCAGATGGTCGAGCACTACTTCGGCCGGGTGCCGAAGGCGAAGAAGCCGGTGCCGCGCAACCTGCCGCGCGAGCCCCCCGTGACCCGGAGCCGCCGGCTGACGGTGGAGGCCGACAACTGGCCGCTGCCGGCCGTTGTCGTCGCGCATCCCATCACCTACGACGGGCATCCGGACGCCTATCCGCTGCACATCCTGTCGAAGATCCTGTCGGACGGGCAGAGCGCCCGGATTCACCGCGGCCTGGTCTACGAGCAGCAGGTGGCAGTCTCCGCCTTCGGACAGGGCGTGATCATCGAGGATCCGAACCTCTTCTACGCGGTGGCCCTGGTGCAGCCGGGACGCACGCCGGAAGCGGTCGCGGCGGCCTTGATCGCCGAGCTCGACCGCGCCAAGGCCGAGCCGCCGGGCGACGGCGAACTGCAGCGCGCCAAGAACCAGTTCGCGCGCGACTACGTGATCGGCCGCATCAGCATCGAGCAGAAGGGGATGCACCTCGCCCACGCGCAGGTCATCCACGACGACATAACGACGGCCGACGCCGAGTTCGACATCTTCATGAACGTGTCGCGCGAGGACGTGCAGCGGGTCGCCCGCACCTACCTGCGCGACGACAACCGGCTGGTGTTGACCATCCTGCCGCGCGGGTCGCGGCGGGCCGGGCAGTGACGGTGACGGGGAGGCATGTCATGAGGAGGGCCCTTGCGGCGCGGGTCGGTGCACTGGTGCTGGCGGCGGTCGTGGGCGGTCCGTGGCTCGCCTCTCCGGCGTCCGCGCAGCGAATCGACTGGCCGAGCGAACAGCCGCCGCCGCCGCTCCTGAGACGCCACGTCGATTTTCCGGACTACGAGATCCGGTCCCTGGACAACGGCCTGCGGGTTGTCTACGTCGGTCATCACGAGCAGCCCGCGGTGAACGTGCGGATGATCCTGCGGGCCGGCGCGGCCGCCGACCCGCCCGGTCAGCCCGGCGTCGCGTCACTCGTCGGGCAACTTCTCGACCAGGGGACGACGACGCGCACGGCCCAGGAGATAGCCGGTGGCATCGACAGCATCGGCGGCGCCCTGAGCGTAGGCACGGCCCGCGACCTCGGGTTCGTCGACGTCCTCGTGATGAAGGACAGCTTCGACTTCGCCCTCGATCTGCTCGCCGACGTGGCGCGGCGCCCGGCCTTCGCGCCGGACGAGATAGAACGGCAGCGCAACCAGGTGCTGTCGGGCCTGCAGGTCAGCTACGACGATCCGGCGTACGTCGCCAACGTCGTCTTCAACCGGCTGGTCTACGGCTTCCATCCCTACGGCATGCCCCAGGGCGGCACGCCGCGGTCCGTCCGCACCATAACCCGCGGCGACCTGGTGGCGTTCCACCGCACGCACTATCTGCCCAACAACGCTGTGCTGGCCGTTGTGGGGGACGTCACCGCGGAGGAAGCGTTCACCGGGGTCGAGCGCGCCCTCGGCGACTGGCGGCGCGGTCCGCTCGCGCCGGCGGCGACCGCCGACAACATCCCGTCGCCGACGCGGCGGCTCGTCGTGGTCAACCAGCCGGGAGCCGTGCAGACCGTCATTCACGCCGGTCACGTCGCCCTGCCGCGGGCGCACCCCGACTACCTGGCGTTCGACGTGGCGATCAAGATCCTGGGTGGCGAGGGGGGCAACCGGCTCGGCAGCGTCCTGCGCACCGAGAGGTCGCTGACTTACGCCGCCTCCGCGGACATCGCGGGACGGCAGATCGCGGGCGACTTCATGGCCAAGACCGACACCCGGTCGCCCGCCACCGCCGAGGCATTGCGCCTGACCGTGGACGAGATCGCCCGCCTGCGGCGCGAGCGCGTGCGTGAGCGCGAGCTGCGAAGCGCGCAGGATTACCTGGCCGGCAGCTTCCCGATTACCATCGAGACGCCGAACGCCATCGCCGCACAGGTGCTCGAGGCCATCCTCTACGGCCTCGACCTGGATGGGCTCGAGGACTACCCGGAGCGGGTGAACGCCGTCACCGTGCGCGACATCGAGCGCGTGGCCGAGACCTGGCTGCAGCCCGCCAACCTGTCGATGGTGCTGGTGGGCGATGCCTCGGTCTTCCTGCGCGATCTCCCCGGCGTCGGCTTCGACCGGATCGAGGTGGTTCCGCTGGCCGATCTCGACCTGGCGGCGGCGGATTTTCGCCGCGCCTCCCGGTTCCGCCGCTGAAGGTTTCGTGACGTCTGTCCCAGGGTCCGAATAGTTGGCCAGGATCCTGATCTCCTGCGGGGAGCCGTCCGGCGACCTCTATGCCGGTGCGCTGACCGCCGCGCTGCGCGATCTGGATACAGGCGCCCGTGTCTTCGGCCTGGGCGGAGACCACCTGCGTGACGGCGGGGCGGAGCTCGTGGCTCACTACCGGGGGCTGGCCGCTACCGGCCTCTCCGAGGCGCTCGCGGTGCTGCCCCGTTCGTACGCCGTATACCGGGAGCTGGTGTCGTGCGCCCGCGCAGAGCGTCCGGACGTGTTCGTCGCGGTCGACTTTCCGGAGATCAACTTCAGGGTCGCGGCCGCGGTGCGCCGGCTCGGCATCCCGGTCGTGTACTACATCGGACCGCAGCTCTGGGCGTGGCGGCGGCGGCGCATCCAGACGATGCGGCGCCTCGTCGATCTTGCGCTGGTCATCTTCCCGTTCGAGGAGGCGCTGTACCGCGAGGCGCGCATTCCGGTGGAGTTCGTCGGCCACCCGTTGCTGGAGCTGTCGAGCGCGACGGAGGGCAGGGCGGACTTTCTCCGGTCGCTGGAGCTCGACCCGGCGCTGCCCACGATTGCGTTGCTGCCGGGCAGCCGGCCGAACGAGCTGCGGGCGATTCTGCCGGATGTCGCGCGTGCCGCGGGTCTCGTGCGCAAGAGGATCCCGGCGGCGCAGTTCGTCGTGGCGCGCGCCCCGAACCTGGACGACGCTCTGTTGGCTCCGGTCGGCCCTCTGGTCGAATCCGGCGCGGCGGTGGTGGTCGAGGGACGCACGGACGACGTCCTGGCCGCCGCCGACGTCGTGGTCACCGCGTCCGGCACGGCGACGGTCCAGACCGCCATTCACCGGCGGCCGATGGTGATCGTGTACCGGTTGTCGGCTCTGACCTACCGCATCGTCAAGACCTTCTCGCACGTGCGGCACGCGGGCATGGCCAACCTGATCGCCGGCGAACCGGTCGTGCCGGAGCTGATTCAGGACGCGTTCACCCCGGCCGCGGTGGCGGACGAGGTCGTCTCGTTTCTCACGGACTCCGCACGGGCCGAGCGGACCCGGACGGCGCTGGGGCAAGTGCGCGCGCGCCTCGGGTCGGCGGGAGCGAGCCGACGGACGGCCGAGCGCATCCTGTCGGTTGCGGGGCGCGGCCCCGGATCCGGGTGCTTGCCCGGTGACGGCGCCGAGTCGTTACAATGATTCGCTGACCGGGATCCCGACAGGGAGGGGTTCACCTGGTCCGCAGGATACCGACGATTTTGCGGGGGAGGCGTGACTGAATTGGCGATGCGTGCAGCAGCGAAAACGAGCCGACCGATCCTGCTCGCTCTTCTGCTGGCCGGCTGGGCGGCGTCCGCCGCCGGTCAGGCGAACACCGGCGGTCTCGGCGGCGTGGTGCGCGACGAATCGGGAGCCGTGCTGCCGGGCGCGACCATCGTGGCGACGCACGTCGACACCGGCTTCTCGGTCGAGCGCGTCACGGATGCGGACGGGCGCTTCTTCATGGCGTCGCTGCCGATCGGCGCCTGGGAGATTACGGCCGAGCTGCCCGGGTTCCGGCGCGTCGTCCGGACCGGCGTGTTCCTGGACATCGGCCGCGAGCTCGACCTGCCGTTCGAGCTTGCGCTCGGGGCGCTGAGCGAAGAGGTGACGGTGACGGCCGACGCACCGCTGCTGCAGACGAACAACGCCGAGATCAGCGACGTCATCGCCGGCCACGAGGTCGAGCAGATTCCCCTGAACGGGCGGCAGTTCCTGCAGCTCGCGCAGCTCAGCGACGCGGTCGTGATCCCGCCCGGCGGCACCCGCGGCGCGGCGCTGCAGCAGGCCGGTCCGCTGCCCAACATCGGCGGCCAGCGCGCCGGCCACAACATCTACCTGCTCGACGGCGTCAAGGTGACCGACGAGCTGTTCAACAACCTGGTGATCAACCCGTCGGTCGATTCCATCCAGGAGTTCAAGATCCAGAAGTCGATGTACCCGCCGGAGTTCGGCGGCAAGGCGTCGGCCCTGATCAACGTCGCCACCAAGGCGGGCACGAACCAGTACCACGGCAGCGTGTTCACTTTCGTCCGCGACGAGCGATTCGACGCGCACAACTTTTTCGCCCCGCGCGACGAGCCGGTGCCGCCGCTCGACCAGGGCCAGTTCGGCGGAACGTTCGGCGGTCCCATCGTCCGGGATCGAACGTTCGCGTTCCTCAGCTACGAAGGGCAGCGCAGCACGCGCTCGCTGACGAAGACCTTCTCGGTGCCGTCGGCGGCGGTCCGCGGCGGCGACTTCACGGGACTCGACCCGCTCTGCGATCCGCTGACCCGCGACGCCGCCACCGGAGCGTGCGGGTCCCCGTTCGCGGGCAACCGGATCCCCTCCGGCCGCATCGATCCGATCGCCGCCGCCTTCCTGGAGCAGGTGCCGCTGCCGAACGCGGGCGGCGAGGTGCAGAACCTGACGTCGGTCGAGCGGTCCGAGTCTGACGTCGATCAGTTCAGCGCCCGCCTGGATCACCGCGTCGGCGCGAGCGACCAGATGTTCCTGCGGTTCAGCACGTTCGACGCCCACGATCTGCAGCCGTTCGGCACCAGCGTGCAGCAGGAGGCGCTGATCCCGGGCTTCGGGCGCACGCTCTCGACCCGCACGCGCAACCTTGCCGCAAGCTACACCCGCACGATCGGGACGGCGATGCTCAACGAGACGCGCTTCGGCTGGATGAGCGTCGACGGCGGCCAGGAGAGCCTGCGCCGCGGCATCGACTTCGCGCAGTCGACCGGGCTGCTCGGGGTCACCCGCGATCCGCGCGACGTCGGCTACCCGCAGATCGACACCGCCGGGCTCTACAGCGCGATGGGCGACCCGACCAGCTTCGTGTTCCGGCGCAACGAGCACTTCGAGCTCTACAACAACTTCCTGATCGACCGCGGCGCCCACCACCTGAAGTTCGGCGGCTACTGGTTCCACCTGCGGTTCCGGCCCGAGAACCCGGATACGGCGCGCGGCCGCTTCCGCTACACCGGCCGTTTCAGCGGGAATCCGTTCGCCGACTTCCTCCTCGGCTACCCGGTCGAGGCGCGCTCGGGCATCGGCGGCCGCGGCAGCGAGGACGCGCGGACCAACTGGCTGCACCTGTACGCGCAGGACGACTGGCGGGTCAACGACGATCTCACCGTCAACATCGGGTTGCGCTACGAGATCAACCAGCACATGCGCGATGTCGACAACCGCCTGTCGACGATCGACGTGTCGGTGCCCGGGGGGCGCTACGTCATCGCCAGCGACGCGGCCGGCAACATCTCGCCCGCCGCGAACGAGCTGCTGCCACTGATCCCGATCCCGTGGGTGACCTCGGCCGAGGCCGGCTGGGACCGCAGCCTGCTGCGGCCCAGCAAGACGCGCTTCGCGCCGCGACTCGGATTCGCCTGGCTCGCGGACGACGCCGGAAGCACGGTCGTCCGCGGCGGCTACGGCATCTTCCTCAACCAGTGGGCCTACAGCGTCCAGACGGCGTTCGCGCGCAACCTGCCGTTCTTCTTCCTCAAGCAGGTCGACGTCCCGGCGGGGCAGTTCGTGCCGGCCTGGGACACCCGGTCCATCCTGGCCGCGGACCCGACCGGCAGCATCGGCGGGTCCATCATGGACTACGACTTCCAGGTCGAGTACACGCAGACGTGGAGCGGCGGCGTGCAGACCGAGATCCGGCCCGGCACCGCGTTTGAGATGTTCTACATGGGGTCGTACACGATCGGCGCCGACAACTCGACGGTGCACAACGTGCCGGTGCCCGGCCCCGGCTCGATCAGCGGGCGGCGCGCCATACCGCAGCTCGCCGGGATTCGCGCGATCCGCTTCGACGGCAAGTCGATCTACCACGCGGTGACCTTCAAGACCGTTCGTCGCCTGCGCAACGACTTCGCATTCGACGTCGCCTACACGCTTTCGCAGTCGAAGGACGACGCGTCGAGCCCGGGCGCGACCGCTTTCGAGTCGAACCTGCCGCAGGACGTGCGCAACATCTTTCCCGGGGAGAACGCGCTGTCGAGCTTCGATCACCGCCATCAGCTCGTCGGCAGCGCCACCTACGAGCTTCCGTTCCAGCGCGACGCCGGCGGCTGGCGGGAGGGGCTGCTCGGCCACTGGCGCCTCAACGGCATCGTCACCGTGCAGTCCGGCGCGCCGTTCACCGTGAACCTCACCGACGACCGCGCCAACATCGGGGCCGGACCGGCGCAACGTCCGGACATGCTGCGCGACCCGAACCTGCCGCGCGGCGAGCGCACCGTCGAGCGCTGGTTCGACACCGGGGCGTTTGCCCTGCAGGCGCCCTTCTCCTACGGCAGCGCCCCCCGCAACCCCGTCTTCGCCCCCGGCTACGCCAACGTGGACATGGCCCTGGCCAAGAACTGGCCGCTGGACAACGGCAGCCGGCTGGAGTTCCGCTGGGAGGTCTTCAACGTCCTCAATCGCGCCAACTTCGACCTGCCGAACCGCTTCTTCGGGTCCCCCAACTTCGGCCGCATCTTCAGCGCGCTGAACGCGCGGGAGATGCAGTTCGGCCTGCGCTTCGTGTTCTGAGCTTCGGCCGGCGCGCCGCCAGGGAGTGGAGCATGAACGCCGACGACGTGAAGACGTTCGCGCGGGAAGCCGGGTTCGACCTGTGCGGCATCGCGCCGGCGAAGGCCTTTCCGGAGCTCCGGTTCCTCGACGACTGGCTCGAGCGCGGCTACGCAGGCGAGATGCGGTACCTGGCTCGAAACGCGCGGCGGCGATCCGACGTGCGCGAGGTGGTGCCGTCGGCGCTCTCCGTCATCTCGCTGGGCACGCTCTACAACACCGACCGCCCCTACTCGACCGAGGTGAACGATCCGGACGCCGCGCTCATCTCGCGCTACGCCTGGGGCGAGGACTACCACGACGTCGTCGGCCGGCGTACCGAGGCCCTGCTCGAGCGGATGCGAGCGGCGACCGGCGAGCCTTTCTCGGCTCGCTGCTACGTCGATACCGGGCCGGTACAGGAACGCGTGTACGCGCAGCACGCCGGACTCGGCTGGATCGGCAAGAACACCTGCCTCATCAACCCGGAGCAGGGGTCGTGGTTCTTCCTGGCTGAGATCATCACGAGCCTGCCCCTCGAGCCCGACGCGCCGCAACTCGACCAGTGCGGCACGTGCACGCTGTGTCTCGAGGCGTGTCCGACCGGCGCGTTTCCCGAGCCGCGCGTGCTCGACGCCACGCGCTGCCTGTCGTATCTGACCATCGAGATCCGCGGGGCGATTCCGGAAGATCGGCGGCCCGACGTCGGTACGCGCGTCTACGGTTGCGATATCTGCCAGGAAGTCTGTCCCTACAACGCGGCGCCGCTGCGATCGGACGACCCGGCGTGGCAACCGGCGCCGGAGCTGGACCAGCCCCGGTTGTCGGCGCTCTGGAGGCAGTCCGACGAGAGCCTGGAGTCGTTGCTCGGGCGCAGCGCCATGTCGCGGGCCAGGCTGAAGGGACTTCGACGCAACGTGGCCGTCGCGCTCGGCAACAGCTCCACGGTGGCGTCGGCTGCGGCGCTCGCCGAGCCTGTTTCCGCCGCGACGCCGGCGCGAGGAGACCCCATCGTGGCGGAGCACGTCGGCTGGGCGCGCCGCCGCCTCGCCGCGCAGTCGTCGGCTCCGGCGGCGGAAACCGGCGACGACGGCTGAGGCCGCTGCCACGCCGCCGGTCGTGAGAGAATAGACACGGCACTCGACTCCGGCGCTCGCGATGAACCAACCCGAGAAGTCCTTTCCCTCGCTCGCCCCGTCCCTGCTGGTCTCGATGCCGCAGCTCGACGATCCGAACTTCCAGCGGAGCGTCATCCTGCTTTGCGAGCACGGTGAGGGCGGCGCGTTCGGCCTCGTCCTCAACCAGCGCACGACGACCCCGGCGTCCGAGGTCGTCCGGCTGACTCCCCCGGTGTCTTCCGGCAGCAACCTGGAGCTCTGGATCGGCGGACCGGTGGAGCCCGAACGCGGCTGGATCCTGATGGGCGCCGAGCCCGGCGACGTCGAGTCGGTCCGCGTATGCGACGGGATCTTCCTCTCCACGTCGCCGCGACTCCTGCGGCGGCTTCTGGAATCGCCGCCGCCGCCGCGCACGCGTCTGCTCACCGGCTACGCGGGGTGGGCGGCCGGACAGCTCGACGCGGAGCTCGCCGCGTCGAGCTGGCTGCACGCCGACGTCGACCTCGACATCGTCTTCGACACGCGCCCCGACGACATGTGGGAAGCGGTGATCCGCCGCATGGGGGCCGATCCGTCGTTCCTGCAGCAGGGCGGCACCGGCGCCGTGCACTGACCGAGTCGTTCTTCCTTGCAGTTCAGGGTGTTTCCGGGTCGAGCGCGGTTTGGGTTCTGATATACGATTCGTAAAAATATATCTAAATGTTGTACTAATGCATTATTATAAATCTCGTGAGTCAGTTGGCCGATGCGCTGCGAAATGCCCGTGAAGCCAAGGGCATCAGCCAGCGCGAGCTGAGCGCCGACGCGGCGGTAGCCCAAGGTCACATCTCCAGGATCGAGAGCGGGGCCGTCGATCTCAGGCTGTCGAGTCTGGTGGCACTCGCCCGTGCCCTCGACCTGGAGTTGGTGCTCGTGCCTCGCAGATCCGTTGCAGCGGTTCGGTCGATTGCCGGCAGCGCTGCGCTCTCGGCCGAACATCGCAGGGTTGCTCGGCAGGTTCGGCGGGAGTTTGCGCGTCTTCAACGCGCAATGGATGATCTGTCGGAAGAGCTGTCGTCCGAGACCGAGTTGACGGAGCTTCGGCACCAGGTACGTGCACTGCAGCGCTTCCGGCCCTCGCTGCTCGATCAACAGGTCATTCGGCAAGCTACGCAAGCGGTCAAGGCCTTGATGCGCGACCCGCGCTCTTGCGACGCCGTTCGTCGGTCGTCCCTGCAGCTTCGCAGACTGCGTGATGCACTCGCGCATGGCCGAACTGCGGGTGACACCGCCTCGTCCGCGCCCCCAGCCTACACGCTTGACGACGACGACGATGGCTGATGTCCGGGTTCTCGAGGTCTTGCTTCACGGTGAGCCTGTCGGCACGCTCACCCATATCGACGGCGATAGAACGATCTTCGGCTTCGCAGATGCCTACGTTGCGAACGACAGCCGCGCTGCTCTTGGACTCGGCTTCAAGGATCGATTCGGAGAATTGATCACCGAATTCGGGCCGACTCGGACGCGTCTGCTGCCGTTCTTTTCGAATCTGCTCCCGGAAGGGCACATGCGCGCCTATCTCGCGGAGCGTGCGGGGGTGGATCCCGTACGCGAGTTCTTCCTGCTCTGGGTGCTCGGGATGGATCTGCCTGGCGCCGTCACGATTCAACCGACCGATGGAGGCGCATGGCCTCCGCAGTCTCACATGCACGCCGATGTCGACGAGAGCGGGAACGACCGCCGCCAACATGCCCTGCGCTTCTCGCTGGCCGGTGTACAACTGAAGTTCTCGGCGCTGAACGAGCCGAGGGGAGGACTGACCATTCCGGCCCGCGGCATCGGTGGTTCGTGGATAGTCAAGCTTCCGTCGCGCGAGTTCGAGGGGCTCCCGGAGAACGAATTCTCGATGATGACGTTGGCCCGGCTGATTGGAATGGACGTGCCAGCGACACGACTCATAGCCATCAACACGATCGGAAATCTGCCGGAAGGTGTCGGGGCCCTCGGAAGAGAAGCGCTCGCCGTTGAGCGCTTCGACCGGCTTCCCGACGGAGCCCCTGTTCACATGGAGGACTTCGCGCAAGTATTCGGCGTCTATCCCGAGCAGAAGTACGAGAACGCAAGCGCTCGCAGCATTGCCCGGGTCCTTGGAGCGGAGTGCCAGGACATCGACATGGCGGAGTTCATCCGTCGCCTGACCTTCAACACGCTGATTGGCAATGCCGACATGCACCTGAAGAACTGGTCACTGATCTATCCTGACCGGCGACACGCGGCCCTGGCGCCGGCGTACGACTTCGTTGCGACGATTGCCTATATCCCGGACCGCACCGCCGCTTTGAAGTTCAGCCGGACCAGGCTGTTCTCCGAGTTTTCAGAGGACGAGCTCTCCCATCTCGCCGCCAAAGCCATGCTCCCGGAGCGGCTCGTTCTCGACACGGCCCGCGAGACCGTCACCCTGTTTCACCAGCACTGGCGCGCCGAGAAGACGCATCTTCCGTTGCCCGCCGATGCGGTCCGGGCCATCGACACGCATCTGAGAACGATCCCGATCGCATGAGAATTGAGCGCGGTTGGCAAGTCAAATGGACTCACCCCGTACACATCCTATCCTGGTGCCGTACATCGAGGACCTCATCGGATAAGGCCAACTCGCTGGCCACGTACTCCGAGAGTTCCTGAATTGATGCAGAACCACCGTGCTTTTCCAACACCTTGAGAGTTGGCCAAAGCAGATCCTCGAATGTCGGAAGTTGCTGTTGTGTCACGCGTCGTTCCTTGCGCTTCCGGATACCATCCTTGGATACGCTGGCGCGGTTACGGATCGTAACGGTGGACCACGCCGTCCTTCATGACGAAGCGGACCCGCCGCAGCGCGGTGACGTCCTCGAGCGGGTTGCCCTCGACGGCGACCAGGTCCGCGGTGAATCCGGGGGCCACGGTGCCCAGCTCCTCCCCCAGGCCGAGCGAGCGCGCGGCGCGCGACGTGGCCGAGACGATGGCGTCCATCGGGTTCTGGCCGCCCTCGTCGATGCGGACGACGAGCTCCTCGGCGTTGCGGCCGTGCGCGCCGGCCGTGGCGTCGGTCCCGAACACGATCTGCACGTCGCGGTTCCGGAGCGTCTCGCGGAAGCGGCGCATGCCGATGCGGCGGGCCTGGCTCATCCGCGCGAACCCGTCGGGCGTGTAGTTGCCGATGCCGATGAAGCGCTCGCGGTTCTCCGCGTAGTTGTCCCACAGCAGCCCGACGTGGAAGCCGAGGAAGGTCCCGTGGTCGGCGAACAGGGCGAGGGTCTCGTCGTCGTAGCGGTTGCCGTGCTCGACCGAGTTGCACCCGGCGCGGATGACCGAGCTGACGACCTCGGAGCCGTAGGCGTGCACCGCGACCCGGAGTCCCTGCGCCCGGCCCTCGTCGCAGGCCGCCTCGATCTGCTCGTCGCTCAGCGCCCGCACCCCGCCCTCGCGGATGCTGCTGGAGGCGAAGACCTTGATCACGTCGGCGCCGTCCGCCTTGAGCTGCCGGACGGTGGCCCGGATGGCGTCCGCGTCGCCGGTGGCGCTGGTCACCGCGCGCAACGAGGTCAGCACGCGGGGACCGGGCACGTCGCCGCGGTCGATCGCATCCCGCAGGTCGGCGTCGAGCGGGTGGCCGAGGCTCTGCACCGTCGTGAACCCTGCCATCAGGGTGCGGTAGGCGTTGCCCACCGCGTGCAGCATCGTCTGGGCGGGGGTCTCCGTGCTTCCCGCCTGGTGCAGCCGCCCGTCGGCCTCGAAGTGCGACGTCAGGTGGACGTGCGTGTCGATCAGGCCGGGCATGACCGTCAGCTCGGAGAGGTCGTAGTCCACGGAGCCGCGCAGGCCGTCCACGCGCGTGATCTCCGAGCCGTTCACGAAGAGGCGCGCGTTCGACCGGGTGTCGCCCGTGCCGTCGATCAGGAGCCCCGCGCGGATGGTGACGGGCGCCTCCTCCTGGGCGAGGCCGATGCCGGTCGCGGCGATCGCGAGCACGGCGGCGAGCAGCGCCGGGCGCCGGATGCGGCGTGCAGACATGAGAGGGTCCTTTCAGGATGAGGTGGAAATCTTGCGCAGCGCGCGGTGCATGACCCGGGTGCGTTTCTTCTCTTCGAGACGCGCCAGCTCGTCGCGCCGCCGAACCAGGTGCGCCCGTTCGTCGTCGAGGCGCAGGTAGTGCGTCAGGCGGATCGCGGGCAGGCGGCCGGCGTCCACCGCGGCGCGGACCGCGCACCCCGGCTCCTGCCGGTGGAGGCAGTCCCGGAACCGGCAGTCGGCGGCGAGCACGTCGATCTCGGCGAACGCATCCTCGAGAGCGCGGTCGCTGTCCCAGAGCTGCAGCTCGCGCATGCCCGGCGTATCGATGATGATGCCGCCGCCCGGCGCCGCGATCAACTCGCGGTGGATCGTCGTGTGCCGGCCCCGGCTGTCGGCGGCGCGGACCGCCTGCGTCTTCTGCCGCGACTCGCCGAGCAGGTGGTTGATGATGGTCGACTTGCCGACCCCGGACGAACCGAGCAGGGCCACCGTCCGGCCCGGCGCGAGATAGGCGGCGAGGTCGTCGAGCCCCTGGCCGGACTTGCAGCAGGTCGCGTGGACAGGGACGTCCGGCGCCGCCGCGCGCACCGTCGCCATGCACGACGCCACGTTCTCTTCGAGGTCGGCCTTGTTCAGCACCACGACCGGCCGCGCCCCGCTGTCGGCCGCCGCCACCAGGTAGCGTTCGATGCGGCGCGGGCTGAAGTCGCCGTCGAGCCCGGCCACCACCAGCACGACGTCGATGTTGGCGGCCACCACCTGCTTCGCGGTCGGGTCGCCGGCCGCCTTGCGGGCGAAGCTGCTCCGGCGGGGCAGGATGGCGCGAATGGTCCCGGCGCCGTCGTGGCGGTTGACGGTGACCGCCACCCAGTCGCCCACCGCCGGGAGGTCGTCCTGACCGGCCGCCCGGTGCCGGAGCCGCCCGGCCGCCTGGGCCACCAGCTCGCCCCCGGAGGTAAGCACGCGATAGAAGTGGTTGTGCTCGATCCCGACCCGCGCCGGGACGAGGCCGCCGTCTCCGAGCGCATCGAAGGCCGCCGCGAAGCCGTCGTCCCAGCCCATCTCTCCGAGTGTCATGCGTGTCGCTTTCTCATGCGCCGGGCGCCGCGTCCCACAGCAGCGGCTCGCGCGCGTTCTCCGGTTCGGACCGGGGCCGCAGGCCGTGCACCCCGACGCCGAGCAGCCTGACGGGTCGCCGTCCGGCGTCCGTACGGTCGAGCAGCGCCCGCGCCCGGCGCGTGATGTCCGCCGCGTCGACGGTGGCGACCGGCCGGGTGTCGCTGCGGGTGACTGTCTTGAAGTCGTGGTAGCGCACCTTGAGGGTCACGGTCCGGGCCGCGACCTCGGCCTGCTGCAGCCAGTCGGCGGCCCCGGCCGCCATGCGGTCGATCTCCGCGCGAATCCTGTCGATCTCCCGGAGATCCTCGGCGTAGGTGTGCTCGGAGCTGCGCGACTTCCGCTCGCGGTCGCTGACCACCGGCCGCTCGTCGATCCCCTGCGCGAGCCGCTTCAGCCAGTCCGCCTGGCGTCCGACGAGGCCGTGCAGGGTCTCGTCGTCGACGGTCCGGACGTCGACGAGCTGCTCGATTCCGGCCGCCCGCAGCCGCCGCGCGGTCACCGGTCCGACTCCCCACAGGGCGTCGACCGCCAGCTTCTGCAGGAAGCTCTCCATCCTCTCCGGGGCCACCACCGTCAGTCCGTCGGGCTTGCGCCAGGCAGAGGCAATCTTGGCCAGGAACTTGTTCGGGGCGGCGCCGGCCGAGGCGGTCAGACCGGTCTCTTCCAGGATGCGCGCCTTGAGACGCTTCGCGACGGTGGTGGCGAGCGGCTCTCCCCAGGCGTTCTCCGTCACGTCGAGGTAGGCCTCGTCGAGCGACAGCGGCTCGACGGCCGGCGTGACCGAACGGAAGAGGTCGAACACCTGCTGAGAGACCGCGCGGTACTTGTGGAAGTCGGGGGGCACGATCTTCAGCTCCGGGCAGAGCCGCACCGCCTTGGCCATCGACAGCGCCGAGCGCACCCCGAACTCGCGCGCCTCGTAGCTCGCCGCGGCTACCACGCCGCGGCCCTCGGGACGGCCGCCGACCGCCACCGGCAACCCGCGCAACTCGGGCCGGTCGCGCTGCTCCACCGACGCGTAGAACGCGTCCATGTCGACGTGGATGATCCGGCGCGCGGGCAGGGTCACGGCGGAAGTCTACTACCATGGAAGGTCATGACGACCCGCAAGGAACCGATAGCGAAGAACGCGGCCGGGGCAGCGAAGACGGAGGGGTCGGACACGCCGGAGAAGAAGCGCAAGCTGACGCCGGGCGCCTGGGCGGAGGCGCGCGCGCTGATGAAGCGCTATCGGTATCGGCTCGCACTCGGGCTGGTCCTGATCTTCGTCAGCCGTCTGGCCGGCCTCGTGGTGCCCGCGATGGTCGGCTACATCGTGGACGACGTCGTTCCCAACGGCCGGATCGACGAGCTGTTCCTGCTGGCCGGCGTCGGGCTGGTGGCCGCGGTCGTGCAGTCGGCCACCGGTTTCGGCCTCTCGCAGGTGCTCGGCGTCGCCGCGCAACGGGCGATCACCGAGATGCGCAAGCGGGTCATGGCCCACGTCTCGCGCCTGCCGATCCGCTACTTCGACTCCACGCAGACCGGGATTCTGATCTCGCGCGTGATGACCGACGCGGAAGGAATCCGCAACCTCGTCGGGACCGGGCTGGTGCAGTTGGCGGGGGGGCTTCTGACCGCCTCCATCGCCCTGGGCTGGCTCTTCTATCTGAACTGGCGGCTCACGAGCCTGACCCTCTTCATTCTGCTGCTCTTCGGCGCCACGATGGCGTTCGGCTTCTCCAGGCTGCGCCCGGTCTTCCGCGAACGGGGAAAGATCAATGCGGAGGTCACGGGGCGACTGGGAGAGACCCTCGGCGGCATCCGCATCGTGAAGGCCTACGGCGTCGAGAAGCGGGAGCAGATCGTCTTCGCCCACGGCGCGCACCGGCTGTTCCGCAACGTCGCCAAGGCGGTTACGGGCGTGTCGGCGGTCACGTCGATCTCGACGCTGGTCATGGGGCTGATCGGCGCCCTGATGATCGTGCTGGGCGGACGCGCGCTGATGAGCGGGGCGTGGTCCGAAGGCCAGCTCCTCCAGTACATCTTCTTCACCGGCCTCGTCATCGCGCCGGTCATCCAGATCTCGTCGATCGGGACGCAGATCACGGAAGCGTTCGCCGGCCTGGACCGGATCCGCGAGATCATGCAGATGGCGACCGAGGACCAGGAGGACGAGGCTCGCGAGGAACTCGGACTGCTTGCTGGCGAGGTGCGGCTCGACGGGGTCTGGTTCGAGTACGAGCCGGACGTGCCGGTGCTGAAGGGCGTCTCGCTGGCCGCGGCCCCGGGCACCACCACCGCGCTCGTCGGATCGAGCGGCTCGGGCAAGAGCACGCTGATCAGCTTGATCATGGCGTTCAACCGGCCGACCGCCGGGCGGGTTCTCGTCGACGGCCGCGACCTGGAGTCGATCCGGTTGAAGGACTACCGGTCGCGCCTCGGGGTCGTGCTGCAGGAGAACTTCCTCTTCGACGGCACCATCCGCGCCAACCTGAGCTTCGCCAACCCGCACGCGACGGTCGAGCGGATCCGCGAGGTCAGCCGCATCGCGCACTGCGACGAGTTCATCGCCGGCTTCCCCGACGGCTACGACACCATCGTCGGCGAGCGCGGCGTCAAGCTCTCGGGCGGCCAGCGGCAGCGCGTCGCCATTGCCCGCGCCATCCTCGCCGACCCCCGGCTGCTCATTCTCGACGAGGCGACCTCGAGCCTCGACAGCGAGAGCGAGGCGATGATCCAGGACGGACTGCGCGCGTTGCGCCGCGGACGGACGACCTTCGTCATCGCCCACCGCCTCTCGACCATCCAGAGCGCCGACCAGATCCTGGTGCTCGAAGGGGGCGAGGTGGTCGAGCGCGGCACCCACGACGAACTGATCGCGCTCGACGGCCGCTACAAGCAGCTCTACGACAAGCAGTACGGGCTCGAACGGAACCGCTTCATCAATCCGGGAGAGGACTTCACGCCCGAGCCGGAAGCGGTCGAGGTGGCCGTGGGGCACGGCCGGGGCGGGCTGTAGGCGGACGGTGGAGCATGCCGTTGCGCCGCTTCGAGCCCTCGGCCATCCGGTAGGCGGTGCGCCCGCGGAAGTCCCGCTGGTCACGGCGCAGACTCCTGGCCCTCCTGGTCGGTCGCCGGGTTCCCCTCGACCATGAACCGCTCGAACCACAGCCTGAGATAGAGCTGCACGCGCAGGAAGTTCGTGGGCGGCAGGCTGCGGCTGTGCCAGCCGTCGGTCAGCCGGATCATCCCCGTCGGCACCTTCCGCAGCTTGAGCGCGCGGTAGTACTGCTCGGTCTGCTCCATCGGCGTCCGCAGGTCGCGCTCGCCGGTCATCAGCAGAGTGGGCGTGGTGACGTTGCCGACGTACATCAGCGTGGACCGCCGCAGGTGCTCCTCGGGGTCCTCCCAGGGGAGCTTCTCGAAGTTGCGGTACCAGCCCGACCCGTCGGTGGTGCCGACGAAGCTCAGCCAGTTGGTGACCGGCGCCTTGACCACCGCGGCGGTGAAGCGGCCGGTCCGCCCGACGATCCACGACGTCAGGACGCCCCCGCCGCTGCCGCCGTAGACGAACAGGTTGCGCTCGTCGATGTAGCCGCGGGAGAGCACCTCGTCGACCCCGGCCATCAGGTCGTCGTAGTCCTTGCCGGGGTAGGCGTTCTTGATCTCGTTGCCGAACACGCTGCCGTAACCGCTGCTGCCGCGCGGGTTCGTGTACAGGACCACGTAGCCGTTCGCGGCGTGATCCTGGTTCTTGAAGTCGAAGCCGGCGTTGTACATCGAATGCGGTCCGCCGTGGATGCGGAGGATGAGCGGGTACTTCCGGTCCGGATCGAAGTCCGGAGGCGTGACGATCCAGCCCTGGATGTCGAGGCCGTCGGGAGATTCGTACCAGACCTCCTCGACCTCGCCCAGGCGGACGTCGGCGAGCAGCCCGGCGTTGGTCCGGTGCAGCGTGCGCAGCGCGTCGGGAGCGTCCACGTCGAAGGCGACCAGATCGCCGGGGACGTGGTAGCTGGAGACGACGCCGACGGCGACGCCGTTCTTGCTGACCGAGGAGACCGAGAGCATGTGGTTGCCGCTGCTGACCGGGCGCACCTCGCCGTCCACCGACGCGAAGTGGAGGTTGCTCGTTCCCCTGAGCTGCGCGTTCAGGTAGACGCCGCTGCCGTCGGCGGCCCAGCCCACGATGCCGGGGCGCCGGCCCATCTCGGTGGCGATGACGCGGGAGCCGGAACCGTCGGCGGCCATCACGTACAGACCCTCTTCGCGGTAGGTGTCCGTCGTGTGGTCCATGCCCGTGTAGGCGATGGCGCGGCCGTCGGGGGAGGGGAAGGCGTTGGCGTCCGGGCCTTCCCGGCCGGTCAGGGCGGTGATCTCGCGGGTCGCCAGGTCCACCCGGTACACCTCGGATTCCCGCCAGGCGTAGTCGGCGTCCGGTTCGCGGAGGCCGGAGAAGACGATGGCGTCGCCGTCGGGCGTGAACCGCGGGTCGTCGTGGTGGAAGTCGCCGCCGGTCACCTGCCGCGGCGTTCCGCCGGCGGCGCCGACCACGAAGATGTGACGGTGTCCGGCCGGGACGAATCCCGATCCGTCGCGCCGGTAGTTGAGCCGCGTCACGATCCGGGCCGGGGCCGTCCACGCTGCGCCGTCCGGCGCCCGGGGCATGTCGATGCTCCACTCCGGGTCCGGCGTGGGAGCGACCACCGCGCGGAAGGCGAGCGAACCGCTGTCGGGCGCCCACCGGATCTGCGACGGCGGGTTCTCCAGCCGGGTGATCCGGCTTTCCGCACCCTCGGCGTCCATCCAGCGGACGAAGATCTGGGCCCCGCCGGGCTCGGCGGATCGCGTGAACGCGATGCGGGTTCCGTCGGGCGACCAGCGGGCGCCGCCGCCCTCGGTGAGGAACCGGTTCCGGGAGCCGTCGGCGCCGATGACCCACAACTCGGTGCGGATGTTGTCGGCCACTGCGTCGACGAAGCGCCGCTCGTAGACGACGGTCGCGCCGTCCGGCGAGACCTGCGGATCGTTGACGGTCTCCCACGAGAGATAGTCCTCGAGCTCCAGGTGGCGTTTGCCGGCGTCCGGGCCGGTCGCGGTGACCGCCGACTGGCCCGTCGCGGTGGCTGCTGCGAGCAGGAACGCGAGCAGCAGACAGCCGCCGAGCCGCAGCGTGTCGAAGTGCCGCCGGTGTCCGGGTCGGAGCGTGCTCCGGATGGTCATGGTCTTCACCTCCCGCCGCACGGTGGGATTGCCAAGGATGCGGCAACGGCAATCGGAGAAACTGAGAGCGAGACGAGACATCGTCCGGTGCAACTCGAGGGGTGAACCGCCGGCTACTGGCGCGGCCGGATCACGATGCGCGCGAGGGTCTGCGAATCGGGCGGGAGCTCCTCGTCGCCGGCCGGCATCCCACTGACGGAGAGCATGTAGGCGATGACGTCGGCGTACTCCTCGTCGGTGAAGGAGGCCGGGTTGTCCTCGGGCATCGTCAGCCGCGTGTACTCGTAGAGGGAGGCGAGCGAACGTCCGTCCCACTCGCGGAGGAATCTCGCCCGCGCCAGCGGGGGAGTGGAGCGCATGTCGGGATCGTCCGGTGCGCCGTTCAGGCGGCGGCCGTGACAGAAGCCGCAGCCCCCGGAGTACGCCAGCCGGCCCCGCGCCGCCTGCGCCGCGGTGAAGACGCCGTCCCACACCGACGCCGTAGACACCGCGTCCGCGGACGCGTCCGCCAGCGCGGCCACCTCGCCGGTCGTGACGCCTCCGAAGTCGTTCGTCCAGGCGTTGCGGACGTAGCTCGCCAGCGACGAGGTCTCGGCCGCGGTCAGGGTGGGGAACGGCGGCATGTTTCCCGAGCCGTCGCGCAGGATCCCGACAATCCGTGCGGCGTCCGCGAGCCGGTCGTTGCCGCTCAGGGCCGGAAACGTCGGGGGGCTGCCTTCGCCGGTAGCGCCGTGGCACCGCGCGCAGCGCGCCTCGTAGAGCTGTTCCCCCTGCTCGAAGCGCGCCGCGTCGTCGACCTGCGCGGCGCCGGCGTTCATGGCGCACGCGAGGAGAACACAGCCGAGTATCAGACCACCGACCACGAAGTTCCGCATCGGACTGACTCCCTCGTCTTGTCGGCGCCGGCGATCAGGACCAGATATCGGCATCCGAGAGCTCCACATCCTGCACGAGCTCGGCGCGCATCGTCGTGTCGGCCTTCACTTCCCCGTCGAAGCGGAAGGGAACGTAGCCCTGCCCCGACACGAACAAGCGGTACTCGCCGGCCGGAACCCGCAGTTGCGCCACGCCGTGCTCGTCGGTGACGGCCCGGTAGGGGTGCGCAACCACCCGTGCGCCCTCCACCGGGGCCCGGCTTTCCGCGTCTGCGGCGACAACCGTCACGAGGCAGGCCGGGGCGGATACGATACGGACGCGGAACGAGGCGCTCCCGTCGGTGTGGACGACAGCCGTATCGCCTGTCTGCGCTGCGGCCTGCCACGTGTACAGGCCTTCGGTGTCCGGAGCCACCAGGGCGACCTCGGCGTGGTACAGCGCGTCGGTGCCGGGCCACGGGTCGTCGCCGAGCGTGGTCGTCGCCCGTTTCGAGCCGTCGTGGTCGTGCACCTCCACCGTCCAGCCGGCCGTCCTGCACTTGGCGGAGCACGAAACCCCGAGCCTGACGGCGAAGCGCGTCCCGCGTTCGACGGCCGGCGGCGTGTCCCAGACGACTACGCGCGTGGCGTGCGGCTCGTCGTTGCGAACCTCGGCCTCGCCCGGTGACGCCGCGTCGCGGCTCACGTCGAGCGCGCCCTGCGTGTCCTCCTGCCGAGCCATCGTCGGGATGCGGCTATCCCTCTGTCTCGGAGGGCTTGTCCGCGGCATGCGTGCCGGCGATGTAGCCGTGGACGTGGCCCTTGCCGAGGCCGTGCTTGTTGAACCCGCCGACCGCCTCGCCGCCGGCATAGAGGCCCGGAATGACCTCTCCCTGCATGTCCACGACCTGCTGGCGCCCGTCGACCCGCAGGCCGCCGTAGGAGTCGTGCCAGATCACCATGATCGAGAGCGCATGGAACGGCGGCCGGTCTATGCGGAACATCGGGGCATCCGCGTGGCGCTCGAACTCGGGATCGGCGCCGGCGTCCACGTAATCGTTCCACTTGGCCACGGTTTCGGCCAGGTAGCGCAGCGGCACCCGCTGGAACTCGTGGCCGGCCGCGATCTTCTCGGCCAGCTCCTCGATGGTGTCGGCCTGGAAGGAGTAGCCGTTGTCGGCCACGTACGGGTAGCGGAGCTCCCATCCGGTGCGCTCCACCGCCTCCTGGTCGAAGACGGCCCACAGCGGCCCCGAGTAGTAGTCCGGCGCCTTCGACCCCTCGTTCATGGCCAGCGCCGCGTCGAGGCCGTGGTCGTAGTCGTACGACTCCCGGATCCACTTCTTCTCGCAGTTGCGCCAGTCGAGCGGCTTGTGTTCCAGCCCCTGGCCGGGGGCGGCGCCGTCGCCCGGGTAGCGGCTGCCGCCCGGCCGGGCCGGCAGGCGGACCTCGTTGAAGAAGCGCTTGCCGACCTGGTTCACTGCGATGAACTCCTCGAAGCCGGCGCTGCCGACGTTGACCCCCGCGGAGCGGCGGAAGCCGAACGTCGGGTGCCCGGGCATCATGGTCGTATAGGCGTTCGAGATGTGGAACGTCGTGGGATACGACAGGTTCTGGTGCATCCCCGCCAGGTTGGCGCCCACCCGCAGGCCGGCGACAAGCGCGCTGGCGTCCTGGCCGTGGGGGCCCTGCAGGGCGACGCCGCTGGTCGGGAAGGCGGGCTCCCGCATGGCGGGGTAGAACATGCTGCGGACCTGCGGGTTGCCGGCGTGGCCGCCGCTGGCCAGGATGATGCCCCGGCGGGCACGGATGGTCACAGTCTCGCGCCGCTCGTCGACGTTGCCGTTCTGCCAGAAGCTCTGCAGCAGGTCGCCGGTCTCGGGGTGGTGCCGCGGCGAGTAGTGGGCCCGGATGCCTACCACCCGGCCCGCGAACGGCTGCTCGCGGATGAGGTCGGTGAACCGGCGGTGCAGCATGAACTCGACGCCCTTCTCCCGCGCCGAGAACTCCAGGCAACGGGAGAGGGCCGCGCCGTTGCTCACCGCGTTGGGCCCGACCAGGCGGCGCGCGTCGTTCATCTGCTGCGGCGCGAACGCGCTCGTGCGCTCGGGATCGGCAACGCCCGCATCCTCCGCCGTGATCGTGCCCGCCTTGATGTCCGTCTTGTCGCCGAGCATCAGGAAGCAGCGCGCCCCCCGCGCGCGCGAGAGGCCGCCGCCGCCGTGCGTGCCGCTGACGCGCGTGAACCGGACGTAGTTGTCCATCATGAACTGCCGCGTGGCCGGGCAGTTCTCCGCCCACGCGCGGGCGAGCTCCCGCTCGTTGTAGCGGTAGGGGCTCTGGCCCTTGGGGTCGACCACCGACCAGTCGGTGATGTCCGTGAACAGGAGGTCGACGCTGTCGTCGAGCTCTTCCGGCTCCTCGGCGGGATCGACCGTGATCAATCCCTCCTTGTCCTTCTCGCCCTTCATGTCCCGCTGCTGGACCGGGTCGCCGCCGCCGAGCGAGACGAAGGCCCCGCTGTGCAGCATCCGGCCGCCGAGGTCGAAGTTCTGATCCACCACCAGCACGCTGGCGCCGAGATCCCGCGCGCGGATGGCCGCGGTCAGGCCGGCGCAACCGCCGCCCGCGATGACCACGTCCACCTCGTAGTCCCAGGTCACGTCCTCGGCGCCCGAGGCCGATTCCTGCGCCTGAGCCGGGCCCGGCGTCAGCAGCGCGCCGGCGCCCAGCCCGGCCGCGGCTCCCGTCCTGACGAAGTCCCGCCGGCTGACACCTTGCTCGTTCTCGTGCTCGAGATGTGGATCGTCGCCGTCGCTGATGCGCTTCTTCGCCATCTCTGGTCTCCCCTCACATCGACTTCGCGCGCGCTTCGCTCGCGGGTATCGCCCGACGCCAGCGGTTCACGATACCACCGGCCGGAGCAGCGCCGCCACGAAAAACGCCTTGCCGGCCAGGCCGTTTCGTCGGTGCCGGGACCCGGTTGCGTCCGGTCGGCGTCCGTCCCGCTTCCTTCCCATTCGGCGGGATGGCGAGCTGGCGTCGCGTCGCGAAACGCGCCGACGAGCCAGGAGTGCTCCGCACTAGCGAGGCTAG
>JAGWAH010000008.1:3840-7081 GCA_021296515.1 Acidobacteriota bacterium | reverse complement strand
CATTCCCACCGGCCCGGACCACACTCAGTTCCGTCGCGTTCGACCAGCCGTTCTCTTCCTCGGCCGTGTCGGGTTCCTGTGCGCCGCCGCCGGCCACCATCGTCGCCAGCCAGGCCAGCAGCAGCGGTACCGTCCGCCAATCCGTTCGCATTCGGGTCTTACTCCACGCGGTTGCTGAAGCTGCGGGAACTGGACGCGCTTCGCGCCTGATGCCGGACCGGGTGCGCCCCCGCACGGCGCAACGGCCAGGAGCCATGCGCAGGGCGTAGTCCCGCCGATGCCGAAAGGCGGCGCTGGGAGCACCGCCGCATCGCCGGCCCCCCTCTAGTTGGCGTGGCGGGCCAGTGTCTGACGCCAGAGCCCCACGGGCTCGCGGGCGCCGCCGCCGTCCTCGAAGACGATCCGACGTGTCTCGAGGCGCGAGCCGTAGAAGCGCTCGTTCGCGTCCACGTCCTGGCGGATGGTGCTGCCGTTGATCGTGATACCCGCGAACACGCCCCGCGCTCGCGAGTAGCTGAGGATCTGGGCGCTCAACTGGAGGTCGGTCGCCGCCGCGGCGCTGCGGCCCACCGGCCCGGCGGCCAATCCGGGGTTGCTGACGAGGTTGTCGAGCCCCTCCGGTACCATGATGACCAGGATGATGTCGCTGCGCTGGACCCCGATCTGCAATCCGAAGCTCCCGCCCGTGAGGGTGAGGAAGGCCGGGGCCGACCAACTGTCGCCACTGCGCGCGCTCAGGACGCCCCTGCCGCGCATGCCGCCGAAGCCGAAACCGGCGCGCGTGGTTCCGGGAAACACCGCAATGCCCTGGGCACGTTCCAGGATGGCGTCCGGGATGGCGCTGTCGTCGGCGGCCATGATCGCGTCGAGCACCGCGGCCGAGCGCGTGATGCGCTCGGCCTCTTCCACGCCGTCGTCCTGGGCGGCGGCGCGGGATATCTGAAGTACGACGACTGCGATCGTCAACGCCACGGTTGCAAGGAGCTTCCTGATCATTACCCGAATGGTAACATCGCCGATCTTGCCACGCGCGGGATTGCGAGCGCCACCGTGCGTCGCGCTACCACGTCGGCAGCTCGGGGACCGCGATTCCGATCGGGCTGTACTCGAGGGGTTCTCCCGGTTCCGCCGCCAGCAGGCTCAACAGGAACGGGTAGAGGGCCTCAATTCGGAACGACTTCGACGCGGGTTCCCAGGCGTTCCCCTCTCCCTTCGCGAAGCCCGCCGCCGCCAGCGGTCCCTCGAGAGCGGCGACGTCGGTCACGACATGCAGGGTGACGTCGCTGTCGCCGTGTCCGTCCGTGACGAACGGCGGCTGGTGATCCCCGAAGATCAGCGCTATGAACCCGGGTTCGATGCGCTCTCGAAACGCTTCGAGCAGCAGCTCCCATTCGTAGGCGACGGTCACGAAGTAGTCCCGCTGCCAGCCCTGGGGAACCGTCAGCGCAAGCTCCACGTAGTCGGGCCGGGTCTCGATGAACGAGGGTTGCGGTTCTTCCAGCTCCTCGACGTCTTCCGTAATGCGGGGCGGGGGTTGCCAGGGGAAGTGCGTGGATACGGCGAAGAAGTGAAACAGGCGAGGCCGGGGATTCCGGTTCCAGTGGTTCTTGAACGCGTGGTCCAGCGCCCACTGGTCCGGCACGTGGCCGAATCCGTAGACCAGGCCGTCGTACGAGAAATCCCGCCGGATGATCACGTCGTCGTAGCCGTACAGGTCCTCCGCCCAGGTGGCGCCCGGTTGAATCGCCAGCGTGTAGTAGCCGTGCCGCTGCAGGTATGAAATCAGGTGGGGATAGCGGTCTGCCATGCGCTTCCAGCCCCAGTACATCGAGTGGCTGCCGATCCGGATCCCGCTCAGCGCCGACGCGGTGCTCATCCAGGACCCGCCGCCGTGCACCGGAGCGGTCGCGAAGCGCGTGAACAACGGGAGCCGCAGCGCGTTCAGCTCGCTTCGCACCCGGCGCATCAGCTCCCGCCGCGCGACGCGGTAGTCTTCGTCGGCCCACAGCACCGCGCCGTAGGACTCGACTTCGAAGAGATAGATGTCGGGGCGGCGCACCGGAGCCGTCTCGGCCAGGCGATCCGCCGCCTGCACGATGGAGCCGTTCAGCGCCTCGATGGTGGCCGCCACGGCCTGTGACCGCTCCCAGTTGTAGTACGCGTGCTTCGCCTGGAGCTGCACGATCGGATCGTCCCGCGGGACGCCGAACCAGAAGAGCGACAGCAGGCAGTAGACGTTGGCCATTGCGCACGCGACGGCCGTGCGCCGCGGGCGGAGGCCGGCGGCCCAGCGCCAGACGGTATCCAGATAGCGCGCCACCAGCAGTCCGAACCCGGCCACCGCGGCCAACAGGACGACGACGGTCAGGATGTCCGCCGGACCCCATGCATCCCGCACGAAAATCCAGGCGCTGTCGAGCATGAGCACGTCGTCGAGCAGCGTGCCGGGCCGGCCGAAGAGGTCCTGGATGAAGCCGCTGTAGGACATGAACGCCAGTAGCCCGGCGTAGGCGAGCCATGCGAGCGGCAGCGCGGTCCGGCGCCACCCGCCGGCGAAGCGGCCGGCGAGAACCAGTGACGAGAAGATGAGGATCCAGTCGGCGCTGACCCGGAAGATGTCCTTGTTGTGCCGCCGGACGAACAACTGCAGGACGTACTCGTACGTGCTGCGTCCGATTCCCGGCCATCCCCAGTCGTAGTCCCCGCGCGGGTGACCCAGGGGAAAGAAGGGCGAGAAGTTGTTCTCGTCCGAAACGAGGAGATAGAGGGGGACGAAGAGCAGCAGATTGAGCGCCAGGAACCCGGCCGCGATCAATGTGCCCGTCGGGAGCCGTCGGTACATCCACGAGGGCACGCGGAGCGTCAGGTGCACTTCAGGAATGGAGGGCCTCCCGCAAGCTGCAGTCGAAGCTCACGACTATACATCGCGGCGGTGAACCGTACGGACGACGTAGTGTCGGGACTCCGCTGCGTTTGACCCGCGGGTGCAAGCCGCCCGTCGCGGTTGCTTCTCGCTCAAGATGCCGTCCGCATCGTCCTCTTCATTCACTCGACGCCGGGGCCCGCTCCCAGACGTAGGGCCGTCCCGTCACGTGCCGCTCGAACCAGTCGAGCTCGACGTTCATCTTGAAGAGCTGGTGCCGGAGTTCGCGCCAACCGTGTCCCTCGCGCGGCGCGACGTAGAGGTGCGTGGGCACGTCGAGGCTCTTGAGCGCGCGATGCATCTCGACCGACTGCGGCA
>JAGWAH010000008.1:630-3626 GCA_021296515.1 Acidobacteriota bacterium | reverse complement strand
CCTTGTTCGTCATGTGACCGCCGCCGCTCCAGCCCATCTTCGCCATCCGCTCGCCGTCGACCAGGCCGGCCGCGATCAGGTGGTCGGCGCCCGCGATCACGTCCAGGTGGGCGTTCTTGAAGTAGCCGCCGACCATGTCCCGCAGGAACGCATCGCCGTAGCCGGTGCTGCCGCGATAGTTGGGCTGCAGGACGAAGTAGCCGAGGGCCGCCAGCACCTGTATGGAGTTGCGCGGCGCTCCGAAGCCGAACTTGTCGGAGGCCTGAGGCCCCCCGTGGGTCTGTATGACCAGCGGGTACCGCCGGCCTTCCTCGTAGTCGAGGGGATAGAAGAGCAGGCCTTCCACCGTGACCCCGTCAGCGCCCGTCCACTGCGCCTTCTCCTGCCGCGGCAGCCGGAAGTCGCGCAGGTAGTCGAAGACTCGCGTCACCCGCGTCGGCGCCGCGCCGGCGCCGGTGTCCAGCAGCCAGACGTCTCCCGGGTTGTGCGGCCGGCGCAGGATCAGGACGTGTTGGCCGGCCGCCGTCTCGAGGTTCCAGGCTCCAATCGAGTGGCGGCCGTCGGTGAGCTGTTCGGCCTCGCCCGTCGCCACGTCCAGCCGGAACAGCTCGCTGTGCACTCCCATGTTCACGACCGCGAAGACCGCATCCCCGTCGGCCGACCAGGCCGCGTCGCTGAGCTCGTAGGGCAGATCGGGGGCCAGGACCGTGGCCGGACCCCCCTCGGCGGGGACCACGAAGACGTTGCTGTTGTAGTACTTCTCGAACCGCTGGTTCGCGCGCGACAGAAACAGCAGCCGGGAGCCGTCCGGGGACACCTGCGCTCCCGACTCCGGCACGGCGTTGGTGGTCAGCCGGCGCGGATCGCTCCCGTCCGCTCCCATCACCCAGACCTCGCTCGCGTCGCGGTACTCGAGCACCGGACTCGGGGCGCGATGCAGGGCGATCCGCGTGCCGTCGCGCGACAGGTCGTAGTCGATGACGGAGTAGTCGCCTTCGGTCACCCGCGCCGTTGCGCCGGTCGCTACGGTGACCGTCCACAGGTGACGGTGCTGGAAGTTCTCTTCGAAGGCGTAGACGTCGTCCTGCTCGGCCTCGCGGGCCTGCTCCTCCGCCGACTTCTCGTCGGCGGCGAGAAAGTGGATGCTTCTGCCGTCGGGCGACCACGCGATGCTCGAGACCGCCGTCGGGTGATGGGTCAACTGGCGCGCTTCGCCCCCCTGGTTGCTCAGCACGTGGATCTGCGCGGTGTCCGCCGTCCCGCGCGCCGCCAGAAACGCCACCAGGTCGCCATCCGGTGACCAGCGGGGATTCGACTCCCCATCCTCCCCGCGGGTCAGTTGCACGGTGTTGCTACCGTCCGCGTCGGCCCGCCAGATGTGGCTGATCGCCCGGTTCGCCTCCCAGTCGGCCTCGGCGAGCACGTAGAGCACGTGACCGCCATCGGGCGACAACTGCGGATCGCTCAGGCGAGGCACTTCGAGCAGATCGACCAGCGTCATGGCTCGCTGTGCCTGCCCCTCCGCCGCGCCGCCGAGGAGCAGGCACACCACTGACAGCGCCGTGAGGATTCGCAGTCGAGTCATCGCGCACGTCCTTTCGGAACCACCGATACCGCCGACCATCAATGCCGACCCATAATAGCGGTCCCGGGCCGGAAGTTCCCGTGCGCGGACGGGTCTCGGACATCCGGTCCCGCGGGCGACAGGAATCGCGTGACGACTCAGGAGCCGAGGAGGCCGCCATGCTGAAGTGGAAGCTGATCGCAGCATTCGGTTTGTCGTGCGGGGTCGCCGGCGTCGGCTGGGGACTCGCCCAGCAGCCGCGCGAGCCCGGCTTCTTCGAGTTGCGCATCTACAAGACGCTGCCGGGAAAACGGGACGCGCTGGCGGCCCGTTTCGGAGACTACACCACCGGGATCTACGAGCGGCACGGGATACGCAACGTCGGTTACTGGCTCGCGACCTCGGGCGATGACGCCGACCGCACGTTCGTGTACATGCGGGGCTATCCCTCGCGACGCGCGCGGGACGAGCGACTTCCCCGGGCACACGCCGACCCGGAGTTCCTGGAGATCGTGACCGCGACGGAGCGCAACCCCGAGACCAAGCTCATCGAGTCGGTGCAGTCCCTGGACCTCGTCCCGACGGAGTACTCTGCCGTCAGGTGGTGAGGTGCCCGGCTCTGACCAGGCGTGCCGCCGTGCTGCTCCGGACGGCCTGTCGCAGAAGGAGCTGGCGGCGCGCATCGGCACGACGCAGAACGCTTCAGGGCCGAGTATCCCGACTGGTGATCTTCTATTCTGCGCGCGGCGATCGAATTGACTGGTGAAAGTAGTAGCAGAGCCCGTCCGGTGCCACTACGAAGAAGACCTGATACTTATTCCCATCGCGCTCGTCCACGCGCCAGTTGGCCGTCTTCACCCCGTTGGCCTGCATCTCGTCGCGAGCCCGGTGGATGTCGCTGACCAGAATGGCGGCGCCCTCCTGGCTCGGGTCGCCGCCGTTGACCGCGAAGCCGATTCGGACGCCGTCCCGCGCCATGATGATGGTGGGAACCGGGTAGCTGCGACGCTCGACCTCGACGAGGCCGAAGCTGGCGGCGTACCATGCTGCCGCCCGATCGATGTCCTCGACGGGCAACGCCAGGACATCGTCGGCGAACGGGAACGCCGCTTCGTAGAGCTTGGACGAGGCCACGTCGTCGTTTGTCCGCTATCGGTCGTGACGGCGCGGCCCTTCCTCGGTGGCTTCTACACGCCCGACAGTAGCGGCAGGCGCCCGGTGCTGTCGCCGAACTGCTCCACGCGCACGCCGAACTTGGCCATCAGGCTGAGCGACAGGTTCGCCAGCGGCGTGCCCTTCGGATACACGAGGTGGCGGTTGCCCTGCAGGCCGCGCTCCGGCCCGCCGACCACGACCACCGGCACGTCGTAGTTGTTGTGGATGTTGCCGTCGCTCATGCCGCTGCCGTAGAGGACCACGGTGCCGTCGAGCA
>JAGWAH010000008.1:0-490 GCA_021296515.1 Acidobacteriota bacterium | reverse complement strand
TCTCGTTGTAGGACCGGTTGATGTTCTCGCGCGCCATCATGAACGAGGTGACGCGGGTGATGTCGGCCTGGAACGCCAGCACCTGCAGGTCGAACATCAGCTCGGCGTACTCGCGGAAAGTCTCCGGCACGCCGACGGGGCGCTCGGGGACCGCGAAGTCGGTGTTGGTCGACTCCGCCCGCGCGATGCGCCGCTCGACGTCGCGGATGGAGTCGAGGTACTCGCCGAGCTTGGTGCGGTCGTGTCCGCCGAGGCGGCTCGACAGCGCCGCGATCTCGCGCGTCAGGCCGTCGAGGATGCTGCGGTCCTCTTCCACGCGCAACTGCCGCTCCTCGGCGGTGTCGCCGGTGCCGAAGAGCCGCTCGAACACGAACCGGGGGTTCGTCTCGGCCGGCAGCGGCATGGTCGGCGTCTTCCACGACAGCGAGTTCATGTAGGCGCAGGCGTAGCCGTGATCGCAGGCGCCGACGACGTCGTTGCGGTCGACGGA
>JAGWAH010000091.1 GCA_021296515.1 Acidobacteriota bacterium | reverse complement strand
GAGTCGAGCTTCGCGTAGACCGACTGGAACGTGTCGCCGCGGCGGTAGGCCGGCTGCAGCACGCGGGCGTCGCACCAGATCTCCGACTCGGCGATGGTGCCGTCCGCCTCGAAGATGCCGACGACCTCCCATGTGCTCTCGCCCCAGCGCTGGGTCGAGCCGAGGTCGATGCCCGCGAACTGGTTGGCCGCGCTGCGGCCGACGATGATCTCGTTGGTGCCCGGGCGGAAGATGCGGCCCTCGACGATGCGGATCTCGTCGCGGACGCGGAACGCGGCCGGCTCCACGCCGCGCAGCGGCACGTTGGCCGGGGACCCGGTGCTCCGCTTGGGCACGTCCACCACTACGAACAGCTCGGCCGAGGCGACCGGGCCGCCGTCGCCCCGCTGCACGCCGGGCGCGTCCTTGACGATGCGGGTGGTGGCGAGCGTGATGCCGCTGCTCAGCTCGGTGTCGCTCCCGCCGCGCATCACGATCGCCGTGTCGGGCGATCCGGCGCCGGTCAGCGCGGCCCGGAACCCCTCGGCGATGGAGAGCACCGCCACGAAGACGATGACCACCCCGGTCACGCCGATGACGGCGACGACCGACGAGCCGGCCCGCTGGGGCAGGGTGCGCAGCGTGAGCGCGGTGACCGTGAACACCTGGGAGAAGAACCGCATCGCTACACCTTCCGCAGCGCATCGACGATGCGCAGCCGCGTCGCCAGCAGCGCGGGCACGGCGCCGGCCGCGAACCCGAGCAGGACGACGAGCATGCCGCCGATCACCAGATCGCGGGTGGGAAACAGGAACACCGTCAGGAAGCCGCCCGTCGGGTCGCCCAGGCCGATCAGCAGCCAGCCCACGCCGAGCCCGACCGCCCCGCCGGCGACGGCCAGCGTAAGCGACTCGATCAGCACCAGCGCCAGCACGCGCCGGTCGGTGAAGCCGAGCGTCTTCAGCACCGCCAGCTCGTTCGTCCGCTCGCGGATCGACTGCGCCATGGTGTTGGCGGTGATGACCAGGATCGTGTCGCGGTCACGATGGCGCCGATGTTGCCGATCTGGTCGGCGAAGCCCTGCAGGAACGCCTGCTCGGTCGACGTCCTCGTCTCGGCCGGGGAGTTGGCGAAGCGGGTGTCGATCGCCGCCGCCACGTCCGCCGACCGCGCCGGATCGTCGACGCGGATGACGTACTGGCCGATGAAGCGCGCGCCCTGGTCGTTCGCCTCCATCAGGTACTCGTGGTGGAAGAGCAACGTGGAGGTGTCGTAGCCTTCGACACCCGCCTCGTAGATGCCGTCGATGGTGAACTCCCAGGTCGGTCCGCTCCGCGTGCGGAAGATCGTCCCCTCGATCGGGATCCGGTCGCCCACCTCCCAGCCGAAGCGGTCGGCCGTCACGCGGCCGACGATGGCGCCGGTGCGGTTGCGCAGCCACGCCTCGCGTTCCTCGTCGCTCAGCACGATCTCGGGATAGAGGCGCAGGTAGCTCTCGGGATCGACCGCGAACTGCGCGAAGAAGTTGCGCGGATCCTGGTAGATGCCGCCGAACCACGACATGTGGCTGATGTCCGCCACCCCGTCGACCGCGGCGATGCGGCCCAGGTAGCTCTCCGGCAGCGGCTGGATGAGCGACACCTTGTGGATCACCAGCATGCGGTCCGCGCCGGCCACCGAGACGCCGGTGCCGAACGCCAGGCGGATGGCGGCCAGGTAGGCGAACAGAACGAACGCCACGACGATCGACAGCACCGTGAACAGCGTCCGCGCCTTGCGGCGGAACAGGTTCTTCCAGACCAGCGGCAGGAACTTCATGACTCCGGCTCCGCGGCGAGCACGCCCTTGTTGAGATGCAGCGTCCGCCGGGCGCGGGCGGCCGCGTGCGCGTCGTGCGTGACCATGACGATGGTCTTGCCGTGCTCGGCGTTGAGCGCCTGCAGCAGATCGAGGATCTCGTCGCCCGACTTGCGGTCGAGGTCGCCGGTCGGCTCGTCGCACAGCAGCAGTGTCGGGTCGGTGACGATGGCGCGCGCGATGCCGACCCGCTGCTCCTGGCCGCCGGAGAGCTGCCGCGGATAGTGCCTGGCGCGGTCCGCGAGCCCGACCACCTCCAGCGCCGTCGCCACGTGGCGGCGCCGCTCGCTGCGCGAGAGCGGCGTGAGCAGCAGCGGCAGCTCCACGTTCTTCTCGGCCGTCAGGACCGGCAGCAGGTTGTAGAACTGGAACACGAACCCGACGTGCCGCGCCCGCCAGCCGGCCAGCTTCCCGCCCGCCATGCGGTCGATCCGGTCGCCGCCGACCACGACCTCGCCCTCGGACGGCGTGTCGAGCCCGCCGAGCAGGTTGAGCAGGGTCGTCTTGCCGGACCCCGAGGGTCCCATCAGGGCCAGGAAGTCGCCCGCCGGCAGGTCGAGGGTGACGCCCTGCAGGACGTCGATCCGCTCCGACCCGCGCCGGAACACCTTGTGGAGGTTGCGGACCTGCACCAACGCTCCGTTCTCACTCATGCCGTGCGCCTCCGATGTCGTTCGCCGCGCGCCGCTCCTTAACAGGCTCGACAGACTCGCTTACCGGTCACACGCTCGTTCACCGGGCGCCGGGCCCTACCGTCAGTCGGCGACCACGCGGTCGCCGTCGGCGAGCTCGGCCGGCCCCTCGATCACCACCCGCTCGCCGGCCGCGACCCCGGCCAGCACCTCGACGTCGCCGCCGTCCTCCAGGCCGGTGGTGACGGCCCGCCGCTCGACCGTGTCTCCGCGCGCCACGAAGACCACCTGCGTCCCCCCGTCGTTGCGCAGCGCCTCCGCCGGTACCCAGAACCGGGGCGCCGCGTCGGCGACGGTCTCCTCCGGCGGCGGCCCGGCCTCGAGAAACGCCACGTTGATGCCCATGTCCGGCAGGATCCGGGGATCGCCCAGCTCGTCGAACGCGATCCGCACCAGGACCGTCGCGCGCTGGCGGTCGGCGGCGGGAATCGTCGTGATGACGCTGGCCGGGATCTCCCAGTCGGGGTAGGCGTCGAGGGTAGCGACCACGCGCTGCGCCGGAGAGACGCGGTTGATGTAGCTCTCGTTGACGTCGACCTCGATCTCCAGCGACGACATGTCGACGATGGTGCACACGCCGGTCCGCGTGAAGCCGCCGCCCGCGCTCACCGGCGAGATCATCTCGCCCGGCTGGGCGTCCTTGGAGATGGCGACGCCGCTGAACGGCGCCCGGATGACGGTGTCCTCCAGCGCCGTCCGCCGCACGTCGATCTCGCGTTCGGCGACCACGACCTGCTCGCGCTGGTTGCCGATGCGCGCCCGGAGCGAGTCGGCCTCGGCCTGCGCCGCGTCGAGGTCGGCCTGCCCGATCAGGCGCTGTTCCAGCAGGCGGCGCTGGCGGTCGAGGTCGAGCCGCGCCTCTTCGTACCGCACCTCCAGCTCGGCCAGCGCACCCCGCGCCGCGCCGAGCTGCGCCTCGGCCAGCGCGAGGTAGGACCGCTCCGTGGTGTCGTCGAGCCGGGCCAGGACCTGTCCCTCGGTGACCGCCATCCCCTCCTCGACGAGCACCTCGACGATGCGGCCGGTGACCTTGGACGAGACGGTCGACTGCAGGCGCGCGGTCACGTAGCCGGACGCGTTCAGGACCGTCGGCTGGCCGTCGGCGGCCACGGTCTGCCGCACCGCCGCGGTGCTCACGACGGGAATCCGGGCCTCTTCCCACCAGCGCCAGCCCGCTGCGGCGCCGGCCCCCGTGACGACGAGCAGCAGCACCAGCCAGACAATTCGGCCCACCCAGGATCGGCCGTTCCGGGACCGGTCGATCTTCAGTTCGTCGAGTGACGCTGCCATGGATGCTCGCGATCTGTAGTGGCTCTGCCCTGATGATACGCGCCGGAAGCGCCCTCGATGACAAGCGTGGCGCCGCCGGGCGCCCGCGGTCGTTTCGACGGGCGGCGAGGCCGTCAGGTTCCCCGCGGCGTTCCGTCCGAAGCGGACCGTACGTGCATCGAGACTCCCGTCTGGTGTAGATTACCCTGCCGGTCGACAAGAACCCTGGACAAACCACGGCCGGGTAGAGTAGAAACCGGTAGTCCCCCTCCGACTCCATGTCGAGGAAATACCGTCAGCAAGGGTACCAGGACGACGAGCGCCAGCGCCCGGAGCGCACTGGCGAACGCAAGCCGAAGGGTGACGGACGCCCGCGGCGCGGCTACGGTCCGCGCGAGCCGCGGGTGGTGAACATGCCGGCCTTTCGGGAGGTGCTGAAGTGCGCCCGCTGCGGCGCGTCGCTGTCCTCGTCGATTCGCTTCGACACCCAGTGCGCCAAGTGCGCGGCCGATCTCCATAGCTGCGCGCAGTGCACGTGGTTCGACACGAGTCGGACGCGGGAGTGCGCGCAGCCGATTCCGAAGCGGGTGTCCCCGAAGGACGCCCGCAACAGTTGCACCTTCTTCGAGGCGCGGGTGACGGTGGAGCGCGAGACCCATTCGAGCGTGGCGGCGCCGCCGTCGGCCGCACCGGCGGCAAGACGGCCGCCCAGCCCCGCCGCGGCGAGCGCGCGGCAGGCGTTCGACGACCTGTTCAAGTAGACCTGTCGCCATCCGGCCGAATCCGGCATGCAGGACGAAGATGTACTCCCCCGGCGCAGCCACCGACCTTCAGCGGCGTCTCGCAACCTTGTCCTCGCCGGTGAGGCTGGTCTTCTTCACGCAGACCTTCGGGTGCGACACGTGCCTGCCCGCACGGCAGGCCGCCGACCGGATCGCCGCGCTCTCGGAGCGGGTCACGGTCGAGGAGCACAACCTCGTGCTCGACCACGAGCAGGTCGCCGAATACGGCGTCGAGTGGGCGCCGGCGCTGGCCGTCGTCGGAACGCAGGACGTGGGCATGCGCTACTACGGCATACCCGACGGCTACGAGATCGAGTCGCTGGTGGACGCCATCGAGATCGCCGGCGGCGGCGGCCCCGCCTTGAGCGACGAGACCCTCGACGCGCTCGACGCCCTCGATCGGGACGTGCACCTGCGGGTCTTCGTCACTCCCACGTGACGGTTCTGTCCCCAGGCGGTCAGCCTGGCCTGGCGTCTCGCGGCGGCGAGCCCGCACGTGACGGCCTCGGTGATCGAGGCCACGTCGTTCCCGGATCTCGCCCAGCGCTACCAGGTGACCGGCGTTCCGAAGACGGTCGTCGGCGACGGAGTGGAGATCATGGGCGCGCTGCCCGAGGCCGATTTCGTGGCGCAGGTTCTGCAGGCCGGCGCATGATCCCCCGGGGCGCCGGCCGGGTCGCCCGCGGCAGGTCGGAGGTCCCGTTTCCCGCGATCGCCGCCGCCCTGTGCCTTCTCGTCTCGACGCTGGCGGCGCAGGCGCCGCGGCCGGTCGAGTACCGCCTGTCCTTCCCCGCCCCCCAGCACCATTGGCTGGCCGTCGACGTGCGGTTCCCGGACCTGGAGGACGCACCCCTTCACGTGCGGATGAGCAGCGCGTCTCCCGGCCGCTACGCCCGGCACGAGTTCGCCAAGAACCTGATCGAGATCGCCTTCACCGGCGCCGGGGGCGCCCCCGTGCAGGTCGACCGGCGCGGACCGGCCCACTGGGAGGTCGCCGGCCACGGCGGGACCGTTCGCGTGCGCTACCGGCTGTTCGGCGACCGGGTCGACGGCACGTACCTGGCGGTCGACGCGACGCACGCGCACATGAACGCGCCGGCCACGCTGCTGTGGGCCGAAGGGCTCGAGGAGCGGGCCGCCCGGGTGACGCTGGCCCGGCCCGAGGGCGCGGACTGGAACGTCGCCACCCAGCTCTTCCCGACCGGCGACCCGCTGACCTGGACCGCGCCCAACCTCGCCTACCTGCTCGACAGCCCGATCGAGTTCAGCGACTTCGCGCTGCGGACCTTCACCGTTCCGGATCCGGCGGACCCGGCATATCGCCCCACTTTCCGGGTGGCGGTCCATCACGCCGGCAGCGAAGCCGGGCTGGCCGCGTACGTGGCGGCGGTCGAGTCCGTGGTCCGCGAAACGGTGCCGATCTTCGGCGAGTTCCCGCGTTTCGAGACCGGCGCCTACACGTTCATCGCCGACTACCTGCCGGCGGCGAGCGGCGACGCGATGGAGCATCGCAACAGCACGGTGCTGACGGCGAACGCGGGCCTCGATTCTCCGGGCAGCCGGACGCGTCTCCTCGGTTCGGTGGCCCACGAGTTCGTGCACGCCTGGAACGTCGAGCGGATCCGTCCCCGCTCGCTCGAGCCGTTCGACTTCACCGCGGCGAACGTCTCCGGGGACCTGTGGCTGGCCGAGGGTTTCACCAACTACTACGGGGCGCTGATCCTGCAGCGGGCCGGGCTGGTCGGTCTGGCCGCGACCCTGGACCGCTTCGCACGCGTCATCTCCACGGTGACGAACGGGCCCGGCCGGCGACTGCGCTCGGTCGTCGAGATGAGCCGCATGGCGCCCTTCACCGACGCGGCGACCGCCATCGACCCGACGAACTTCCGGAACACGTTCATCTCGTACTACGTCTGGGGCGAGGCAATCGGGCTGGGTCTCGATCTCGCACTGCGCGAGCGGACCGGGGGCCGCGCCACCCTGGACGACTACATGCGGGCGCTGTGGCAGGAGTTCGGCCGCGGCGGCGACGACGTGCCGGGCGTGGTCGCGCGGCCCTACACTCCGGCCGATGCGGAGGCCGTGCTCGCCCGCGTCGCCGGGGACGCCGCGTTCGCGCGGGATTTCTTCGCCCGCTACATCGACGGCCGCGAGGTGCCCGACTACGCGCGGCTGCTGCGGCAGGCGGGGATTCTCCTGCGCCCGGTCGCGCCCGGCCGCGCGTCGCTCGGCGCGCTGCCGCTCGGCGGCGGCATGCGCGTCGTCCGTTCGACCGCCTACGGTTCGCCGCTCCACACGGCGGGAATAGGCCGGGACGACACGATTACTTCGTTCGACGGACGCCGCGTCGCGTCCGCATCGGACCTGCGCCGCCTGAGCGGCTCGAAGCGGCCCGGCGACCGGGTGAGGCTCGGGTTCCGGCGTCTCGGACGAAACATGGAGACGACCGTCACGCTGGCCGCCGACGACCGCATCGAGATCGTGCCGGCCGAATCGACGGGGGCTTCCCTCTCCCCCGCGCAGCAGGCGTTCCGACGTTCCTGGCTCGGCAGCCGGCAGTGAGCCCGCCGGCGATTCGGGACGTGACCGTCCCTTGCCGCGAGCTGCGGGGTTGCAAGGAACGAGCCGGTCACTTAACCTTCGGGTAGAGGACCCGTAGCGGCCGGGCGGGCTGCCGCACCTGACATCCCGGAAGGACGATCCACTCATGCCGACGAGACTCGCGGTCGCGCTGGCGGCGCTGGTGCTCTTCGTCGCGCACATCGAATGGCTCTGGTTCGGCGAGGTCGAGTACCAGAGCGTCTTCCTCAAGAGCCTGGCGACGCGGTGGCTGCTCGGAGCGGCCGCCTTCCTCCTGGCGTTCCTCGTGCTGTACGGGAACCTGCGCCTGGCCGTGAAGGGCGCCCGGCGCCCCTACGTGGTGTTCGCGGGCGGCGGGGACCTGCAACCGATCGTGCTTGAGCGCCGGCATCTGGCCTGGCTGGCCCTGGGCGCCTCGGGACTGGCCGCGCTCTTCATCGGCGGGGTGGCCTCCAGCCAGTGGCTGCTGGTGCTGCAGTACCTGGAGGCGACCCCGTTCGGGCAGGCCGATCCGCTGATCGGACGCGACGCCGCGTTCTACATCTTCACGCTGCCGTTCCTCGACTTCGTCCGGCTCGGCCTGTTCGCGGTCGTCGCGCTGGCGCTGGTCGGCGCGGCCGCGGCCTACGTGGTCGCCGGAGAGATTGCCGTCCAGCCGGACGGGATTCAGGTGGGCGAGCAGGCCCGGCGGCGGCCGTCTTCCTGCTGTTCGCCTGGGCCGCGTACCTGGACATGCCGCGCCTGCTGACGACGCCGGCCGGCATCGTGCACGGCGCGTCGTACGTCGACGTGGCGGTGCGCCTGCCGGTGCTGCGCATTCTGATGGCGGTGTCGGTGTTCGCGGCCGGCGGCTGCGTCTACGCGGCGTTCGCCGGCAGCACGTGGCCGGTGGCGGCCGTGACCGCCGTGTACCTGCTGGTGTGGATCGGCGGCGGCGGGACGGCGACGGCGCTGCAGCGCCTGGTCGTCACTCCGGACGAGCAGCAGAAGGAGGCGCCGTACATCGCCCACAACATCGCCGCGACGCGCACCGCGTTCGACCTCGACACGCTCGAGGAGCGGCAGGTGTCGGGCGACGCCCTCCTGACCATGGAGGACATCGAGAACAACTCCGAGACCATCAACAACGTCCGGCTCTGGGATCACCAGCCGCTGCTGGACACGTTCGGGCAGATCCAGGAGATCCGCACCTACTACGAGTTCGCGTCGGTCGACAACGACCGCTACGTGGTCGACGGCGAGTACCGCCAGACCATGGTGTCGACTCGCGAGATCAACTCGGACAGCCTGCCGAACCGGTCGTGGGTGAACGAGCGCCTGCAGTACACGCACGGTTTCGGCGTC
>JAGWAH010000090.1:7958-12844 GCA_021296515.1 Acidobacteriota bacterium | reverse complement strand
ACCGGGGCCGCGGCGATGAGCCGGTCGGCGCGGCGGGTCACCGGCTCGGCGCGCACGCGGGCGTCGAGCCGCTCGATTTCCTCCGCGAGCACGCTACCCACCAGAATCACGGCGGCCAGCACGTCGCAGGCACCGAAGCGGGCCGCCATGCGCCCGTCGGAGGCCCGCAGCGCCAGCGCGTCGTGAATCAGCAGGCGCTCCTCCAGGTGGACGACCGTGCGGCTGAAGTACTCGTCGAAGGCCCAGCGCTCGCCGGACTCCCGCCGCCCCGACGTGACCCAGTCGACGAGCACGAGCGCGCCGCCGGCGCCGAGGTTGATCCGCTGGGTCTGTCGATAGCGGGAGCCCGCGAAGCAGATCACGGCGTCGGGCGCGACGACGAGCAACGCGTTCTCGCCGACGTCGGCATCCAGCGCCGCCCGCGTCCCGCGCGGCGAACGGTAGACCTTGGTGGCGGACTGCGTCGACAGGTACGCCGTGGCGCCGGGGCCAATCGATGCCCGCATCGCGATGTCGTCGCCGTCGACCAGACCGCCGCCGTGGCTCGACGTGTAGATCCAGGCGGCGTGGCCGTGGTTGCGGGGCGTCAGCAGCCGCAGCGGGCTGGTGGCGAACGCCCGGGACACGACGTTCCGCCCCCGCGTTCGCTCGACCGCGAACCGACCGCGGCCCGCCCGCGCGGCGGGGCGCGGGTCACACCGTGAGGTAGTCGCGGATGTCATCGTCGCTCAACTCGTCGATGGCGCCGCCGGCCACGGCGCGTCCCTTGTCCAGGATGCGGAACTCGCTCGCCACGCGGCGGGCGAACGGCAGCTTCTGCTCGACGAGCAGAACGGTGACGCCGGCCTCGTCGTTGAGCCGGAGGATGATATCGCCGATCTCGTGGACGATGTTCGGCTGGATGCCCTCGGTCGGCTCGTCGAGGATCAGCAGCCGGGGCTCGAGCACCAGGGCCCGGCCGATGGCCAGTTGCTGCTGCTGGCCGCCCGACAGGTCTCCTCCGCGGCGCTGGAGCATCCGCTTCAGCACCGGGAAGATCTCGAACACGCGCGCGGGGATGCTGCGTACGCGGTCGCGCCGCGCCGCCAGTCCGATGCGGAGGTTCTCTTCGACGGTGAGCTGGGGAAAGATCTCCCGCCCCTGCGGCACGTAGCCGATGCCCAGCCGCGCCCGGCTCTCCGGGGAGCGCGCCAGCAGGTCGACGTCGTCGAACGTGATGGCGCCAGACGTCACCGGCACCAGGCCCATCACGCACTTGAGCAGCGTGGTCTTGCCGACGCCGTTGCGCCCCATCAGGCACAGGCGCGTCCCCGCCGCCACGTCCAGGTCGATGTTCCACAGCGTGCGGCTGCCGCCGTACGACTGGTTGAGGTTGTGGATGCGAAGCAGGCTCATGCGCCCAGATACACCTCGATGACCCGCGGATCTTCCTGCACGTCGTCCATGCTGCCCTCGGCCAGCACCCGACCCTCGTGCAGGACCGCGACGCGGTTCGCAATCGACCGCACGAACTCCATGTCGTGCTCCACGACGACCACCGAGTGCCGGCCCGCCAGCGACAGCAGCAGCTCTCCCGTGCGCTCGGTTTCCTGCGGCGTCATGCCCGCGACCGGCTCGTCGACGAGCAGGAGCTTCGGCTCCTGCATCAGCAGCATACCGATCTCGAGCCACTGCTTCTGGCCGTGGGCCAGGGCGCCGGCCGGCGCGTCGCGCTTCGCCTCCAGCCCGGTCGTCTCGAGAACGGCATCGATGCGCTCGCGGTCGGCGCGGGTCAGGCGCGCGGCGAACGTGTGCCAGAACGACTTGTCGCCGGCGAGCGCCAGCTCCAGGTTCTCGAAGACCGTCAGGAAATCGAAGACGGTGGGCTTCTGGAACTTGCGTCCGATGCCAATCTGGACGATCTCGGGCTCGCTGAGCGCCAGCAGGTTGATCTGGTTCCCGAACCACACCGTGCCCTCGTCCGGCCGCGTCTTGCCGGTGATGACGTCCATCATCGTCGTCTTGCCGGCCCCGTTCGGCCCGATGACGCACAGCAGCTCGCCCGGGTCGACGTGCAGCGTGAGATCGTCGAGCGCCTTGAAGCCGTCGAAGCTGACCGTCACGTGCTGCAGATACAGCACGCCGCCGCCGAGCGGGGAGCCTTGCCGCTGCAGGGCGGCCTCGCGCTTCTCGCGCCAGGCGTCGCGCCGGCTCACGGCAGCGGCGGGACGCAGGTCCATTTTCATGTGTCTTGCCTCGCCGGGAGACGGATGCCGGCCAGACCACGGGGCAGGAACAGGGTAACCCCGACGAACAGCGCCCCGAGCGCGTAGAGCCACAGGTCGGGCAACGCCCCGGTGAACCAGGTCTTCGCGTAGTTGACGAGCACCGCCCCGGCGGCGGCGCCCCACAGCGTGCCCCGCCCGCCCACCGCCACCCAGATCACGACCTCGATGGAGTTGATGGGCTCGAACTCACCGGGATTGATGATCCCCACCTGCGGCACGTACAGCGCGCCGGCGATCCCGGCGAGCACCGCCGACAGCACGAATACCCAGAGTTTGAAGGCGTCCACGCGGTAGCCGAGGAAGCGGGTACGGCTCTCGGCGTCCCGGATGGCGCGCAGCACCCGGCCGGCGCGCGACCCGAGCACCGTCCGGCAGGCCCAGTAGCTGGCCCCGAGCACCACCGCCGTCGCCGCCAGCAGCGTCGTGCGCGTGGCGTCGCTCTGCAGATCGAATCCCAGCAGGTCCTTGAAGTCGGTGAAGCCGTTGTTGCCCCCGAACCCCATGTCGTTGCGGAAGAAGGCGAGCATCAGGGCATAGGTGAGCGCCTGCGTCATGATCGAGAGATACACGCCGGTGACCCGCGACCGGAACGCGAGCCAGCCGAAGGCGAACGCCAGCGCCCCGGGCGCGAGCGCCACCATCGCCATGGCGAACCAGAACCGGTCGAAGCCGTACCAGAACCACGGCAGCTCGGTCCAGTTCAGGAACACCATGAAGTCCGGCAGGAGCGGGTGGCCGTACACGCCCCGGGCGCCGATCTGGCGCATGAGGTACATGCGCGAAGAACGCCGCGTGTCCCAGGCTCAGGATGCCGCAGTAGCCCCAGATGAAGTCGACCGCGAGCGCGAGCAGCGCGTAGCACAGGTACTTGCCGATCAGGCCAACCGCGTAGCTCGACAGGTGCAGCGGCGACGACTCCGGCACCGCGAGGTTCAGGATTGGCGCGGTCAATGCGACCGCGGCCAGCAGCGCGAGGAACACCACGCTCGGACGGTCCGCGATTGCCGCCGGCAGACGCCTGGCCAGGAAGGTCATGCACCCTCCGCGGCCCGCCCCGTCTGCGGAAACAGACCGCGGGGACGGCGCTGGATGAAGAGGATCAGCAGGACCAGGACCAGGATCTTGCCGAGCACGGCCCCGGCGAAGGGCTCGAGCAGCTTGTTCACGATGCCCAGCGACATGCCTCCGATGAGCGTGCCCCAGATGTTGCCGACGCCGCCGAACACCACGACCATGAACGAGTCGACGATGTAGGACTGTCCGAGGTTGGGGCCCACGTTCGTCAACTGCGTCAGGGCCACGCCGGCCACCCCGGCGATGCCGGCGCCGAGTCCGAACGTCATGACGTCCACCCACTCGGTCCGCACGCCCATCGCCTTGGCCATCGCGCGGTTCTGCGAGACCGCGCGGATGTCGAGACCCAGGCGCGTGCGCCGCAGAACCGCCAGCACCAGCGCGAACACCAGCAGGGCGAACAGGACGATGTACATCCGGTTCCAGGTGAGCGAGAACGCCTCGTTGAACTGCAGCGCCCCGCTCATCCACGACGGCGTGATGACCGCGCGGTTGTTCGCGGAGAACACGGACCGCACGAGCTGCTGCAGAACGAGGCTCACGCCGAACGTGGCGAGCAGGGTCTCGAGCGGCCTCCCGTACAGGAACCGGATGACGCTGCGCTCGATGATCACGCCGACGGCGCCGGCGACGAGGAAGGCGGCCGGCACGGCCACGAGCAGCGAAACGCCGATGAGGTCCGGCATCCAGAGCTGCACGACGTAGGTCGTGTAGGCGCCGAGCATCATCAGCTCGCCGTGGGCCATGTTGATGACGCCCATCACGCCGAAGGTGATCGCCAGCCCGATGGCGACGAGCACCAGCACCGACCCCAGGCTCAGCCCGAAGGCCGCCGTCTCGAGCACCGAGTACACGTTGCGCATCGAATCGATCTGCCACAGCGCGTCGGCCGCCGCGGCGCGCACGTCCGCGTCGGTCTCCACGTGGCCGCCGTCCTCGGTGGTCGCCACCAGCGCCGACAGGCGGTTGTGCACTACCGGGTTGAGCCGGCCCGACAGTCGCTCGACGGCTTCGATGCGCACCCCCGGGTCGTTGTCGTCGAGCGCCGCGATGGACAGCGCGGTCTCGATCTCGTAGGCCACGTCCGCGTCGGTCTCCACGTCCGCGCGCCGGCGCAGCAGCTCGATGACATCGTCGTCGAGGCCGCGCAGCAGCTCCCGCGCGGCTTCCAGGCGCACGCCGGCGTCGGCGCTCGACAGGCTGAACCGCGCGATCGTGCCCCGCAGGAACCTGCGGAGCCGGTTGTTGGTGATGATGCGCCGCAGCAGGTCGGGCGCGACCGCTTCGACGGGATCCAGAGAGGCGGGGTCGAGCAACTGGAACGCGGGCAGGTCGTCGTCGTTCGACTCGACGACGAAGATCCGCCCGTCGCGCTCGCGCTCGAACAGGCGGTCCTCGAGCAGCGCGGTCAGCACGTCCCGCACGCGCGGGTGCCCGGTAGCTAGAAGCCGCTCGGCGAGCGCTTCCTTCCCGCGGAAGTTGGCCTCGGCGAACTCGGCGACGAGCGCGCCAAAGGCTTCGTCCCCGGTGTCGGCCGGCGCCGTC
>JAGWAH010000090.1:383-7874 GCA_021296515.1 Acidobacteriota bacterium | reverse complement strand
GCCCCTACTCGTAGTTCTGCCCGGAGCACACCTGCGTCTTGGTGTTGTAGTTGCCGCAATTCAGCGCCACCCAGTCCGCTTCCGTGTCCTCGCTGCCCGGCAGGTAGTCCGACCAGGCGTCTCCCGGCACGGTGTCGTCGGTCTGCCAGACCACGTCGAACTGCCCGTTCGCCTGCACCTCGCCGATGTACACCGGCTTGGTGATGTGATGGTTCGGCAGCACCTCCGCCATGCCGCCGGTCAGGTTCGGCGTCGTCGTGCCCGGCAGGGCCGCCAGCACCGCGTCGACGTCGGTCGTGCCGGCCTTCTCGACCGCCTTGGCCCACAGGTTGAAGCCGACGTAGTGCGCCTCCATCGGGTCGTTGGTCGTCCGGTCGGCATCGGCGACGAACGCCTTCCACTTCGCGATGAACTCCGCGTTGGCCGGCGACTCCACGCTCTGGAAGTAGTTCCAGGCGGCGAGGTGGCCGACCAGCGGCGTGGTGTCGAGGCCCGAGAGCTCCTCCTCGCCGACCGAGAACGCCACCACCGGGATCTCGTCCGCCGAGACCTCCTGGTTGGCGAGCTCCAGGTAGAAGGGCACGTTGGCGTCGCCGTTGATGGTCGATACCACCGCGGTGGGCTTGCCGGCCGATCCGAAGCGGCGGATGGCGGCTACGCGCGTCTGCCAGTCCGAATGCCCGAACGGGGTGTAGTTGATCGAGATGTCCTCTTCGGCGACCCCCTTCTGCTTCAGGTACGCCTCGAGGATGCGGTTGGTCGTGCGGGGATAGACGTAGTCGGTGCCCTCGAGCACCCAGCGCTCGATGCCGACCTCGTTCATCAGGTAGTCGATGGCCGGAATCGCCTGCTGGTTCGGGGCGGCGCCGGTATAGATGACGTTCTTCGACGACTCCTCGCCCTCGTACTGGACGGGATAGAAGAGGAGGCCGTTGTTCTCCTCGAACACCGGGAGCACCGATTTCCTGGAGACGGACGTCCAGCAGCCGAACACGACGTCGACCTGCTCGGACTCGAGCAGCTCGCGCGCGCGCTCGGCGAACAGCGGCCAGTNNNNGCCTCGACGGGCCGGCCGAGCAGGCCCCCTTTGGCGTTCTGCTCGTCCACCATCATCAGGACGGTGTCCTTCAGGGTGGTTTCGCTGATGGCCATCGTGCCCGACAGCGAGTGCAGGACGCCGACCTTGATGGGATCGCCGGTCGGGCCGTCCGCGGTAGATTCCGGCGCGTCGCCGGATCCGCCGCAGCCGGTCAGGGCGACGGCGAAAATGACGAGACATGCATGGATGCGTTTCATTGAAGCTGGCTCCTGTCCTTGAACGGACCGCTACATCTGGATCTGCAGTCCGACCCCGACCTGGAAGTCGTCGGTCTGGACCGCGGTATAGCCGGTGTCCTTGAAGAAGATCATCACGCGGGCGTTGAACTGCCGGATGATGTAGTTGAGATCGACCTCCGTCGTCTTCTGGTTGTAGTCGGCCGTCACGCCCTCGCGAAACCGGGCGCGGGCGTACTTGCCGAGAATCTCGAACTGGCCGGGGCCGACGCGCTTGGGGAACAGGTAGGCGGCCAGCAGGTAGCCGCCGTCGTTCATCACGTAGCGCGGGTCGTAGCCGCCGAGGCCGTCGTAACGGGCCCACTCGGCTTCAAAGGTCACGGCGCCGCCGCCCGGGACCTTGCGCTCCATGAGGAAGTCGGCGCTGTAGGCGTTGCCGGACTCGGCCTGCGTCTGTCCGGCGAGGCCGATCGCGAGGATGTTCTTCTCGCCGTAGTAGGTGCTGTTCAGGTAGTAGCCGGGTTCCTGGTCCCAGAAGTTCACCTGCACCCGGCCGGCCCCGATGAGCGACGAGATGCCGGTCGTCGAATGGCCGTCGAAGGCCCCGGCGGACACCTTGACCTTGTCGAACTGGCCCCAGTAGGCGGCGCCGTTCGCGCGGCCCTGAAAGATGAACGGATAGCCGTCCTGGACGCCGTCGGCGTAGACCCCCCAGTGGTGCGCGTAGAACGGACCGTACAGGTTGGCCCGGTCGCTCGGGGGCAGGAACCTGCCCACCCACACGTTGAACGTGTCGGACATCTCGAACTGCGCGACCGCGTCGAGGATCTTGAACCGGGTGTTCTGGCCGGGGTTCGGGGCGCCCAGCGATCCGCCGTAGTCGATGTCCGTGTTCACCATGAACTTGATGGTGTCGGTGGCGGAGCCGTTCAGGTACAGCCGCAGGCTGTTGACCCGGAGGTGATCGGAGGCGTCCGCCTCGTTCGACCGGTGGTGCAGGAAGCTGGACTGCAGCCCGCCGCCCACGGAGATCGGGGGCAGCGGCTGGGGTTCCTCGACTTCCGCTGCCTCGACGTCCTGATCCTGGGTTTCCGCAGCCGGAGCTTCCGCCGCTTCGCGGGCTTCGACGCGCGTGAGCACACCGGCGGCTGCCACCGCGTCGCGGGTTTCGGCGCCGGCGGCTTCCGTCGCGTCGCGGGTCTCCGCTTCACGAATCTCTATTTCCCCGGCATCCAGGTCGTCCTGGGCGTGCAGGATTCCGCCACCGGCCCACGAGGCCAGCGCCGCCACCAGCGCCGCCGCCGATCCGAGGCGCCGGCCGCGTGTGGCACGGTTGCTCCGATGTCTGTCACAGGGCACGGAATGTCTCCTTCTCCGTTGTGGATCCCGGGGGTTCGGGCACGGGCGGTCTCCCGCCGAGGCAGGTGTCATGGGCCAAGCATGAATGCAAGGAAGGTGCCATCGCCCAGGAGACCGAGACCCGCGGCGCGCCCCCGCGGTGGATTCGTGCAACGGGGACGGCACCAAATTTGGCGATCCACCGGTAGGGAGACGGTTCTCTACGCGCTGTAACGCCCGACGTTTTTGTCGTAACCGGCGACATCGACCTACCCTTTTGTGGAATCACGCCTGACGTCCGGGTTGCCTTCGTCCGGACGGAAGTGGCTTCCACAAGGGCCGAGTCGTGGCTTCCACAAGGGGCGCGAGTCCGTCCCGGAAGTCGGCAATGGACGACAATGCGACAACGGGCGGCAAGGATTCGCAGTCGACACTTAGTCGACACGACGGATTTGTCGTCACGGGCTCAGACAACGACATTCTTGTGGAAAGGGGCCGGGGTGCGTCGCGTCCCGCGGGTGCCGCGTCGCAAGTTGACGACGCGCATGGGGGTGTCCCCCGATCGACCCGCGACGCGGGTGGTACCATGATCGGTTGTTCGTCGATTCCGGATGGGAACTGACCCGACCGGGCCGGGGCGACAGGAGATATCGACATGCAGATGCGACTTCGGGCGGCGGCGCTGGCGGCGGTGGTTCTGATCGCGTTCACGACGGCGGCGGCCGGCCAGACCGGGTTCCGGACGCCGGACGGTCAGCCGGACCTGCAGGGCGTCTGGGACTTCCGGACCATGACGCCGCTGCAGCGGCCGGAGGACCAGGAACGGGCCTTTCTTACTGAAGAGGAGGCGGCGGCGGCCGAGGCGGCCGCCAGCGCGCGCCGCGCGGCGCTGCTCGAGCCGAGCGAGGTGCGGACCGAGCTGCTGCCGGCGGGTGGAACGGGTGCGGAACGGGGCCGGCGCGTAGGTGGCTACAACGACTTCTGGCTCGACTACGGCACGAACATCATCGAGGACCGACGGACCTCACTCATCGTCGATCCGCCCGACGGTCGGCTGCCGGCGCTGACGCCGGAGGGTGAGCGTCTGCGCCAGGTCGGCTCGCTCGCCGAGGATCTGCCGATCCCGAGTCCCGTGCGTGTCCGGAGCGCCGGCACCGGCGCCGACGACCCCGAGGATCGCGGCCTCGCCGAGCGCTGCCTGTTGGGCTTCAACAGCGGCCCGCCGATGATGCCGAGCGGCTACAACAACAACATGCAGCTCTTCCAGACACCGGACCACGTCGTCATCCTCAACGAGATGGTGCACGACGCGCGGATCATTCCGCTCGACGGCCGCCCGCACTTGCCGGACAGCGTGCGGCAGTGGATGGGCGACTCCCGCGGGCGCTGGGAGGGGGACACCCTGGTCGTCGAGACCACCAACCTGAGCGAGCTCACCGGCAGCTTCGATCCGTCGGCCATGCAGGCCATCGGCACCGGCCTGACCGTCACCCTCACGGAGCGGTTCCGGCGGGTGGATGCGGACACGCTGCTCTACGAGTACACCGTCGACGACCCGGCCATCTTCACGCGGCCGTTCACCGTGGCGGTCCCGATGCGGCGGAACGACGAGCCGGTGTTCGAGTACGCCTGCCACGAAGGCAACTACGGCCTGCTGAACATCCTGAGCGGCGCCCGCGCCGAGGAGGTCGCGCAGCAGTAGCAGGGGCCGGTCAGACCGTCCGTGCGAGGCGCCGGGCGCGGTCGGTGACGCGCTCGGCGCAGCGGGCCAGCGCAGCGTCGTCCAGGCCGGAGCCGGCCAGGCCTTTTGCGACGGCGGTTGCCCGGGCCGTCGCGATATCGGCCAGCTCGCGGACGCGCCGGCGGACGAAGGGCGGACCGAGTCCGGCGCTGCGGGCGAAGCGGTCCCAGTCGCCGCGACGCATCTCTTCGAGGGTGGCGCGCCGCGCGAGCCGCATGGCGAAGCGGGGGGATAGATCGGGATAGGCCACCGTCGAGAGCAGGTCGTACAGCGGCGCCAGCTCGATGCGTCCGTCCCGATGCAGCAGGCTGTAGTTCTTGCCGTGCGCGTCGGCATTCCCGAGCAGCACCTGGACGATGGCCGCGTCGAGCAGCTTGAGCACCTCGACTCGTTGGCCCGCGATACGCCCAGGGCGGCCGCCACCGCATCGCGCTGCGCACCCTCGGGTAACAGCCCCTCGAATAACGGCCGGCACTGCCGGGGCGGATACGGCTCCGGCCGCCTGGGCAGCGAGGCCGACAGGGCCGGCGCGGCGGCGTCCGCGAGCCAGCCCGCGTCGTAGGCGAACCGCATCGCGCCGTGCCGGTCCGCGGCCAGCGAGCCGACGACCGCGCCTTCCCACCAGACGGTGAGCGCCCGCGTCATTTTCGCGACTCATGGCCGGTTGTGCCCGGCGGCGGCTCCATCCGTGGGGGCTCAATCCGCAGGTTGCAACCGAGCGCGGCGAGCACCGCGAGCGCCTTGCCGATCTGGGCGGTCGCCTTCCCGGCCTCCAGCTCCACGAGGAACCGCACGCCCACTCCCGCGGCGCCCGCCAACTGATCCTGTCGGAGACCGTGGGCGCGCCGCGTCTCACGAACGATCCGCCCGACTTCTTCCGGCGTCATGGTTCGAATTTCCCGTGCGGGAAATATAGAGGGAACCCCGGCGCTTGACAAGCTGGAATGTCCCGAGCGGGAAAGTTCGTGCGCAGGCGACTCTCCGAGGCTCCAGGATTTCCCGATCGGGAAGGGAGTCCGCGACGGGATATGGAAGCGGCAGTGAGCTTCAGCCCGGCGGATTCGCCGATGGAGTCCCGGCGGGTTTCACCGCTTGCGCCGATGTCGACGCGTGGGGGCCGTGAGGCAGAGGAAAGCGGATTCATCCAAACGCGAACAGTCTTGGATCGTACCGGAACGTCTCGATCCGGGAGATCGTGATGCGGCTCGCGGCAGCGTGACGGTGGTTGATGATGACGTTTCTGTCACGCGTGTCGCGCACCGGTACGACGACCGACGGGACGCGGAGAAGGCACGTCGAGATGCCGTCGAGCCAGCCGTTGCCGATCCCCATGGTTACGGCCCGGTCCGTGCGCCAGAGTGCCGGCAGACCGTCGACAGGAACATCCCCTACCGCCATATCGTCCGGCGCGTCATAGCGCACGAGCATCATCTCGTCGGGCAGCAGCGCCGGGTCGTCGATGTGCACCAGCTTCTCGAGCACGCAGAGCGCGGGGCCGGTCGAGCAGTAGGTGACCGGGCGCCCCCGTCCGTTCCAGCGACCCTCGCACACCAGCCCGTATCCCCCGTCGAAGCGTTCTGCGTGGTCGGCGTCCGACAGCCGCCATAGCTCCATCAGGCGACGGCGCCCCAGGCAATGCCGGTCAGCAGGTCCTCGACGATCCGGGCGCCGGCGTGCGTGCGGATCAGATCCATCGGCCGCCTGCCTTCCAGAGCGCTCAACTCCTTGTGGAGCCAGCGGTCGGCCTTGTCCCTGTTGGCGAACGTCTTTCTGGCCAGCGCCACTATCCGGGCGACTCTGGCGGCGCGGTCGGACTCTTCCACCGTCAGCCTGGATCGTTTCGCCCGCCGATGCGACAGCGTGCGCGGCTTGATGATCAGGTTGCCGATCTCCCGGTCCGTCACGCCCGTCCGGCGGAGCTCATCGATCGTGTCTACGGGGAAACCGAGCTCCACCGCCCTGGCCATGTCGGCGTCCGACAGCACTTCGCAGCCGAGAATGGCCAATCCGCCGAGCTGTTCGGCGGTGGCTTCCGCCAACTGGAAGGCCACGTGCTCCATGCGTTGGTCGTGCGGCATTTGCCCATTGTACATCGGCAGATGGCGCCGCCCACGCGAACCAGACGAAGTGGCGCCGCCAGTCCGCCACGCGCCGGAGGAAAGCCAGCGTGCGCGGTCACGCGGAGGGGCGATCTCTTGCGCCGGGCGCCACCGGCGCCCAGGCTGAGCGCGCGTGAGATACTGGCGCAGTGCGTCGCTTCTTCAACACCGCCGGTCCCGTCGTCGCGGCGAAGCACTACTGCATTCCGCCCCTGGAACGTCTGGACCTGCGCGATGTCCTCGATCTGATCCGCACCGAGCGTTACTTCGTGCTCCACGCGCCGCGGCAGACGGGCAAGACGTCCGCCCTGCTGGCCCTGCGAGACCTGCTCAACGGCGGTGAGGAGGGTGACTACCGTTGCGTCTACGTGAACGTCGAGCCCGCGCAGGCGATGCGCGAGGACGTCGAGGCGGCCATGCGGGCGATTCTCGGCGAGCTGGCTTCCTGGGCCCGAGCGACGCTGAACGACGGCTTCCTGGATGAGGCCTGGCCCGGCATCCTGGCGAAGCACGGTCCGGCGGGAGCGCTGGGCGAGGCGCTGACCCGCTGGTCCGGGGCCGATGCGAAGCCGCTGGTCCTGCTCGTCGACGAGATCGACGCCCTCGTCGGCGACACGCTGCTGTCGGTCCTGCGCCAATTGCGGGCGGGGTACGTGCGGCGTCCGGCTGGCTTCCCCCAGAGCGTGGTGCTGTGCGGCGTGCGGGATGTGCGCGACTACCGCATACATTCCGGTACGGAGAAGGCGGTGATCGCCGGGGGCAGCGCCTTCAACGTCAAGGCGCGGTCGTTGCGTCTGGGCGACTTTTCCCGGGGCGACGTGACGGCGCTCCTTGCGCAGCACACCGGCGAAACGGGACAGGTGTTCGAACGGGAGGCCCTCGAGACGATCTGGGAGCGAACCCAGGGGCAGCCGTGGCTGGTGAACGCCCTGGCGGACGAGACCTGCTTTCGGGTCGAATCCGGGCGGAACCGCAGCCGCGCGATCACCGCGGACGACGTCTGGGGTGCGCAGGAGCGGATCATCCAGCGCCGCGAGA
>JAGWAH010000090.1:0-338 GCA_021296515.1 Acidobacteriota bacterium | reverse complement strand
TGAGCGGCGGCGACGAACGCGATTTCTCCGCCCGCGACATCGAGTACGTCCGAGATCTCGGACTTGTCGCCAGCGACCCGCCGCTGCGCATCGCCAATCCCATTTACGCCGAGGTGGTGCCGCGCGAGCTGACTGCGGCGGCGCAGGAGGGGCTGGTCCAGGAGCTGGCGTGGTACGTCGACGCCGGCGGCGGCCTGGACGTCGTCAAGCTGCTCGCCGCCTTCCAGGCGTTCTTCCGCGAGCACGCCGAGCACTGGGTGGCGCGCTTCGACTACCAGGAGGCCGGGCCGCAGCTCCTCCTGCAGGCGTTCCTGCAGCGCGTGGTGAACGGCGGCGGA
>JAGWAH010000089.1:18867-20259 GCA_021296515.1 Acidobacteriota bacterium | reverse complement strand
AGGCCGGCGTCTCGCTACTCCAGCGCCTCGTAGACGAGCGTCTGGAACTCGCGCTCGATGTCGTAGGCCGCGAACGGGTTGAGTTGCGTCCAGACCATGCCGATCAGCTCGGCGGCCGGATCGATCCAGAAGAAGGTGTTGGCGGCGCCGGCCCAGCGGAACACGCCGTCGTTGTCCGGCTCCGGCGAGGCGTCCGCGTCCACGACCACCGCGAACCCCAGGCCGAAGCCGTAGCCGGAGCTCAGGAAGGTGCCGAGCTGGATGGGCACCAGTGCGTCCGGTAGCCGGTTCGAGCGCATCATCCGCACGGTCTCCGGTTCGAGGATGCGCACGCCGCCGAGCTCCCCGTCCTGCAGCAGCATCTGCCCGAAGCGGATGTAGTCGGACGCGGTCGAGGCGAGTCCGCCCCCGCCGGACAGCCAGCGCGGCGGCTGCGTGTACTCCCCGTCGGCCGGCGAGTCGATCATCCGCAGGGTCCCGTCGGGGCGGGCATAGTGGGCAGTGAAGCGGTTGCGCTTGTCCGCCGGAACGACGAAGGACGTGTCGATCATGTCGAGCGGAAGGAACGCGTCGAAAGGCTGTCCGGAGGCGACTTCGACCACCCGCCCGAGGATGTCGGTGGAAACGCCGTAGTTCCACCGGTCGCCCGGGCTCGCCAGCAGCGGGAGCTCCGCGACCCGCTGCGCGAAGTCGTCGAGGCCCTCCGCCTCCGTGAAGAACCCCGACTGGTTGTAGATCCGGTCCACCGGCGAGTCGCCGAAGAACCCGTAGGTGAGGCCCGACGTGTGCGTCAGCAGGTGCTCGACGGTCATCGGCCGGGCGGGCGCCACGCGCTCGCCGGCGTCGTTCAACACCGTCACCTCGGTGAACGCCGGAATGAACTTCGAGACCGGGTCGTCGAGCGCGACCGCGCCTTCCTCCACCAGGATCATCACGGCGACGCTGGTGAGCGGCTTCGTCATCGAGTAGATGCGGAAGATGTCGTCCGTCTCGAGGGGATCGCCGGCGGCGACGTCGCGCATGCCGGCCGCCTCCCAGTGGACCACCTGCCCGCGCCTCGCGACCATGGTCATCACGCCGGCCAGCCGGCCGTCGTCGACGTAGGCCTGCATGGCGGGACCGATGCGGGCGAGGCCCTCGGAGGACATCCCCGCGCTCTCCGGGCTCGCCGTGGGAAGGCCGGCGTCCGCGGAGAGGCCCGTCGTGCCGCCCGGCTCGGCGCCCGGATCGCCGGCGGCTGGCTGGCCGGCGGTGATCGACGCGGTGAGCATGACGAGCAGGGCGGTGAGTTGCGCGGGTCGGGGTATCATGGCGAGCCTCCTCAGGCCGGTGCGGCGATGACGGCGGTGCGCCGGCGCTTCGTTCCATGGTACTCGACCTTCCCAGCCGGCC
>JAGWAH010000089.1:15535-18827 GCA_021296515.1 Acidobacteriota bacterium | reverse complement strand
AGGGCAGCTACACGCGGGCCGGTTCCTGGGTCATGGAGGTCGGCACGTCCTCGGCGCACATCATGATTCCGGGCCGCTGATCGGCGCGGCTCCGGGCGGATTCGCTGCGCCGGCGTGGGCGCGACGGCAAGGCACAGGCGCGCCGCGATTTGACAAAGGGCGCGCGGTGGCCGAGTATCAGAGAACCGTTCCGCGCCAACGGCGCGGCGGCAGCCGGCGGGTCTGGGCGACGCCGGAGGCCGGGCGGGTTGGGGCCCGCCGTTGACGAGTGTGCCCAAGCAAGGAGGTGATCCAGTGGACGACCATAGTACGGGCTCTGCGGAGGTGGTGTCCTCGTAGGGACCTCCCGCGCTCCAACGGGTGGCGGGACGCCCCAGTAGACGGGGTAACCCAACGCCACCATCGCAGAACCTTCTTGGGGGGGCTCCGATCCACAAGGGTCGGGGCCCTTTCTTCATGTACGCGCCTGTTTTCGGCATGCGATGATGTAGAGGCTTTTCGCCGCCCGTGGCGGCACGGCGTGACCGGCGGTGACTGGAGGTCGACCCATGAAGCGGACGGTGCTCACCCTGAATCTACTGGTGTTGGCTGCGGCCTTCGCCTTGGCGCGGCCCGCCGCCGCGAACGACAACTGGCCCCACTTTCGCGGCCCGACCCTGAACGCGGCGGTGGCCGACAACCCGAACCTGCCCGAGCAGTGGAGCAGCACGGAGAACGTCGAGTGGGTCACCGACATTCCCGGCCTCGGCTGGTCGAGCCCGGTCGTCTGGGGCAATCGGGTCTTCCTGACTACGGTGACCGCGGTGGGGGATTTCGAGCTGCCCAAGCCGGGCCTCTATGCCCCGAACGGGCGCCCGGACCCGGTGCCGCTGGAGCACGACTGGCGGGTCTACTGCCTCGACCTCGAGACCGGCGCCGTCCTGTGGCAGCACTCGGTCAGGCACGGCCAGCCGGACTTTCCCCGCCACATGAAGAACACGTACGCGTCGGAGACTCCGACCACCGACGGCGAGCACGTCTACGTGCGCTTCGGAGACCTGGGCCTGTACGCCTTCGACATGGAAGGGAACGAGGTGTGGCGGCTCCTGATCCCCGACCGGCGGACCCGCTCGGCCTGGGGCTCGGCGTCGTCGCCCCTGGTGTACGACGACAAGTTGATCATCCTCTACGACAACGAAGAGGAGTCCTGGCTCGCCGCGCTGGACAAGCGAACCGGGGAGGAGCTGTGGCGCACGGCGCGCGACGAGGTGTCGACCTGGGCGACACCCTACGTGTGGGAGAACGAGCTGCGCACCGAGATCGTCACTTCCGGCGTCAACCGCATCCGTTCCTACGATCTCGACGGACAGTTGCTGTGGTCGATGGACGGACGGATGTCGTGGGCGGCCATCGCGACGCCGTTCTCCAGCCACGGGCTCGTCTACGTCAACTCCGGCTACTTCCGTGACGAGCACCGCCCGGCGTACGCCATCCGGCCGGGAGCGAGCGGCGACATCACCCTCGCCGAGGGCGAGCGGTCGAACGAGTTCGTCGCCTGGTACCAGCCGCGGGCCGGCAACTACAACACCTCGCCGCTCATCTACGGCGACATCTACTACAGCCTGCTCGACCGCGGGTTCTTCGAGGCCTACGATGCCGTCACCGGCGAGCCGGTCTATGGGAGCCAGCTTCACGTCGTCGCCGTGGGCCTACAACGGCAAGATCTTCGCGCTGAGCGAGCAGGGCGACACCTACGTGATCCGCGCCGGCCGCGAATACGAGGTGATCGGCGTCAACAGCCTGGACGAAATGGCGATGGCGTCGCCGGCCATCGCCGGGGATCGGCTGCTGATCCGCACCAGCTCGAAGCTGTACAGCATCCGGAAGCGATAGGAGAATGGCTGCTGCACCGGGTAGAGCCCGGCCGGCGGCGGCGGGGCTGCACGCGGGGCGAGCGAAAGGCGAGTCAACTCGCCGGCTCGGGAGTCACGACTCTGAGATTCGCGAAGCAGCGCCGGTAGAAACCCCGGTCGCGGGTGAGGAGAGCCTCCGCTCGGGTCTGGGCATGGGCTGCGACCAGAAAGTCGGCGATCAGGCGGGTGCGCCGCCCGCCTCGTCGCCGATACTCGCGCCATTGCCCCGCGGCCAGACCGGCCGTGGTTTCGTCGAACGGATCGAAGAGGATGCCGGCCGCGTTCATGGCCAGCCGCATCCGGTTCGTGTCCTCGAAGAAGGCGCCGACCTCGGCCCATACGACCGGACAGACGACGAGGCGGCCGAGGCGGCGGGCTGTGTCGAGCGCCCGTAGCGAGGCCGGCCCGTAGGATGCGTCGTCGGTGACCACGTCGAGGAGCACCGAGCTGTCGATGGCCGTGACCACGCGAGGCTATCCTTCGCCACCGTCCAGGTCGGCCTGCCAGCGGGGTCCGCGCGTCTCCTCGAGATAGGCGTCGACGTCGACCCTCTCGGTGACGAGACCGACGAGCCGCCGGAGCGGGTCCACCGGCGCGCGGCGCCTGACGATCAGCGCACCTTCACGCTCTTCGAACTCGAGTTCCTGGCCGGGCTCGAGTCCCAGGCTCTCGCGGAGCGGCTTGGGAATCGTTATCTGCCCCTTGACCGTGAGCCTTGATACCATACCGACAGCGTAGGAATTCCTACCACCTTTTGCAACGATCAGGTTACACGATCGCCGAGGAGGCACGGTCATGGGTCCCAGCCGGAGAGAGTTCCTGAAGAGTGCGGGCGTCGCGGGTGCGATGGCGGTGGCCGGTTCGCCCCGGTCGGCGGGTGCCGGCGCGCGGGCGCAATCGGGCGACGCCGTGCTGCGGTCGGTCGAGACCGAGGTCCTCGAGATCGGCTACGAGGAGAGTGGCGACCCCGCCGGGTTCCCGATCGTCCTCCTGCACGGGTTTCCCTATGACATCCGAGCATGGGACGGTGTGGTTCCGCCGCTGGCCGCCGCCGGCTATCGGGTGCTGGTGCCCTACCTGCGCGGCTATGGCACGACCCGCTTCCGCGATCCCGACGCGCCGCGGATGGCGGAGCAGGCGGCGATCGCCCAGGACGTCTCCGACTTCGCCGACGCCCTCGGGCTGGAGCAGGTGGCGCTGGCCGGGTTCGACTGGGGCAATCGGGCGGCGTGCATCACCTCCATCCTGCATCCCGAGCGGGTGCGGGCGCAGGTCGCCATCGGCGGCTATTCGGTGCAGGACACCATCTCGCCGTCGGCCCCCTCGCCGTCGGCGGCGGCCGAGGCCCGCCTCTGGTACCAGTGGTACTTCAACACCGAGCGGGGCAGGGCCGGTCTGGA
>JAGWAH010000089.1:0-15412 GCA_021296515.1 Acidobacteriota bacterium | reverse complement strand
CACGGCTACGCGCCGGGCGAGGAGCGCTTCCTCGACGTCGAGCGGCAGCTCGCCGAGCGGCCGCCGATCACCGTGCCGGCCATCGTGCTGCGCGGCAACGACAGCGGCTTCGGCCGGCCGTCGACCGACCCGACGGCCGACCGGAACCGGTTCACCAATCTCGTGGCGCGCCGCATCGTCGACGGCGCCGGACACGATCTGGCGCCGCAGCGGCCGGACGCCGTATCGTCGGCGCTGCTCGAGGCGCCGTAGAACGGCGTAGACTGCTAGTCAGGCCCGGTTGGGCGGCAATCGGAGCCGCAGGCGACGATTGTCGGGCTAGAACGCTGGCGACGGGAGGCGAAGACCGCGTCGGCTACCGCTCCTGCCGGCCGGGCGAGGAGCCGTGCTCGCACTTGGGGAGGTGGCGCCGCGTGCAGGCGGCGGTCCGGCTCAAGGCCGGGGACGGCTGTTACCGGCGCGGGCGCCCGGCCTCCTGGCGACACGGCCGCGTTACCCGGTCGCGCTATACTCGCCGCCTGAAACGAAACCCGTCAAGGAGGCTCCACATGAAGCGCGCATCAATCGTCCTCGGTCTGCTTGCCATCGCGGTCGCCGGCTTCCACTCGCCGGCGTCCGCCCAGGAGGACTTCACGGTCCTGTTCGACGGTTCCAACCTGGACGCCTTCAACCCGATCGGCGACGCCAACTGGGAGATCGTCGACGGCGTCGTGGGGGCCGACAGCGGCAGCGGGTTCCTGGTGACGAAGGAGTCGTACGGCGACTTCCACCTGACCCTGGACTTCTGGGTGGACGAGCCGGCCAACAGCGGCATCTTCGTCCGTTGCGCCGATCCGACGAGCGTGAACGACCGCAACTCGTACGAGGTGAACATCTACGACACCCGTGCCGATCAGACCTACCGCACCGGCGGCATCGTCCACATCGCGGCGCCGAGCAGCGTGGTGATGACCGGCGGACGGTGGAACAGCTATGACATCCGCGTGGAAGGCTCGCGGATCCTGGTGACGCTGAACGGACTGCACATGGTCGACGTCGAGGACACGCAGTTCGCCGACGGCCCGATTGCGCTGCAGTACGGCCTCGGCGTGGTGAAGTTCCGCAACGTGCGCGTCCGGGGCCTGTAGGGGTCGGGCAACCGTCGCCGGCCGCGTACCCGAAGGCGAGCGCGGAGGGTGCGGGGCCGGCGCCGGCGGTACGGGTGTCCGGTCGACGCAGCAGTCGGGTGTCCGGCAGCAGGAGGTGACGATGACCAGGCGGCAGATGCGGCATCACATGTACGTCGCACTCCAGGACGACGACAAGATCTCGATCTTCACGATGAACCCCTCCACCGGCGCGTTGAGCTGGCAGGAGGACGTGGCGATCGCGGGCGGCCCGGCGCCGCTGGCGCTCTCGCCGGACAAGCGGGTGCTCTACGTCGGGCGGCGGGGGAGCCAGGAGATCTCCAGCTACGGCGTCGATCAGCAGACCGGAAGCCTGTCGCTTCTCGGCACGACGCCGCTGCAGGGCGAGCCGGTGTACGTCTCGACCGATCGGACCGGGCGCTTCGTGCTCTCGGCCTACTACTACCAGAGCACGGCGGCGGTGCACGCGGTCGACGACGACGGCGTGGCCACGTTCCCGCCCGTAGAATGGCAGTTCACCGCGCACGGGGCGCATGCGATTCTGACGGACCGGTCGAACCGCTTCGCCTACGTGCCGCACATCGCCAACCGTGGACCGAACCGGATCTTCCAGTTCCGCTTCGACGAGCGGACCGGCCGTCTCACGCCGAACGATCCGCCGTTCCACGGTCCGGAGGAGTACCTGGGCCCGCGGGCCCTGGCGTTCCACCCGTTCCTCGACGTCGTCTACTTCTCGGACGAGCAGGGGAGCAGCGTGACGGCCTACGCGATCGATGCCGAGAAGGGCACCCTCTCGCCGCTGCAGACCATCTCTACGCTGCCGGCCGGCTATACCGGGAACAACACCTGCTCGCAGATCCGCATCTCGCCCACCGGCGAGTTCCTGTTCGCGCCGAACCGCGGCCACAACAGCGTCGCGAGCTTCCGGGTCGACGACACCACGGGCCGGCTGACGGCGGCGGGCCGGGTTGGCACGGAGCCGGTGCCGCGCGCCTTCGGCCTCGATCCGGACGGCCGATTTCTCTTTGCGGCCGGCCAGCAGTCGGGCCGGCTGGCGTCCTACAGCGTTGATCACGAGAGCGGCGATCTCACCCCGCTGGAGACCTACGAAGTGGGCAACAACCCGATGTGGGTGTTGATGACCACGCTGGACGGATAGCGGCTGTCAGGGAATCACCGCGGCAGGTGCAAATCCGTGGTGTACGACACACATGGCAAGGCAGGGGAAGGGCTCATGACGAGAATGCCGTTCGGACGATGGATCGCAACGGGGGTGGCCGCTGCAGTGGCCGTTACGCTGGCGTCGGAGGTGACGCAGGCACAGGAGCCGGCCGCCGCGTATACCCCGGTCACGGACGAACGGCTCCGCGCCGGCGATCCGAGCGACTGGTTGATGTACCGCCGTACCTACGACAGCCAGGGCTACAGCCCGCTCGACCAGATCACGAGGGAGAACGTCGCGGACCTCGTCCCGGTGTGGACGATGTCCACCGGTGTTACTTCCGGCCACGAGGCGCCGCCGATCGTCAACGACGGCGTGATGTTCGTGACCACGCCGGAGGACCGCGTCATCGCCATCGACGCGCGGACCGGCGAGCAGCTCTGGATCTACAACCGGCAGTTCCCGGAGGACATGGCGCACCCGCACCGCACCAACCGCGGCGTCGCGCTGTACGGCGACAAGGTCTTCTACACGACGCACGACGCGTTCGTGGTGGCGCTCGACGCGGTATCGGGCGAGGTGGTCTGGGAGACGGCGGTCGCGGACTACAGGACCGGGTACTACATGACCATCGCGCCGCTGGTGGCGAACGGCAAGGTGCTGGTCGGACCCTCGGGGGGCGAGCGGGGCATCCGCGGTTTCGTGGCCGCTTTCGATCCCGACACCGGCGAGGAAGTGTGGCGCTCGCACACGATTCCGGATCCCGGCGAGCCGGGAAGCGAGACCTGGCCGGGCGAGACCTGGCGCACCGGCGGCGCCTCGATCTGGATCACCGGCTCGTACGACCCGGAGCTCAACCTGACCTACTGGGGCACGGGCAACCCGGGCCCCTGGATTGGCGATCAGCGTCCCGGCGACAACCTCTACACGAACTCGGTGGTCGCGTTCGACGCCGATACGGGCGAGCTGAAGGGCTATCACCAGTACCACCACAACGGCTCGTGGGATTGGGACGAGGTCTCGGCCCCGATCCTGATCGACGTCTCGCGCGACGGCCGCACGATTCCGACCCTGGTTCACCCGGCCCGCAACGGGTACCTGTGGATGCTGGAGCGGAAGCCGGACTCCATCGGCTTCGTCGACGCGCAGCCCTACGTGGACCAGAACGTGTTCACGTCCATCGACCCGGTGACCGGCCGGCCCGAGTACGACCTTGAGCGCAAGCCGGGCACGAACAAGCCCGCAACCTTCTGCCCGTCGCTCTGGGGCGGCAAGGACTGGCCGCCGGCGGCCTACAGCCCGCAGACCGGATACCTCTACATCCCGGCGAACGAGAACCTCTGCTCGACCATGGTCGGGGTGGAGGTGGACTACGTGCCGGGGCGCGGCTTCACCGGTGCGTCGCAGACGGTGTTCGTGGTGGACGAGGCCGACCACATCGGCGAGATCCAGGCCTGGAATCTCGCCACCGGCGAGCAGGTCTGGACGCACGAGTTCGGCACGTCCCAGAACTGGGGGCCGATCCTCGCCACCGGGGGCGGCCTGATCTTCACGGGCGGCACCAACGACCGCTACTTCCGCGCCTTCGACGCCGAGACCGGCGATTTGCTCTGGGAGCAGCGCACCAACTCGGGGGTCATCGGCGTGCCGTCGTCCTACGAGATCGACGGGGTGCAGTACATCGCCGTGCAGTCCGGTTGGGGCGTCGACGCGGCGGGAATGCAGCGGGCCGTGAACACCCACTTCGAGGCCGAGAAGCTGGTGCCGCAGGGAGGCGTCATCTGGGTCTTCGCCCTGCCGCAGGATCGCCGCTGACGCCTCGGTCCCGGCGGCTCCTGCCGCCGCCGGGACGCGGTCGATCTCTTCAGCCCTTGATTCGATTGACGATCCGGAGCGCCGCGATCGTCGCCACGCTGGCGTACAGCGCCGTCGACAGCCCGTTCAGGATGCCGTCCAGGTACATCCCGACCGCGGGGATGGCGTTGAGCACGTCCGACCCGGCCGAGGCGCCTACCGCCAGAACGACGACCAGGTACGCGGTTGCGTCCTCCGGCTCGATCGCCACGTAGGAATAGGCGAGGCCCAGGACGACCAGCAGAATCGCCAGGCCGTTGCCCGGGACCGCATCGGGGACGAAGGCCGCCACGATTGCCGCCAGCAGTATCAGACCGCTGATCACCCTGATTGCCATTTCTGTCCTCCTTCTCGCTGAGTGGTACGACGACTCCGTTACGCGAGCCGCTGCCGGCAGCCCGAGCTCCCAATCGCGAGGGAAGCACGGTGCGCGCGCAGCTTGTGCCCGAGGGCCGATGGCGGGGATGGTTCACGGCCGCAGGGTCGGCCCACAACAGCGATAGTGGGCCAGCCACCGACGAGACAGGGTAAACGAGAAGTTGCGGCGGCGACATTGCGCGCTCACGTTCCCGATCTGCCGCCTGCACGCCCCGTGGGACGTGCAGGCCGAACCCTACTTGCCGTAGACGTGGGGAGACAGTGTTTCGCGTTCACGCGCACCGGTCAAGGAAAATCGTGATTGCGCGTGGAGGATTTCGGGCGGCGCGCGCCGCTCAGTACTCGCGGAAGATCCGCCGGATCTCGTCCAGGTCGCGCGTTCGGGTGAGCGCCAGCATCAGGAGAATGCGCGCCTTCTGCGGGTTCAGGGTGTCGCCGGCCACCATTTCCAGCCCGTCGTCAGAGGTGCGCGGCAGGACGCGCCCGCTCCCCACCCGGTTCGATCGCACGATGATCGGCCTCGCGCCGGCGGGCAGGGTGGTTACGCGCTCCAACGTATCGCGCTCCCGGCGCGACATCCCGCCGGCGCCCGTGCCGGCCAGCACGATGCCGTCGACGCCGTCCTCGATCAGCGCCCGGATTACGACCGGGTTCGCTTCCACGTAGGAGTAGACGATGTCCACCCGCGGAAAACCCGTAACCGCGGTCAGGTCGAACTCGGAGGCGGCGGTATGGCGCCTGCTCGGCGCGCGGTAGAAGGCTACGCGGTCGCCGTCCACGTATCCGAGCAACCCGAGATCGCGGGAGCTGAACGTCTCCAGCCGGTACGTGCTGGTCTTGGTGACGTCGCGGGCGGCGTTGACCTGGTCGTTCATGACGACCAGTACTCCCTTGCCGCGCGCCTCGGGCGACGCCGCCGTGCGGACGGCGTTCAGCAGGTTCAGGGGACCGTCGGCGCTGATGGCCGTCGCCGGCCGCTGCGCGCCCACCAGCACCACCGGCCGGTCGTGGCGGACCGTCAGGTTGAGGAAGTAGGCCGTCTCTTCCAGCGTATTGGTGCCGTGGGTGATCACCACGCCGGCCGTGTCGGGCTCGTTGTCGAAGACCTCGTCGATGCGGCGGGCGAGCGTCAGCCAGTCGTCGAAGGTGATGTTGGGGCTGCCGACGTTGGCGACCTGCTCCACGCGGATGGTGGCGTGCCGGGCCAGGTCCGGCACCGCCGCGACGAGCTCCTCGCCCGAGAAAGTGCCCGCCCGGTACTCGGTCAGGCTGGTCGGCGACGCGCCGCCGCCGGAGATGGTGCCACCGGTGGCGAGCACCCAGACCACCGGAGGAGCGCCGGGCGCCTCCTGGGCGATCGCGCCGTCGCCCGGGAAGCCGCAGAGCGCGAGGAAGGCTGCCGGCCCGATCAAGCGCACGGTCCACGCACGGGGGTTGTCTGTCGTCATGGCGGCATCCTGATGGCCCGCGGTCTTCGATGCAAGCGCTTCCGTGCGGAGCGCAACGAATTCGCCGCCGTCGATTGGCTATGATGGTGCGTGAGCCGCCGGCAGCCGATGAGGGGCGCACCATGGCCGTAGCAGCAGAGCGGGAACGCGTCGCGGATGTCCAGCGGTACCGTTTCACCGTCGAGGAGTTCGCCCGCATGGGCGAAGCCGGGGTCTTCACCGAGGACGAAGAGATCCTGGAAATGACGCCCATCGGCCCGCTGCACGCGTGGATCGTGGATCGCCTGACCGAGCTGATCGTGACGCGTCTGGCCGGCAAGGCACACGTACGGATTCAGAATCCGATTCGCCTGGGGAGCCATACCGAGCCGCAACCCGACCTGGTGGTTGCGCGCAGGAACGACGCCTACGCCGATCGCCATCCCGAGCCGGGCGACATCCTTCTCGTCATCGAGGTGGCCGACTCGTCCCTGCGCTACGACCGGTTGGAGAAGTTGCCTCGATACGGCAGGGCCGGCATCCCCGAGACGTGGCTGGTGGACGTCGAGGCGCGCACCGTCACCGTCTGCACCGGACCCGGCGCCGACGGTTACGCGCAACAACACGTGCGGCGGCGCGGCGACACGTTGGCCGCGCCCAGCGCGCCGGATTTCGGATTCCCGGTCGACGACGTCTTCGGCAGGTGAACGCCGGGCGGCGCCCGGGAACGTCATCACAATCGGCGGCAGCAAGGAGAGTAGACACATGGACAGAAGACGGTTCCTCGCGACCTCGGGCATGACGGTGCTCGCGGCGGCGCTCCGAGACCTGCCGCTTGACGGCTGGCAGGGACTCACCACCTCGTTCGAGGACCTGCGGCGAGGCGTGGGCATCTTCAACGGCCAGGGGGGCACGATCGGGTGGCTCGTGAACGCGGACGGGGTCCTGATCATCGACAGCCAGAACGCCGCCGCCGCGGCCGCCTGCATCGAGGGCATTCAGGAGCGGTCGTCGAATGCGATCGACATCCTGATCAACACGCACCACCACGGCGACCACGTCGGCGGCAACCAGACGTTCCGCCCGGTGGTCGGCACGATCGTCGCCCACGAGAACAGCGCGGCGTGGCAGCAGCGGGCGGCCGAACAGGCGGGGAACGAGGATCCTCAGGCCTATCCGGACGAGACCTTCACCGACGAATGGCGGACGACCATCGGGGACGAAACGGTCGTCGCGCGGTACCACGGCGCCGGCCATACGAGTGGCGACTGCGTGGTGACGTTCGAGCAGGCCAATGTCGTGCACATGGGCGATCTGATGTTCAATCGCCTGCACCCGTTCGTTGACCGTGCCTCCGGGGCCCGTATCTCGGGCTGGATCGAGGTGCTCGAGCAGGTGTCCGCGGCACATGCGGCCGACGCGATCTACATCTTCGGCCACGGGACCCCCGGCGCCGGCGTGACGGGCGACCAGGGCGATCTCGCGCACCTGCGCGACTACTTCACGGCGGCGCTGGATCTGACCCGCCGCGAAATGGCGGCCGGCCGGTCGAGGGACGAGATCACCGCCACCGAGTCGCTGCCCGGGTTCGAGGATCACGTGTCGCCGTTTGCGCTGCTCAGCCTGAGCGGCGTGCTCGGCGTGGCGTACGACGAGCTCAGCGAGGGGTAGGCGGTTTCCCCGTGGCCGGCACGCAGTCCACGCAGGGCTCCGTGCCGGTCATCGACGCGATGTCACAGGTTTCGCGCCCCGGGATCGGCGGATGGCGGAGTCTGTGCGTCCAGGAGGATTTGCAGTGCGCTTCATGTTTCCGAAGTCGATCGTCGCCGTCGCCGTCGCCGTTACCGTCGCAGGTGCGGGCCCCCTGGCCGCCGCCGAGCCGGGTACCGCCCCCGAGTCGCAGGCCGAGACGGAGAACCGGCTGGAGCAGCTCAAGAAGGAGGTGCTCCAGGACGTCGACGACCGCCGCGACTTCATCCAGCGGATGGTCGACAGCCAGTTCAGCTTCGGCGAGCTCGGCTTCCAGGAGTTCGAGACCCAGCGCTACCTCACCGGGATCCTCGAGCGGGAGGGCTTCGAGATCGAGCTCGGGACGGCCGGCATGCCGAGCGGGTGGCTGGCCCGATGGGGTTCCGGACGGCCGGTGATCGCGCTCGGAAGCGACGTCGACGGCATCCCGAAGTCGTCCCAGGTGCCGGGGGTCGCGTACCGCCAGCCGCAGATCGAGGGCGCCCCCAGCCACGGCGAGGGACACAACTCCGGACAGGCGGTCAACATCGCGGCGGCGCTCGCGGTGAAGGAGATCATGGAGCGGGAGGGGATTCCCGGCACGCTCCTGATCTGGCCCGGCATCGCCGAGGAGCAGCTTGGCGGCAAGGCGTACTTCGTCCGGGCGGGGGTCTTCGACGACGTCGACATCGTGCTCTACAGCCACGTCAGCAGCGCGATGACGACCGCCTGGGGCGACAGCCGCGGCAACGGAATGGTCTCGGTCGAGTACACCTTCGCGGGCGAATCGGCGCACGGGGCCGGCGATCCGTGGCGGTCGAGCTGATGAACATCGGCTGGAACTTCCGCCGCGAGCACCTGCGCATCCAGCAGCGCTCGCACTACGTCATCAGCGACGGCGGCGACCAGCCGAACGTCGTGCCGTCGACCGCCAGCGTCTGGTACTTCTTCCGCGAGAGCGACTACGACAACATCATGCGGATGTGGCGGATCGGAGACGCCATGGCGGAAGGCGCGGCGAAGATGACCGACACCACCGTCACGTCGCGCGTCCTCGGCGCGGCCTGGCCGCAGCACCACAACCGGGTGATCGCCGAGACGATGTTCACCCACATCCAGCGGGTCGGGATGCCCGACTGGTCGGAGGACGACCAGCGCTTCGCCCGCGCCGTGCAGAAGATGCTCGGCGTCGAGGAGCAGGGCCTGTTGACCCGGGCGCAGGAGGATCTGGACGGCGCCGAGCGCATTCCGGACAACGAGCGGCGCGGCGGCGGCTCCGACGACATCGGCGACATCTCGTGGGTCGTGCCGACCGCCACGCTGCGGTTCCCGTCCAACATCCCCGGCGGCCCGGGCCACAACTGGAACAAGAGCATCGCCATGGCCACGCCGATCGCCCACAAGGGGGCGACCGCCGGGGCCCAGGTGCAGGCGCTGACCCTGCTCGACTTCGTGCTCCGGCCGGAGCTCGTGCAGCAGGCGCAGGCCTACTTCGAGAACCAGACGCAGGACCGGCAGTACACGACGTTCCTGCGGCCGCAGGACGAGCCGGCGATCTGGCTGAACCGGGACATCATGGAGCGCTTCAAGCCGCAGCTCGAGGAGCTCTACTACGACGAGACGCGCTACGACACGTACCTGGAGCAACTCGGCATCGAGTACCCGCAGTTCGAGCCGCAGGATTGAGCCCTTGCCACGGGCCGGGCGCCTACCGGCGTCCCGGCCCGTAGAGCACGCGTCCGGGCCGGGCGCCCGTGTGCTCGCCGCCGTTCACCACCAGCGCTCCGTTGACCAGCACGTACTCGACGCCCTCGGCGTACTGGTGCGGTTCCGGGAACGTCGCGTGGTCGATGACGCGGTCCGGGTCGAAGACGGCGACGTCGGCGAAGAACCCCTCGCGCAGCAGACCGCGGTCCTGCAGGCCGAGCCGCGCGGCGGTGGCGCCGCTCATCTTGCGTACCGCCTCTTCGAGCGTCAGCACGCCGCGCTCGCGCACGTAGCGGCCGAGGACGCGCGCGAACGTGCCGTACTCGCGCGGGTGGGGCACGCTGTCGCCGAACACCGAGACGCCTCCGTCGGAGCCGATGGCGGTGGCCGGGTGCTGCATGATGCGCTCGACGTCGGCTTCGTCCATCGCGTGGTAGATGGCGCGCGCGCCGCCGCGCTCGACGATCTCCATGACCAGGTCGGCGGCGTTCTCCACCGTGACCTCGACTTCCCGCTCGGCGAGGATGTCGGCGAGGCTCTTGCCTTCCAGCAAGCGGTCCCATTCGCACAGTCCGATGACGATGTTGGCCGGATCGCCGCCGCCGCGATCGTGCTCGATGCGGTAGACGATCTCCCCGCGGATGCGCCGCCGCGTCTCGGGATCCTGCAGCCGCGCGATCAGCTCCTGCGTCCCGCCCGCCTGCGCCCACTGCGGCACGACGGCGGTGATTCCCGTCTGGGAGGCGGTGTAGGGATACTGGTCGATGGTGATGTCGACCCCGCGCGCCCGCGCGGCGTCCACGAGGGCCAGACTGTCCGCGCTGCGGCCCCACATGTCGCGGCTGATCGCCTTGTGGTGGGTCATCTGCACCGGGATGCCCGCCTCCTCGCCGATGCGGATCGTCTCCCGCACCGAGTCGAGCAGGAGCAGCGCCTCGTCGCGCATGTGCGAGATGTAGATGCCGCCGTACGCGGCGGCGACTTCCGACAGCGCGATGACTTCCTCGGTCGAGGTGAAGCTGCCGGGTACGTAGAACAGGCCGGTGGACAGGCCGAAGGCGCCCTCCCGCATCGCCTCGGCGACGAGCGTTCGCATGCGGTCGAGCTCGTCCCGCGTCGGATCGCGGTCGTCGTTTCCGAGAACCTCGCGGCGGATCGTCCCCTGGCCGGCGAAGATCCCCCAGTTCGGACTGATGCCGAGCCCGGCTATCCGGCCGAGGTGCTCGCCGACGGGCCACGGGGAGCTGCCGTCGTTCCCCTCGGTCAGCGTAGTGACGCCCTGCAGCAGGTAGTTGTCTGCCGTCGGCACGTCGAAGATGCCGCGCACCGCGTGCGTGTGCGGATCGATGAACCCGGGCGCCACCACCAGCCCCTCGGCGTCGATGACCCGATCCGCGGTCGCGTCCGGCAGGTGGCCGATGCGCGCGATCCGGTCGCCGCGCACCGCGACGTCGGCTCGCACCCAGGGATTTCCGGTACCGTCGACGACCCGGCCGCCGCGGATGAGCACGTCGAAGGGCTCTTCCCGCTGTGCCGCGGCAGGGGCTGCGAACAGCACTACGGCGGCCGCAACCAGGAACCAGCGGGCGCATGTCGTCGTCAATCGCTGTCGGTGCATGGTGATCTCCCGTGACGGGGCATGAAGCGGACGGAGCCGACCCTGCGATTCTACCCGCGGGAAACGCGGGAGGTGCGGCGGAGGGGCCGGGATCGCGGATCGAACCGATTCTGTGTACCGGTGCACCGTTGCACGTGCCGCGGTGCTGGCTCGAGGCAGGCGCCGCAAGTATAGTTCTCGCCGAGCGCCGCATCCGGCGCTCGGGGAGGGAACCGATGAGACGCAGCCTGTGCCTGGGAATCCTGACGCTGACCGGCGTCCTGCTGACCGCCGCGACCTACGAGGCGCGGCAGGAGCGGGCGCCGCTCGAGGTCCAGACGATCACCGACAACCTCTACATGCTGGCCAACGCCTCGTCCGTGCAGGGCATGGGCGGCGGCGGGAACACCGCGATCTGGGTCATGGCGGACGGCGTGGCGCTGGTCGACACCAAGATCAACGGCTACGGGCAGGACATCATCGCCCACGTGGCCGGCATCACCGACAAGCCGATCACCACCGTCATCAACACCCACACCCACTTCGACCACAGCGGGGGCAACACCGAGCTCCCCGACACGGTCGACTTCGTGGTGCACGAGAACACCCGCGCGCAGATGGCGCGGGACACCTGCGAGCCGGTGACCAACTGCGATGCGTTCAAGGGCGAGAACGCGAAGTACCTGCCGCAGACGACCTACTCGGACCGCATGTCGCTGTTCGCCGGGCCCGACCAGATCGACCTCTACCACTTCGGCCGCGGCCACACCGACGGCGACACGTTCGTCGTATTCACGGCCGCACGCACCCTGCACACCGGCGACATGTTCCAGCGCAAGGGCCTGCCGTTCATCGACGTCGCCAACGGCAACGGCAGCGCCACCGAGTTCGGCTCCACCCTGCGCAAGGCGGTCGCCGGCATCGCCGACGTCGACACGGTGATCCCGGGCCACAACCCGACGCCGGTCACCTGGGCCCAGTTCGTCGACTTCAGCGCGTTCTACAACGACGTGGTGAGCAAGGCGCAGAACGGCAAGGCCGCGGGCCGGTCCGTAGACGACGTGGTCGCCGCCTACCGCGTCCCCGACGAGTACAGCGACTTCGCGGCGCCGGAGCAGAGCGTGCGGACGACCATGCAGTACGTCTACGAAGGACGGTAGATCATGAAGGTGCGTCTCGGCGCGGCAGCGGTGGTGCTGGCGGCCTCGGCGGCGGCCGGCCAGACCACCAACGACCCGTTCCCGGACCCGATTCCGGCGACCGAGGGCGTCATCACGGTCGGCGTCGTCGAGTTTGCCTCCCTGCCCTTCGTCGACGGCCAGTCGCCGCGGATGATGCGGCTGGTGGACGAGCCGGGCACCGGCCGCCTGTTCGTCAGCGACATGTGGGGTCTGGTCTACACCGTCAGCTACGACGGCGGCACGGTCACGCAGTACCTCGATATGAGGGAACCGCGCTGGAGTGTCGATGTCGAGGCGTCCCGCCGCGAGCGCGGGTTCCAGAGCTTCGCCGTGCACCCGCAGTTCGGCATACCCGGCACGCCGGGCTTCGGGAAGCTCTACACCTACACCGACACGAGCAACACCGAACCGCCGGCCGACTTCGTACCGGACGGCGGGTCCGACGCACAGGACACCGTCCTGCTGGAGTGGACCGCCGCCGATCCGAACGCCGCGGTCTACGACGGCGGCGCGCCGCGCGAGCTGCTGCGCGTGGAGCAGCCGTTCCGCAACCACAACGGGGGCCAGCTCGGCTTCAGTCCGCTGGCGACGCCGGGCGATCCCGACTTCGGCCTGCTCTACATCGGATCGGCGGACGGCGGCAGCGGCGGCGACCCGCTCGATCTCGCGCAGAACCTCGGCTCGATCCTCGGCAAGGTCCTGCGCATCGATCCGCTCGGCTCGAACAGCGCCAACGGGCAGTACGGCATCCCCGCCGACAACCCGTTCGCAAGTGACGGCGACCCCGCCACGCTCGGCGAGATCTACGCCTACGGCGTGCGCAACCCGCAGCGCTTCGCCTGGGACGGGCGGAACGGCAACCTGTTCCTGGCCGACATCGGCCAGAACATCGTCGAGGAGATCAGCCTCGTACCGCGGGGCGGCAACCTGGGCTGGAACGACTGGGAGGGAAGCTTCCGGTTCATCAGCCGCCGGGCGGTCAGCCTGGTCGATCCACGCGGCGAGCCCGGGTTGTCGTACCCGGTGGTGGAGTACGGCCAGCTCGATCCGCTACTCCAGAGCCGGTCCATGGCCACCGGCCTGGTCGTCTACCGGGACGACGCCGTGCCGCAGCTCGAGAACCTTGTGCTTTTCGGGGACGGTCCCAGCGGCGAGGTCTTCTACTTCTCCGCCGACGACCTGCCCGCGGGAGGCCAGGACGCGATGCGCCGCGTGCTGTTCGAACACGAGGGCGAAACGAAGACGCTGCTGCAGATGATCCAGGAGCAGAACTTTCTTCAGGGGCGGGCGCCGGTCGACCGTGCGGACGTGCGCCTGGACACCGGACCCGACGGCCGGCTTTTCCTGCTGAACAAGCACGACGGCGTCATCCGCCGACTCGTGCCGTAGCGAAGAGGAGAGGAGCCGCCGGTGCGAACCACACTGTCGCTCGCCTCACTCGTCGTCCTCTGTGCGGCCGGCTGGGCCGGCTGCGGCGACGGCGGCAGTCCACCGGTCTCTCCGACCGAGCCCGCCATGCCGCCCGTGGCGACGGAGAGCTGCGCGGCTTCGGCGACCTACGGCGTGACCTTCCGCGCGACCTGGAACGAGACGTCTCACGGCAGCTCGCCTCCGTTTCCGTCGAGTGCGCATTTCTCCCGCGTCGTCGGTGCCACGCACGTCGACGATGTCTCCTTCTGGAGCAGCGGGGCCATCGCCACCGAGGGCATCGAGAGCATGGCCGAGACCGGCGCCGTCACCGCGTTCTGCAACGAGGTGCAGGGCGAGGCCGACCGCGGCCGGGCCGGCGGATGCATCCGGGGGCTGGAAGCCTCCTTTCCGTCTCCCGGCACGGTGACGCTTGCGTTCGACGTCGACGAGGGTCAGCCGTTTCTGACCCTGGTGTCGATGATCGCGCCCAGCCCCGACTGGTTCGTCGGCGTCGACGGCATCGCCTTGCAGCAGGCAGGATGCTGGACGCCGCGAATCGAGATGGATCTCGCCGGTTACGATGCGGGCACGGATCGCGGAACGACGTTCACCGCCCCGGACGCCGACGTCACGCCGCACGAGCCGATCGGACCGATCGACGACCTGCCCGCCGGGGTGCGGGAGGTCCCCTTCGCGACGCTGGTGCTGGAGCGGGAAGACGGCGGATAGCCCCGTCTTCCGCTCCTTTCCCCGTTCCGGAACTAGAAGAGCGCCGTGGAGCGGCGCTGCCAGGGCTGCCTGCCCTTGTCCTGCGAAATCCCCTCCACGTTGCCGACGTAGGTGCCGGCCTGCGTCAGGACATGGTGCAGGTCGTTGCCGACGCTGATGAACGGAAAACCCTTCTCGAGGAACTCGCCGACCCGGTCGGTGCCGAAGAGGAAGAGCCCGAGGATCACGTCGTTCTTCGCGGCGGCGTCGCGCAGGCGATCGGTCGCGTCGCGCAGCTCGTCCGAGAAGTACATGTCGGGGAACTGGTACTTCTCGTAGAGGCCGAGCGACATGCACAGGTCGTTCTGGCCGAGGAACAGCAGGTCGACCCCCGGCACGGCGGCGATCTCGTCGATGTTCCGGATACAGTCGGCCGTCTCCACCTGCAGCGCCACGATCACGTTGTCGTTGGCGGCGCCGGCGTAGCCGAGCAGGCCTCCCTTGTTCATGCTGCGCTGCGGGAAGTAGACCGAGCGCGTGCCCGCCGTCGGATAGCGGCAGCAGCTCACCGCCTGCCGCGCCTCGTCCGCGGTGTTGATGTACGGCACGAGCACGCCGTCGGCGCCCACGTCGAGCGATTGCTGGATGCCGCCGCGGTCGTGGCAGCCGGCGACCCGCACCAGCGACTTCGCCCCGCCTCATCGCCGACAGCGTCTCGAAGCCCATCGGGCCGTGCTGGGAATCCACCAGCAGCCAGTCGTAGCCGCTGTGGGCGAGCTGCTCGGCCACGGTAGGGCTGTGCGCATTGAGGAACAGGCCCAGCTTGGGCATTCCCTCGCGAAGTTGCTGCTTGAACTCGGCTCCGGTCAATACGTCACTCATCGTTCTGGGATCCTCCGCTGCCGCGGGTGGGTGTCGAACGGCGTCGCGGCAGGTTACGGATGCACGTTCTATACGATTGCCGGCCGCAGGGCAAGGCGCCGCGGTGGAATGGCGCCGTGCGATTTCGATTGTCGGGCCAGGAGTCTGCGCCGTAGAAACGGCGTAGACTGCTGGTCAGGCCCGGTTGGGCGGCAATCGGCGCCGGCGGCGACGATTGTCGGGCTAGGAGTCTGCGCCGTAGAAACGGCGTA
>JAGWAH010000088.1:4923-12298 GCA_021296515.1 Acidobacteriota bacterium | reverse complement strand
CTCGGTGCCGCCCCGCCCCATCGTCAGCGCAGTCAGCGCGTTCAGGCCGTTCTTCCCCGCCGGATCGTCGACCGATCCGGTCCGGAACCCGATCCGCAGGGTCACGAGCGGCGAGTTCGGGGTCGGCAATGCGATGATGCCGGCGTCTTCCGCACTCGATCCGGACGCGCCGCAACCGGCCACGGCGGCGCCGGCGAGCACGGCGAGCACGAAACAGAGCACGGCGGCCGGCCCGAAGCCGCCACCCGCCGCGAACCGCCGCGTCGAAACCGCCGGCGTGACTGCCCGTCCTCCTGCCAGCGCGGTCATCGTGCTTCCTCCTGGGTCAGGATCACCACCGTCCGGTTGGTATCGGCAAAGTACGCGTTCGCCACCATCCGCACGTCCTCCGGGGTCACGGCGTCGTACAGCTCGTAGACGCGGTTCACGGTGGCCGGATCCTCGGTGAGCTCGTCCGGGCGATGCCGCCCGGGTTGTCCAGCCCCATCGCGAAGCCGTAGCGCATGTGCGACTTGGTCGCCGCGAGCACCGCCTCGTCGACCGGCTCGGTCTTCATCCTCTCGATCTCGTCGATGACCGCGTCGCGCACGTAATCGATGCGGGTGGGGTCGGTGATGCGTGCGATGATCGTGAACAGCGGCGCATCGCGGCTGTCGAGCGCGCCTCCCTGCAGCGCGTCGACCACCTGCTCCTCCAGGTAGAGCTTGCGGAAGAGCGGCGAGGTCTCCGAGAAGAGAAGCTGCGACAGCACGTCGACTGGTCCGAGAACGCCGGGGCGTGGTAGCCCATCATCAGGAACGGCAGCGTCGGGTTGGGCCAGGTGACGCGGGCCGAGCGGGCCTCGGTCTGCGGGGGCTCCGACGGGATATCCGGCTCGAAGTCGCCCCGCTCCCACCCGCCGTAGTACTCGGTCGCCAGCCGCTCCAGCGCGGCCTGCTCGAAGTCGCCCACCACGACGACTATGCAGTTCTCGGGCCGGTAGTAGCGGTCGTAGAACTGCAGGCTGTAGTCGTAGTGGTTCGGCATGTCCTGGATGTCCTCCAGGAGGCCGATGGTCGTGTGCTTGTAGGGATGAGTCGTGTAGGCGAGGTCGTGCAGCCGCTCGCGCAGCAGCGACACCGGGTTCGAGAAATTCAGGTTGTACTCCCCGAGTATGGCGCCCGCCTCAGTACGGAAGTCGTCCTCGCTGTACCGGAGGTTGCGGAAGCGGTCGGACTCGAGGTCCATGATCGTCTCCAGCGCGTCCGAGCTGGCCACGATGTAGTAGGTGGTCCAGTCGCTGGTGGTGAACGCGTTCGAGTCGGCCCCGATCCGCTTGACCACCGCGTTGTAGGCCTCGGTCGGGTACTTCTCGGTGCCGCGGAACATCATGTGCTCGAAGAAGTGGGCGTAGCCGGAGAACCCCGGCTCCACCTCGTTCCGCGATCCTGTCCGCACCACCGTGTAGTAGGCGACGATGCCGGGGCTGTCGTAGTCGACGCCCACCACCTTCAGCCCGTTGTCGAGCTCGAAAGTGGTGACGGGAAACGGAAAGACTTCCCGGCCGGACTGCCCCTCCGCGATGGCCGCGGCGGCCAGCACGAGAGCGGCGGCAACGACGATCGGATGCTTCCACCTCATGGCGACGTCTCCTGCCGGCGGGCCGAATCGTGACGGAACCGCATGCCCGCCCGGCGCCTGAGTATACCGGCCGGAGTACGGCCGGACCGCAATGGCCGGGCTCTGCTGCCGGCGGACCCTCGCCGCACAGCGGTCACGTCGTCGTGACTCGCCTGTACGGTTCCCGTCTTCGAGGCGTCTCTATCCTCGGAGAGTCGCTTCCCGACGCCCGGCGCGGGACTCGGGCGCGCCTCCCATTGGAAAACGACTGGGTGCTTGTGTTGACACCCGCTGGCGCCGGCATGCAAGGATGAAATCGTATGAGGGCAGGCGCTGCGCGCGGACGGACGGAACCGGAAGCCGCGTCACCCGGCCCACCCGCCGCGATGAGCAGGACGCATCGCAGCGCGCTTGTTCTCATCGCGGTTTCCCGACTAGACTTGCTGTGCCCAGCCGCCAGCGCCTGCCTCGAACGAGGCGGGATTTGGATTTCAACGCGTACGGAGCTCGCCGCCCCACGCAGCATTCGAGACACCGATCCCGCGCCTCGCGAGCCTTGCCCGTCTGTGCGGAATCGCGTTCGACCGACGTGTTCGCGATACGGCTTCCAGGCCCGTCGCGAGCGGGCGACCCACGGCATCGGCGACGAATCGGCTCGGCATCACCCTGACAAAAGGAACCTCTCATGACCATGCATGCACCTTCTCGCGCGGCGATGAGGCCAGCTTCGTGGCTGGCCGCCGCCCTCGTGGCTCTGACCGGCGCCGCCCCGGCCCTCGCCCAGGCCCCGACGGAAAACGCGCGCGCGTTCATCACCATCAACGGCGGCATGCAGGCACTGACCACCGGCTTCTCCGAACAGGTCGTCTTTCAGGAGTCGGGCGGCGTGTACCGCGAGGTCCTCTCCGGAGCCGCGGCGCATGAAGAGGCCCGCTTCGAGAGCGACTACCGCTTCGAGACGGGCACGCTCTACGACGTCAGCGGCGGCGTCCGCATCTGGTCCTACCTCGGGGTCGGGGTCGGGGTGTCGCGCTTCGAGATCGAGGAGACCGCCAGCGTCTCCGCGCAGGTACCGCACCCGATCTTCTTCAATCGCGACCGCTCGATATCCGGCGCTTCGCCCCCGCTTGCCCGCAGCGAGAGGGCCGTGCATCTCCAGGCCCTCGTGGCCGTGCCGGCCAGCCGGTCGTTCACGGTGACGGTGTTCGGCGGTCCCACGTTCTTCGACGTGCAGCAGCAACTGGTCACCGACGTGAACTTCACCCACGCGTACCCCTACGACATGGCCACGTTCTCGAGCGCCGCCATCGACCGCGAATCGGGCTCGACTGTGGGGTTCAACGTAGGCGCCGACGTCGCCTACTACTTCACGGGCAACGTCGGCATCGGCTGGCTCACCCGCTACAGCCGCGGCATGCTGGAGCTGCCGTCGGTCAGCGACGACACGCTCGACATCGAGACCGGTGGCCTGCATACGGCAGTGGGCCTGCGTCTGCGGTTCTGAACGCACCACCGCACCGTGAACCAATGACACGCAAGCCTGACTCCACGGGAGATGGACGCGCAATGAGAACCGCCCCACGTCTCGCAATCGCTGCGGCCCTCATCGGGACCGCACTCATGACCACGCAACCGGAGGCTCAGACGGCTCAGACCCGGGAATCCGGCGCCGTCTCCGTCGCGGCCGGACACGCGGCGGATCTCGACGCGTTGCGCGAATGGGACGCCACGGTGGACGGCATGGCCCGAACGGGTGAGCTGGTCGCCGTGTCAAGCCTCGACGACGCCTCGATCGAGGGACGCACCCACGAGTACCTGGCGCAGTACTTCGCGGGCATTCCGGTGTTCGGGAGCGGCGTCTCGCGGCAGCTCGACGGTAGTGGGGTCACCGTGTCGCTGTTCGGCACGCTGCATCCGAACATCGACGTGGACACCGCGCCGGCGCTGTCCGGGGCCGAGGTCGCCGCGCTTCTCGAGGAGCTGCACGGCGGAGAGATCCTTGCCGGCGGGGCTCCGTCGCTGGGCATCCTGCCGCTGGCGGACGGCTCGTACGCCCTGGCCTATCTGGTCGTCATGAGCGACGGGTACTTCTACTTCGCCGACGCCGACGACGGCCGGATCCGACACCGCCTCAATGCGGTCAAGGAGCAGTCGGCGGTGGGCGCCGGTGAGAGCTCCCGAGGAAACCGGCAGAAGCTGAGCACGACGCAGGCGGAGGGCCACTTCCAGGCCCACGACCGGATGCGGCCGGCGGAGCTCGTCACTCTGGACCTGCGGTTCAACTTCCTGCGCTACACCCGCCTGCTCATCGACCACCTCATCGACGACCTGCCCACCGGGGAAGCGATCTGGACGGCGAACGACTACGCGACCGACGCCGACAACGACTGGGACGACCCGACGGTGGTCGACACCCATTCCTACACCGGCTGGACTTACGACTATTTCTCCGCCAGACACGGCTGGGAAGGCATCGACGGCGAGAATGGACGCACGATCTCCATGGTCAACATGGCCGTGGCGAATGCCTTCTTCGCCCCCCCGCCGTTTGGGCCGGAAGGCACCGGCGTGTTCGGATACGGCCGGTTCACGGACGAGACGAGCGAGGAGCCACTCACCACGCTCGACGTCGTCGGGCACGAGTTGATGCACGGCGTGACACATTTCTCGGTGAGCAATCGCACCGGATTCGAGTTCGGTCTCGTCACCGACTTCCCCGCCAGCGCGAGACTCGGCCCGGAGAGCTTCACGACTCGCGCCGGTACGACCTACTCGTGCGAAACCGCCCGGTTCCCCGGCCTGGTCCTCACTCCCGACGGACTGGACGTCGGTCTGGTCCCGGCTTGGTGCGTCGACGGCCGGTTCCTCCTGGCTTCCTCCCAGGGCGGCGCCATCCACGAGGGCTACTCCGACATCTTCGGCGAGTCCCTCGGGTTCTTCTACGAGAATGAAGGAGTCTCGGCCGACTATATCCAGGGGGGCGATTTCAAGGAGGACAGAGCGGCACGCTCGATGGTCGATCCCAAGTCGCTCCGGAACGGCTTCTATCCGGACGTATACCGCGACCGGTACGAGTTCGCCCTCACGCTGGACGAGACGTTCGGCCCGGACTACTCCGGGTTCGTATTCGTCGACGGCCGGTACTTCGGCTCTCTCGGTCCCAATGGCGAAGGCTTCGGCTACGGCGGCAGCCATTGGAACTCGCTGATCCTGAGCCACGCCTTCTACCTGGCCATCGAAGGCGGAACGCACCGCACGAGCGGCATGACCGTCGAGGGCATCGGCGGAGACAACCGAGCGGAGATTGAGGCGATCTTCTTCCGCGCGATGCGCGACCTGATGCCGGCGGCGAGCTCGTTGCCGATCGCCGCGGCGGTCCTCCGCCAGTCGGCGGCCGACCTCGACGCGGGCGGCGCCGCGCACCGGGCGGTCGACCAGGCGTTGCGCGCGGTCGGGCTGTAGGCTAGAGCGCGCGTGTCACAGGCAGGTGGAGTCAACCACAATGACGAACGTTGCACGGCCTTCCTTCGCATCGGCATTGGCGTTGGCCGCGGTAGCACTCGTGGTCACGGGCCAGGACGCGACGTCCCAGGAACCGGGCGGCGCCGTATCCCTGTCGGCCGGATACGCCACCGACGTGGACGAGCTGCGGCGCTGGGATGCAACGGTCGACGGCATGCTGCGGACCGGCGACCTGGTCGCGGTGTCCCTGCTCGAGGACGAACGGGTGCCCGGAAGGGAGCACGAGTACGCCGCGCAGTTCTTCCAGGGCGTCCCTGTCTTCGGCGGCGGGGTCTCGCGGCAGTTCGACCGCGGCGTGACCGTCTCGCTGTTCGGGACGCTTCATCAGGGGCTGGACATCGACACCGCGCCGGGACTGTCGGCCGCCGAGGCCGCGGCCCGCCTCGAAGAGTCGACCGGTGCGCCGCCGGCCGGCGGCTCGCCGCCGGAGCTCGGCATCCTGCCGCTGCCCGACGGCTCCTACGCCCTGGCGTACTGCGCGGCGATGGGCGACGGCCGCATCTACTTCGCCGACGCGACGGACGGCGCGATCCTGCACGCCGTCGACGCGTTCGACACGCAGTCGGCGGTCGGGGTCGGCACCGGCTTTCTCGGCGACCGGAAGAAGCTCGCGACCACCAGCGCCGGCGGCCGTTTCGAGGCGCGCGACCAGCTCCGTCCGGGCGAGATCGTCAGCCTCGACATGCAATTCGATGAGGAGCGCCGCTTCGCCCTGCTCGAACGCAACGAGCAGGGCGAGACGCTCTGGACCTCGAGCGACCTCGCCACCGACAGCGACAACGACTGGGACGACCCGGCGGTCGTCGACCTGCAGGCGCACATGGGCTGGACCTACGACTACTTCGTGCAGCGGCACGGCTGGCACGGCGTCGACGGCGACAACGGCAGGATCCTGGGCCTCGTCAACAACGACTTCAACAACGCGCAAGCCTACCGCCCGCCCTGGGGTCCGGAGGGCACGGGCGCCTACGTGTTCGGTATCCGCCGTGACCGCGAGTCGGGCGTGGAGGAACCGCGCGTCGCATTGCACACCGTCGCACACGAGTTGATGCACGGCGTGACGAATCACGTGGTCCAGCGGCGAGTCGGGGGTGATTTCTGGGGCATCTATACCAACTTCGAGATCGGCGCCCGCCTCGGGCCGCGCAGCATCACGCGCGACGGCACCGAGTACGCCTGCGAGGAAACGGTCTTCCGGGTCCGGGTCCGGGACGAGTGGATAGGGGTCCCCGCCTGGTGCGTGGCCGGCCGGTTCCTGCTCGCATCGTACCAGGGCAGCGCCGTCAACGAAGCCTACTCGGACATCTTCGGGGTCTCCGTGGGCTTCTTTCATGAGGAGGCGGGCGCCGCCGGTACCTACGAGTACGGCAGCGAGTACACGGCCGGCACTCTCAGATCGCTCTCCGATCCCGAGTCGAATCTTGATGCCGCGTCCTACGGCACCCGGTGGGAGTTCGCCCTGGCCCTCGACGAGGAGCTCGGCTGGTGGTTCTCCGGAGCCTTGTTCCGCGGCGGCCGGCTGTGGCGCTGGAGCGACATCTACTGCTGCTACGGCGGGCAGCACTGGAACTCGACGATCCTGAGCCACGCCTTCTACCTGGCCATCAAGGGCGGAACGCACGGGGACACCGGGCTGTCCGTCGAGGGGGTGGGCGGCGCCAACCGCGAGGAGATCGAGGACATCTTCTTCCGCGCGCTGAAGGAGCTGATGCCCCAGTCCACGTCCCTGCCGCAGGCCGCCGACGCCATCCGGCAGGCCGCAACGGACCTGGCTGCCGGCCAGCCGGCGCAGCGCTCGGTCGAGCAGGCGCTGCGCGCCGTGGGCCTGTCGCCGGGACGGCGCTTCTGAGGGTCTGCACTCGCCGGGACCGACCGGGTCCTGTAGACGGCCGCTGACCCGACACTGGCAGCCCGCGGCCGGCCGCCCTATGAGGACGGCCGGCCCGAGCAGCTACCCGGAAAGAGCGTCGTCGCGAGCGCACTTTCTCCGGCGCCGACTCCTATCGCGGCGTCGGCCGCCCCATGATCTTCGGTCTCTGATCCGACAGGCTGTCGACCACCGCCTGCGTCACCACGTTCGAGAAGAGCGGACGGATGTTCAGGTGGTTGTAGGGTCGGATCTGGATCATCAGGATCCCGATGAGGTCCTCCACCGGGTCGGCCCAGTACAGCGTCCCGTAGGCGCCGCCCCACGTGTAGCTGCCGATCGACAGCGCGTCGGGCGCCTGCGCCGAGTTGGTCAGCACCCCGAAGC
>JAGWAH010000088.1:0-4749 GCA_021296515.1 Acidobacteriota bacterium | reverse complement strand
TGCGGGTCGGCTCGCGGAAGGTCGGCGACACCATGAGCTCGATCTTCCCGTTCTCGTCCGGCCGGTAGACCGAGGCCATTCGCTCCACCTTCTCCTGCGGGACGTAGTAGTAGGTGTCGGTCATCCCGAGCGGCTCGAAGATGCGCTCGCGCAGGAAGTCGTCGATCGACCGGCCGGAAATTTTCTCCACCAGGACTGCCACGTAGTCGGTGGAATCGCCGTACTGCCACTCGTCGCCGGGATGGAACGCGCCGGGAATCACCGCGGCGTGCGCCACCCGCTCGGCCAGCGTCGGCCAGCCCTTGCCGTGGTTGGTGGCGTAGTCGATCTGCGCCTGGCTCAGCCCCTTGCCCTGCGGATTGAGGGTGAGCCCGGAGGTATGCGTCAGCACGTGGCGTACCGTGACCGGGCGCGCCTCCGGCACGGTGAGCGGCCGCACGCCGTCGCGGTTGAGGCGCACCGTGTGGTTCTCGTACTCCGGTATCCACTTCGAGATCGGGTCGTCGAGCAGGAACCGCCCCTCCTCGAACAGCATCATCAGCGCGGTCGAGACTATCGGCTTGGTCATCGACATCAGGACGAAGATGGTGTCCTCGGTCATCGGGACGCCGTTCTCCTTGTCGCGCCAGCCCTGCGCCTCGAAGTGGACCACCTTCCCCTTGCGGGCGACCAGGGTCACCGCGCCGGCGATGCGGTCGGCGTCGATGTACTCCTGGACGAAGCTGTCGATCCGCTTCAGGCGCTCCGACGACATGCCCACCGACTCGGGCTTCGCGACGACGACGTCTTCGGCCGCCCGCAGCGACGGTCCCGCCAGCAGCGCCGCGGCCAGCAGGACGCCGACCGCCGCCGCCAGCCAGCTCTTGCGACTCGTTCTCACACCCGTCATGGCTGTTCCTCCCGGTAAACCGGCGTACGGCCGGTCGTGACCATCCGCGCGGATCTCGACGACCCGCGGCATCCCGTAGAGATCGGTTGAGTATAGTGAAGGGAGGGATGCCCGATTCGCCCGGATCAGACCCGGATCGCCGTCCTCCACCGCCCGCCGCCACCCGGAACGCGCCGGCCGCCGCACCACCCGTGCTTCCCACCGTCTGGCGCGGCGTGCGGCGGCGCTGCCCCCACTGCGGGCGGGGCCCGCTGTTCGTCCGCTGGATCACCCTCCACGAGCGGTGCGCGGACTGCGGCCTGGTGTACCTCCGCAATCACGGAGACATCTGGTTCTTCTGGATCGTGATGGACCGGATCCCCATCCTGCTCGGCATCGCCGCGATCTTCTTCGGCTTCCGGATCAGCAACTGGCTGGACGGCCTCGGCTTCTTCCTGGCCATCGCCGGTCCTCTCATCGCGACGATGCCGCAACGGCAGGGTGCGGCGGTGGCGCTCAGCTACCTGTCCCGCGTCTACTTCCGCGATCCCTCCGACGCCCTGCCGGACCCGGCCGGCGACCTGGTCTACCCGGGCCGTACGACGACCCGCACCGCCGGCGATCAGTAGTCCGCGGCGGCCAGCGAAACCCGGATGATCTCCTCGTCGTTGCGTGTCACGAGGTGCCCGTTGGCATAGGCCGGCTGCGTCCAGTTGACCGCGCGGTCCTCGAAGCGGCGCGGACCGTAGCCGGCGCGCGACGTCGGCTCGATCAGCCGGGTGCGGTCGAGCTCCACGTAGCCCTCCGGCGTGAACTGCGCGATGATCAGGTCGCCGGCGTCGTTGTTGACGAAGTAGCGGTCGCCGTGGCGCACCAGGAACGCGGCGCCCCAGCGGCGCTGCACGGTCATCCGGTCGCTCACCCACAGGCGCTCACCGGTCGTGGCGTCGAGCCCGCGCAGCTCGCCGTAGCTGCCGACGCCGTAGAGGTAGTCGCCCTCGATGATCGGGGTGGTGATGAGTGAATGCAGTCCCCGCGTCTGGTCCGGCATCTCCCCGGTACCCGCGACCTTCCAGAGCACCTCGGCGTCGGGCCGGTCGGTGTCGAGGCGGAGCATCAGCGAGCCGCCGTAGAACTGGGAGAAGAAGAGGTAGTTGTCGCTGCGGACGGGGGTCGCCACGGTGATGGCCGAGCGCGCCTCCCACGCCTCCTCCCAGTAGATCCCGCCGGTCTCCGGATCCAGGGAGCTGACCCCGCTCGGGTGCCAGACGATGAGCTGCCGCACGCCGCCCGCCTCGTAGATGACCGGCTGCGCGTAGCCCATCTCCGTCACCACGTCGATGGCCCGCCAAGCCTCCTCGCCGGTGCGCTTGTCGAAGGCGACGACCAGCGCGTCCGGCTCGCCGCCGACGACGGCGATAAGCAGGTCGCCCTCGACCAGGGGCGAGCTCGACGTGCCCCAGACCGGGACCGTCGTGTCGTACTCGGCCACGGTGTCGTGCTGCCAGACGACCTCGCCGGTGTCCACCTGCAGGCAGAGGAGCATGCCGGCGCCGCCCGCCACGTAGACCCGGTCGCCGTCCACCGTCGGGCTGGCGCGCGGCCCCGTTGCGTACGAGAACTGGAGATTGCGGTAGGCCGCCGGCCACTCGTGCGTCCAGAGCACCTCCCCCGTCCCCTCGTCGAGCGCCAGGACCCGCTCGGTGCCGTCCATCACGCGCGTCCTGAGGAGAAACTCGAAGTCGGTGACGAAGACACGCCCATCCGCGACGACGGGGCCGGCGAAGCCGCCCTTGACCGGCGTCCGCCAGACCACCTTCAGGCCGTCGGCCGGAAACCGCTCGACGATGCCGTCCTCGGTCCACACCCCCACGCGTCCCGCGCCGCGCCACTCGGGCCAGTCCGCCGCGAACAGCGAGGTTCCCACCAGTGCGGCGCACAGCACCGCGGTCACGCACAGCAGCCGCAACATTCGCATCTTCGTTCTTCCCTTCAGGATCGCGTTCGTAGCCCCCACGCACGCAAGCGAGCTGCGGAGCGGGCCGGGGCCGGCCGTACGGCCCCCGGACGGTTGTCAGTCGTAGTCGTTCGCCGCGAGGGACACGCGGATGATCTCGCTGTTGTTCCGGTGCACGATGTGCCGGTTGGCGTAGGCCGGATGCGTCCAGTTGACCCCCCGATCCCAGCGCAGGCGCGTACCGGACCCGATGCCCGAGCGGCCGTCCGCCTCGATGAGGCGGGTGCGGTCGAGCTCCACGTAGCCCTCCGGCGTGAACTGCGCGATGATCAGATAGCCGTCGTCGTTGTTGACGAAGTAGCGGTCGCCGTGGCGCACGAAGAACGCGGCCCCCCAGCGGGCCTGCGCGGTCATCTCGTCGCTCATCCAGAGACGCTCGCCCGTCCGCGCGTCCAGGCCGCGCAGCTCGCCGTAGCTGCCGACGCCATAGATGTAGTCGCCGATGATGAGCGGCGTGGTGATCAGCGCGTGCAGGCCGTCGGTCTGGTCCGGCATCTCGCTGCGGCTGCTCCCCTGCCACAGCATCGAGGCGGCCGGCCGGTCCTGGTTGAGCCGCATCATCATCGAGCCGTTGTAGAACTGCGAGACGAGCAGGTAGTCGCCGCTCCGCACCGGGGTGGCGACCGACATGCCCGCGCCGACCTCCCACTCCTGCTCCCAGTAGACCTCGCCGGTCTCCGGATCGAGCGAGACGAGGGCCGCCGCGTGCCAGACGATGAGCTGCCGCACGCCGCCCGCTTCGTAGATCACCGGCTGGCCGTAGCCCATCTCGCCGACCACCTCGACCGCGCGCCAGATCTCCTCGCCCGTGCGCTTGTCGAAGGCCACGACCAGAGCATCCGGCTCGCCCCCGACGACGGCAATCAACTTGTCGCCGTCGACGAGCGGCGCGCTCGCGGTGCCCCAGGTCGGAATGCTGGTGTCGTACTCCTCGACGTAGTTCTTGCTCCAGATGACGTCGCCGCTCTCGACGTCCAGGCAGAACAGGCGGCCGGTGGCCCCCGAGACGTACACCCGGTCCCCGTCCACCGTCGGCGTGGCCCGCGGCCCCTTCGCGTAGGAGACCATCAGCATCCGGTAGGTGGTCTGCCATTCGTGGGTCCAGAGCACCTCGCCGGTCTCCTCGTCGAGGGCGACGACGCGCTCGGTGCCGTCGAGGGTCCGCGACTCCGGATCCTCCAGCCAGTCGAGGACGAACACACGCCCCCCGGCGACGGCGGGCCCGGAATAGCCGGTACGGAGCGGCGTCCGCCACTTGACCTTCAGGCCGTCCTCCGGGAACGACTCGATGATGCCGTCCTCATGCCAGATCCCCAGCCGATCGACGCCGCGCCACTGCTGCCAGTCGTCCGCCGCCAGCGAAACCGTGAGCAACCCGCACGCGACCAGCGCCAGCGCCAACTTCCGTACGACCGTCATGAGCCACCTCTCGCTTTCCATGTCACATCGTGCCTGCCGCCGCAGCCCTCCGGCCGCCGGACGGTACCTGTCGCGCCGCGGGACGCCCTATTGTGGACCAAACCGCGAACCAGACGAAACCTCGGCAACGACCGCGTGCAGCCGGAAACGGACAACGACCTGCCCGCTGCGGGGGACAGGCGCCCGGAGCTCGCGCGCTTTTCACGCGATGAACGACGCGCGCCGATTCTGGCACGGTCCCTGCTACACTCCGTACCGCCAGCCTGCCGGAGGAGATTCGCGATGTTTCGTACCGCTTCCTGCCTCGTGGCGGTTTCTCTCTTGCTGTCGTGCGTCGCGCCCGCGGTTGCGGCCGACGACGGACAGCGGGCCCGGCGCCGCGACGGGGGCGGCGGGCGGGCCGCCGCGCCCCGCTCGGCCCCGGCTCCCCGGGCGCAGCGGCCGC
>JAGWAH010000087.1 GCA_021296515.1 Acidobacteriota bacterium | reverse complement strand
GGCGGCGCCCGGTCCGACGCCGACCGCTGCCCTGCCGATCGCGCTCCTCCTGGCGGCCGCCGGGACGTTCTTCTTCGTGCCGCCCGCCGAGTACGTCATGGGCGGGCGCGACCCGGGGGTCTACATCAACGAAGGGATCCAGATCACGCAGCGCGGATCGCTGACCACGGACGACAGGGTCGTGCGGAGCGTCCCGCCGGAGCACCGGCCGCTGTTCTTCACGCCGCCGCGCCGCCCGCCCTACGATCCCACGGCCCCCGTCGGCTACGAGAGCCTGCGCTTCATGGGGTTCTTCAACGTCGATGCGGCGGCCGGGACCGTCGTCGGCCAGTTTCCCCACGCGTATCCCGCCTGGGTGGCGATAGCGTACGACGCGGCCGGTCTGACCGGCGCCCGGTACGCCGCCGGCCTCTGGGGACTGCTCGGCGTGCTGGCCGTCTACTTCGCGGGCGTCCGGTGGCTGGGACGGCCGGCCGCCTTCGCCGGCGCGGCGCTGCTCTCGCTGCACGTGGCCCAGGTCTGGTACGCGCGCTTCCCGAACGCCGACATCGTCATGCAGGCGCTGGTCTGGACCGGGCTGCTCGCCCAATCGCGCGCACAGGCCGACGACGACCGGTTCTTCGCCCCGCTGGCCGCCGGACTGCTCGGGCTGAGCGTCTTCGCGCACTTCACGGGCGTGCTGGCGATCGGCGCGGCCGGCGTCGCCGCCGTCCTCGGCCGCTCGGCCGGCCAGCGCGCCCGGGCGTCGTTCCTGCTGCCGCTGATCGCGTTGACCGCGGCGGCCGCGGTCTACTACCTGGTGATCCTGACGCCGTACACGGCCCGCCCCATCCTGTACGTGCGCGGACTGACCCCCGTCCACCTCGCGCTGCTCGCTGCCGGCGGTCTCGCAACCGTCGCGCTCGCCGCCGCCGCCGGCCGCGCGGGAATCGACGCGCAGGTCCGGACCTGGCTGCCGCGGCTGCTGCCGGCCGCCATCTGGATCCTGGCCGCCTACGCCCTGTTCTTCCGGGAGGCGGGCGGTGCGCTGGCGCCGCACGATGCCGACGCCCTGCGCACCTACACCGACTACTACCTGGGCCCGCTCGGACTGGCTGCCGCGTTGGCCGGCCTGACCGTCGTTTCGCAGCGCTTCTGGCGCGGCGTCCCCTTCCTTATCGTCTGGACCACGTTCTTCCTGTTCTTCTTCTACAAGCTGCGTGTCGTGCCCGAGCACTTCTGGATGGCCCGCCGGTTCGTGCCGGTCATCCTGCCCGCGTCGCTCCTGCTGATCGGTGCGGCGGCGTTCACCCCGCTGCGGTGGCCGGAAGCGATCCGGCTGCCGTGGACCGCGAGTTGGCCGGCGGCCCGGCTGCGCGCCGCTGCCGGCGTCGCGCTGGTGGCGTGGCTGGGCTGGGGGTATCTGGACCGCACCCGGCCCATCCTGCGCCACGTCGAGCTCGCCGGGCTGATCCCGCAGGTCGAGGGAATCGCGGCCCGCCTCGCGCCGGCCGATCTCCTGCTGGTGGAGTCGCGCGCCGCCTCGGATCTCCACGTTCTCGCCACGCCGCTGGCCTACATCCACGACCGCAACGTGCTCACGCTGCACGAGACGGCGCCCGACAAGACGGCGTTCCGCGACTTCCTGGAATGGGCGCGCACCCGCTACGCGCGGGTCCTGTTCATGGGCGGCGGGGGCACCGACCTGCTGTCGCGGAACACCGTCCCGAAGAGCGTCTGGGACGACCGGTTCCAGGTCCCGCAGTACGATCAGGCGCTCAACGCGTACCCGACCGGGGTGCGCGGCAAGGAGTTCGACTATGCGGTCTACGAGCTGGCGCCGGGACGCGTGCGGTCCGCGGTCTTCGCTCTCGACGTCGGCAGCCGCGACGACCTGTACGTGCGGCGCATCCACGCAAAGCAGGTCGACGGCCACGGTGCAACCTACCGCTGGACACGCGATCGCTCGTTCGTGTCGGTCATCGGCACGCTGCCGGACGCGCGAGAATTGATGCTGTACCTCAGCGACGGCGGGCGCCCCGAAGTCGCCGCACCGGCGCTCGTGCGATTGACGCTGGACGACCGCCCGCTCGGCGCGTTGACCGTCAGCGGCGGATTCCGCCCCTACCGGGTCGCCATCCCTGCCGACCTGGCGCGCACCATCGCGGCGAGAGAGGAATCGGCGGCGCTGGGGATCGAGACGAACACGTGGAATCCGCAGGTCCTGCTGGGCGTACCCGACGGCCGCGAGCTCGGCGTGATGGTCGACCGCCTCGAGATCCGCTGACCCGCCGTGCCCCCGTTGGAGCCGAAGTGTTCGATCACCTGCAGATCCAGGATCGGCGCGAACGCTGGCTGGTCGGTTGCGCGGACGCCGCGCTGGCGCCGGTTGCCGCCATCGACGGCTGGCGGCGCGGCCCGGCGCCGGAAGCCCCGCCGCGCCGCGTGCTGCTGCTGCGCCTCGAGCGGATCGGCGATCTCCTGATGACCCTCGATGCGATCGCCGCCGTGCGCGCCCGGGCGCCGGCGGCGGAGATACGGCTGGTCGTCGGAAGCTGGAACGCCTCCCTCGCACGGCTCCTGCCGGCGGTGGACCGCGTCGAGACGATCGATGCGCCGTGGCTGTCGCAGGAAGGCACGCGCACTTCCCCGTGGGAAGTGGCCGCGCGGATCCGCCGGTGGCGGCGGGACGATCTCGACCTGGCCATCAACTTCGAACCCGACATCCGGAGCAATGCCCTGCTGGCGGCGAGCGGCGCCAGGCGGCGCGTCGGGTACGCCGCCGGCGGCGGGGGCGGGTTCCTCACCGACGTGCTGCCCTGCGACCGGACCGTCCATACCGCGATGAACGCCCTGCGGCTGGTCGACCGGGCGTTGCCGGCCGGCAGCGCTTCCGGAGCCGCCGAGGGACCGGCGCTCAGGGTCCCCGCGGAAGCGGAGACCCGCGCCGCCCGGCGCCTGGAATCCTGCGCTCGCCGGGGCCCCCTCGTCGGCATCAACCCCGGCGCGGGCCGCGCCATCAAGGAATGGCCGCCCGCGCGCTTCGCCGCCGCCGCCGCCGCGCTCGCGGAGAGCGACGGGGCGACCGTCGTGCTGCTGGGCTCCGCCGCCGAAACCACGACGGCTGCCGCGGTCAGGGGCGCCCTGCCGCCGCGGATCCAGCTTATCGACCTCGCCGGCGACGCACCCCTGGTGGATCTCGCCGCCGTTCTCCGCCGGCTGTCCGTGCTGCTCACCGCGGACACGGGACCGATGCACCTCGCCGCCGCGGTCGGAACGCCGGTGGTCGGGATCTTCGGTCCGTCCGACCCGGTGCGCTATGCCCCGCTGTCTTCTCGATCGACGGTCGTTTGCGCCGAGCTCTGGTGCCGGCCCTGCGGCCGCATGCGACGTCCCCCGCGTCGCTGCGGCAGAGGAACACCGGATTGCCTCCTGGGGATCCGCGTCGACACGGTCGTGGGGGCCGCGCGGCGCCTGTTGCACCAGCCGCGGCGCAATCACTGAGCAGCGGACTTCCGGACAGCGGCAGAACGGATTTAGAATCTGTTCGTGCACGTAACCGCAAGACGCTTCACGCTGCGAGCCGCGGCGTCGTTCATTGGCGCGCTTGCAGCCCTTCTCTTGCTGGAGGGCATTCTCCGGCTCCTCCCGGTCCACGAGAGCCTGCACAAACTGCCGGTCAACGACGAGAACCCGATGATGCGGTTCCGGCCCAACCGGCAGTTCACTTTCTCCACCGGCTGGAATTTCTCGCTCGTCAACGAAGTCCGCGTCAACGACCATGGCTTCATCAGCGATTTTCCCTACGACCGCGACGCCACCAGCCCGCTGCTGGCCGTCATCGGCGACAGCTACGTCGAAGCGGCGATGGTCCGCTTCTCGGACACCTGTGCAGGCAGCCTGGCGCGAGCGCTGGCCCCGGCCGGCCGCGTCTACGCCTTCGGCGTCAACGCGTCTGCACTGAGTCAGTACGTGGCGTACGCCGAATACGTGCGGGAGACGTTTCGCCCCGACGGCCTGGTCATCGTCGTAACGGACAACGACTTCGACGAGAGCCTGTTGAACGACAACTCCCTTCCGGGCTATCACTATTTCGTGGAGACAGACGGCCAACTCGTGCTGCGGCGGAAGGACTTCGCCCCGAACCTTCCGCGTGAACTGGCTCGCAAGTCCGCTCTGGCCCGATACATCGCCCTCAACGTCCGCGGCGCGACGGGCGGCGGCCGTCTCACGCCGATGCCGGACGGGCGGAAGCTGTTGCTGGCGGGTACGCCGGTCGCCACGGATCCGGAGCGCATGTCGGGCTCGAAGCGGGTGGTCGATACCTTCCTGCGGATGCTGCCCGGCATGGCAGGGCTGGAGCCGGAGCGCATCGCGTTCGTCGTCGATGGCCTGCGCTCGCATCTGTACCACGACGAAACGCTGGCGATCGCCGAGGGTACCTACTTCGACATCATGCGCCGATACTTCATGGGCAAAGCCCGGGGGGCGGGCTACGAAGTGCTGGACATGCAGCCGGAGTTCGTTCGTCACTACGAGGCGCACGGACAGCGGTTCGACTGGCCCCACGACTATCACTGGAACGCACTGGCCCATTCACTTTGCTCCGCTGCCGTGGCGCGGTCCAGGCTCCTTTCTCTGGCCTTCGGTGACACGGGAGCCGCCCGCGAGCGAAACACGCCGGCAAGAGGCGCGTGAGCAGGCGGCGGTCACGCGCCCCTGGATCTGCCCGCGAGCACGTCCCGGTAGACCGCCAGCAACCGGTCGGTCGCGGCCTGCCACGAGAACGTCCGCTCGACGACTTCTCGACCCGCCCGCCCCATTGCGGTCAACCGGCTGTGGTTCGACAGCGCGGACCGCAGCGCGGCGGTCAGTGCCGGCGCATCGCCCGGGGGGACCAGCCACCCGGTGACGCCCGGCGTGACCTTGTCCGGGATCCCGCCGGCGGCCGTGGCGACTACCGCACGCCCGTGGGCCATCGCTTCGAGGGTCACGAGAGAGCTGCCCTCGTAGAGGGTCGGGTGCACGAACAACGTCGCTGCCGCGTACCAGGCGTGCACGATCTCGTCCGAAACCCGTCCGATCAGACGGATGCGCGCTCCGAGCCCAGCCGCCCGCACCTGCCGTTCAAGCGGGCGGCGCCGCGGGCCGTCACCGACGATGACGAGACGCCATCGCGGCTCCGCACGGCCGGCCGCCAGCTTCGCCAGCGCCTCTATCAGCACGTGAAAGCCCTTGTTGGATTCGAGGCGGCCGGCCGCCACGAAGAGAGCCTCGTCTTCCCCGCAGCCGACCGTCCGCCGCAGTTCACCGATGTGGTCCGCCCCGCGCGCCGCGTACGCGTCGATCCGTTCCAGGTCGACGGCGTTGGGCACCACCTGCACCCGGCCCGGCGTCACCGGCAGGTGCTCGAGCACGACCGGCACGAGGGCTTCGTCGGTTGCCAGCACGCGGTCGGCGGCGCGGGCGCAGGCGCGGACGGCCGCCTGCAGCGGCCGATAGGCCAGCCGCTTCAGTGGAGCTCGCGCCGGATCGGTCGCCCCGAACTCCTCGAGCCCCTGCGGATTGAGGACCAGCGGAACGGTCTCGAACCGGTCACGCGCCCGGGCCCGGGCGTACCCGAGCGCGCTCGCACCCAGGCCGTGCACGATCTGCGCCCGGCCCTGCTCGACGAGCCGCTGCGCCAGGCGTCCGGCGCGCCAGCCGAAGATCGGGTACGCGGTGCTCCTGTCGATGATCGTCGTGCCGCGCCGGCCGGCGAACGGAAACGTCCGATACGGCACGAAGCAGGTCGTCAGCCGCGCGTCGCGGAACGCTTCCCGATTCGCGCCCCGCCGCGGCGGGGGCGACACGAGCGTGAGTCGAACGCCGCGCGCGAGCAGGTGCCGGACCAGGTCGTGGACGTGACGCTCGAGGCCGCCGACACCATGCCACGGATAGACGGCGCGGGCCAGGACGAGGACTCGCAAATCGTCGGCGGTCACGCGCCTCCGCCCCTCACCGGGCCCGCCCCTGCCTGCCCCTGACGCTCTCGTACAGCGCTTCGATCCGCCTTACCACGACCGACGTATCGAAGGTCGTCTCGGCACGCCGGCGGGCGGCCTCGCCCAAACGGGCGCGAAGCGCCGCATCGGTACGAAGCCGCGCCACGTGACGGACGAGCTCCTCCCGGTCTCCGGCGAGCAGCCCGGTCTCGCCGTGGTCGACGATGTCGCCGGTGCCCCCCGTATCCATCGCCGCGATGGGGCACCCGACGGCGCTGGCCTCCAGCAGGACGCGGCTGAGCGGCTCGCGCCAGTGGGACGTGAACACCAGCACCAGCGCATGCCGCATCCAGGCGAGCACTCGTTCGTGGGGCTCCCAGCCCATGAACCGGACATCCAGCCCCGAAGCGCGGGCCTCGGCTTCGAGCCCCGGCCGTTCCGCGCCGTCCCCGACGACGATCAGCGGCTCGTCGAGCCCGGCGGCGGTGACCACCGGTACGAGCTGCGAGACGCCCTTGTTGTCATCGAGCTTGCCGACGTACAGCACGTACGGGCGGTCCAACGGTGCCGGCTGGCGCTGCGCCTCGGCCCGGATCGCGCGCACGTCGATCGGGTTGGGGATGGTCGTCACCACCGTCTTGGCCAGCGCCGGCGCGCGCTCGCGCAGATCGCGCGCCATCGCCGAGCCCACGGCGACCACGGCATCCGCGTTCGCGAGGGCGCGCTGCTTGCGC
>JAGWAH010000086.1 GCA_021296515.1 Acidobacteriota bacterium | reverse complement strand
AGATGCGCACCAGCCTGACCATGCTGGGGATGATTATCGGGGTGGCCGCCGTCATCACGATGGTCGCCCTCGGCAGGGGTGCGCAGCAGGAGATCGAGACGCAGATCCGGTCCGCCGGCACGAACATGATCATGGTCCGCGCCGGGAACTTCCGCCGCGGCGGGATCAGCATGGGCATGGGCCAGTCGCCGCGGTTGAAGGCGGACGACGTCGACGCGATCCGCGAACGGGTGCCGGAGGCGCAGTATCTGGCCGCCGGCGTCCGAACACGGGACCAGGTCGTCGCGGCCGGCCAGAACTGGAACACGACCATCCAGGGCACGGACATCGAGTTTCCCCAGATCCGCTTCTGGGACATCCAGCTCGGCACCTTCTTCACCACGACTCACGTCCAGAGTGCGGCGAAGGTGGCGGTCCTGGGATCCGTCGTCCGCGACAACCTGTTCGGCGAGGGTGTGGACCCGGTCGGCGCCCGCATGCGCATCCGCAACCAGTCGTTCCAGGTGCTCGGGGTCATGGCCTCCAAGGGCTCGGGACAGTTCGGCGAGGACCAGGACGACGCCATCTTCGTTCCCTACACCACCGTCAACAAGAAACTGCGCGGGCGGGACGGGACCAACATCTCCGAGATCACTATCTCGGCCGCCTCGGCCGACCGCATCAACGCGGTGGCCGACGAGATCACCGCGGTCCTGCGCGAGGAGCACGGCCTCGGCCCGGGCGAAGACAACGATTTCATGGTCCGCACGCAGGAGGACATGACGAGCATGCGGACGCAGACGACCCAGACCATGACCGGCCTGCTCGCCAGCATCGCCGGCGTCTCGCTGATCGTCGGCGGCATCGGCATCATGAACATCATGCTGGTGTCGGTGACCGAGCGGACCCGGGAGATCGGCCTGCGCATGGCGGTCGGCGCCAAGGGACGCGACGTACTGCTGCAGTTCCTGGTCGAGGCGATCGTCCTGAGCCTGGTCGGCGGCCTGGTGGGGGTCGGGCTCGGGTTCAGTCTCTCGGAAGGACTGACGCAGTTCCTCGCCTGGCCCACCTCGGTGCCGGCGGACGCGGTGGTCGTCGCGGTAGGCTTCGCCGCCGCGACCGGCATCTTCTTCGGGTTCTACCCCGCCCGCAAGGCGGCGCAGCTCGACCCGATCGAATCGCTCCGTTTCGAATAGCGACGGCCGACCGTGAACGCCGTCTGGAGACGCACCATGAAAGCCAAGACTCTTGTTCTCGCGGGCGCGCTCGCCGCTCTCGTCGCGCTGCCCGCCCAGGCGCAGAATCCCGATTTCTCCGGCACCTGGCAGCTCGATCGCGACGCCAGCGACATGCCGGAACGCGGCGCGCGCCCGCGCGGCGGGAGAGGGGGCGGTCCGGGCCGCGGCGCCGGGCGCCGGGGAGGCCCCGGCGGTTTCGGCGGCGCTGCCGCCACGCTGGTCATCACGCAGTCGTCCGACGTGCTCACGATCGAGCAGCAGACGCCGCGCGGCAGCCGCTCGGTCGGCTACCGCCTCGACGGCAGCGAGAGCACCGGCTCCGGACCGCGCGGCGACCTGGTGACCACGTCGAGCTGGGACGGCGCCACGCTCCTCACCGTGGGCACGATGGAGATGTCGACGCCGCGGGGCGACTTCTCGATGGACATCATCGAGCAGCGGTCGCTGAGCGCCGACGGCCTCACCCTCACGGTACAATCGGTACGAATGCTTCCGTTCGGCGAAATGGCGTCAGTGCCTCGATGATGCGTTTCCTCGAACCCTACGCGGAGTGCATCCACGATACGCTCCGCATCGTCGCCGGCTACCTCTTCATGCTGCACGGCCTGCAGAAGCTGTTCGGCGTGCTAGGCGGGCAGCAGATGGAGTTGGTCTCGCTGCTCGGCCTCGCCGCGCTCATCGAGACCGTCGGCGGCGCGCTCATCGCGCTCGGCCTGTTCACCCGGCCGGCGGCGTTCATCGCCAGCGGCGAGATGGCCGCGGCCTACTTCATGGGCCACGTGGCGCGCCAGGGGCAGTTCCTCTTCCCGGTCGCCAACCAGGGAGAGCCGGCAGTGCTCTATTGCTTCCTGTTCCTCTACCTCGCGTCGGCCGGGCCCGGCGCCTGGAGCCTCGACGCGCGCTTCAGGAAGGCGTGATCAGCCTGCGGCGCAGGCTCCCGGCGGGCCGAGCTCGTCCAGCAGCTCGCGAACGGTCCGCCGCGTTACCGGGTCCCTGAGGTCGGGCGCGATCGCGGCCAGGGGCTCCAGCACGAACCGCCGTTGCCGGAACCGCGGGTGCGGGACGTGCAAGTCGGACCGGCGGACGACGAGTTCGCCCATCAGGATGACGTCGAGGTCGAGAGTCCGCGGCGCCCCGGGGAAGGGTCGTTTCCGTCCGCGCGCGTTTTCGATCCGCATGACAGCGGCCAGCAGCGCCGGCGGCGGCAGGGCGCAGGCACCGACCGCCGCGGCGTTGAGGAACGAGGACTGGGGAGGCACGCCCACCGGCGCGGTCTCGACGAACGGCGACACGCGCATGCCCGCGAGCAGGTCCCCGAGCGCGGAAACGGCGAACGTAAGGTGACCGGCCCGGTCACCCTGGTTGCTGCCGAGGGCGACGGCGGTAACACGAAGAACGGGCGGCGTGTCGCTCCCCGCCCCTACTGCTGCTTCGCCTTGCAAGTGATGCAGACTCGCGTCCAGGGAATCGCGTTGAGGCGGGCGGGCGCTATCGGCTCGCCGCAGTCGCGGCAGACTCCGTAGATTCCCTGATCGATGCGCAGCAACGCCTCTTCTATCGCCTTCAGGATCTTGGCGTCGGTCTGCTTCAGCTTGAGCTGGATGTGGACTTCGTTGTTGCCGCTGGCCTGATCGGCCATGTCACCCTGGCGGGTGTTGTTGTCCATCGGCGTCGAGAATGACTTGGCGCCGCGCTCCGCGATGATCTCCGCACGTTTCCTTATCAACGCGTCCTTGTAGACGGCTTCTTCCATGACCCGGCTCCTCCTCTTTCGGCGGCTCGCCGGCAGCGCAATCAGGGAGTGTAACACGGTTCGTTCGCCGCTCGCCGGGCCCGACCGGGCCCGGCTACTCGGTCCGCAGGGTCAGCAGCGGCTTGCGGCGCAGCACGTCCACGCTGGATGCGACGCCGACCACCAGAACGACGACCGCCGTCACCAGCATGCCGCCGATGTTGATCGCCGGGGCCGGCGTCCACGGCACGTCGAGCACCTGTCGCGTGAGCGCCCAGGTCAGGGCGAGCGCGCCGATCGAGCCGACCAGGCCGGCCAACGTCCCCAGCACGCCGTACTCGAATACGTACATCACGGCGATCAGGCGGGTGTTCGCGCCGAGCGTCTTGAACACCGCGGCGTCGAAGAGCCGCTGAAACTTCGTCATCGCCACCGAGCCGACCAGGATCAGGCCGCCGGCCAGCAACGCGATGGCTCCGACCACGCTGACGGCCAGCGTGACGTAGTCGAGCACGCGGCGGAACGTCCGAATGATCTCCAGGCCGTCGATGACCGAGACGTTCGGGTAGCTATCCACGAGGTTTCGCTGCAGCGCGCCGCGCGCAGCGGGCTCCGCCGGACCCCGCAGAAAGCTGATGTAGCTGTGCGGAGCGCCGTCGAACGTACCCGGGCTGAACAGGAACATGAAGCCGCCGCTGCGCGAGTCGTCCCATTCGACGGCGCGCACGCTCGTCACGCGCGCCTCGATCGCGCGGCCGAGGACGTCGAACCGGACCGTGTCGCCGAGCCGCATGCCCCGCTCCACCAGGCTGTCCTCGATGGAGACCTCCGGCGGACCCGCGGCCGCGGCATCCCAGAACGAGCCGGCGACGATCCTCTCGTTCTCTTCCAGCCGCTCGCGGTAGGTCACGGTGTACTCGCGCCCGAATCCCGCACGCCGTACGGCCGGGCGCCCCTCGATGGACGTGCCGGGGCCGTTCACCGCCGTCACCCTGGCGCGCAGCACGGGCAACAGGACCGGATCTCCCGCCTCCCCCTGGCCACCGACGCCGGCGTCCCGAAGAATGCGCGCCACCCCGTCCGCCTGGTCCTGCTGCACGTCGATGAGAAACATGTCGGGCATGTCGTCCCGCAGCTCGAGCGAGAACGACGCCAACAGGTTCGCCTGCACCGCGTGCACGCCGATGATGAAGAAGCTGCCCAACCCCACCGCGAGAAGCACGACGCGGGTCTGATTGCCCGGACGGCGCAGGTTCAGCGCGGCATGCCGCAGCGGGAACCAGCGTGCCGCCTCGAGCGGGCGCGTCATGCGGACCAGAGCCCGGCCGAGCAGATGCAGTGCTCCGGCGACGCCGATGAACCCGCCGGCCACGTAGGCGCCGACCTCCAGGGAAGCGGCCTGCCAGGCCGCGACCCCGACCAGTCCCAGGCCCACGAACACCATGGCGGCCAGGCGCACCGGGTCGCGGGACGCCGTGGACGGCGCCTCTCCCTGCCGCAGCAGCAGCAGCGGCTTGGCGTGCCGGGTGTCCAGCAGCGGCACCAGGGCGAAGAGCAGCGAGACGAGCAGCCCCACCGCCAGCCCCTGCAGGATCGCCGACAACGTCAGGTCGGTCGAGACGACCTGGAAGCCGGTGGTCGCCGCCGCCTGCGCCGCCAGAGAATCGGGCACGGACGCCAGCACCCCCCAGGCGACACCGATACCGAGCAGCGCCCCGCCGAGTCCCAGCAGGGCGACCTGCACCACGTAGACGGCCAGCACGCCGGCCGCCGTGGCGCCCAGGCACTTCAGGATGGCCGCGCTACGGAGCCGTTGCTGCACGAAGACCCGCGTCACGCTCCAGACGCCGATCCCGCCGAGGATGACGATGACGAAGCCGATCAGGCTGAGGTAATTCTCGGCGCGCGAGAAGTTGCGCTCTATGCGGTTCTCCGTTCGCCGGTACGAACCGATGCGGACGAACGCCTCCTGCAGGTCCTCGCGCAGCCCGCGCACCAGCGGCTCGATGGACTCCTCCTCCGGCACGCGCAGCAGGAGCTGCCGTTCGACGCGGCTCCCGAACTCGATCAGGCCGGTCTCGGCCAGCGCGTCGTGCGCCACCAGCACGCGCGGCCCGAGGCTGAAACCGCCGAGCTGGCGGCCCGGCTCGGTCACGATGGCGTCGCGAATCGTGAACGCCTCGTCGCCGATCAGGATCTCGTCGCCGACCGCGACGCCGAGCTGCGGCAACAGCTCCCGTCCCACGAGCGCGCCGCGGTCCCGGAGCAGGGCCGGCGAGTACGCCGTGCCGCTCTGCAGCGTGAATCGGCCGTAGAAGGGAAAAGCCGCCTCGACGCCGCGCAACTCCACGATCTTCGTCCGGGTACCGGCCCCGGCCGGCAGTCGCGCCATCGTCACGGTGTCGACGGTCTCGGTGAGCTCGGTCCCGGCGACCTCGGCCGCGCGCGCCTCGATGCTTCCCAGCACCTCGTCGGACCACGGCTGGTCCGTGCGGACATAGACGTCCCCGGCGGTCAGGCTGCGCGCCTCGGCGGCCAGCGCGGTGCGCACGTTCTGCACCAGCGAGCGGAGGGCGACGATGCCGCCGACCCCGATGGCGACGCAGCAGAAGAAGAAGATCAACCGGCGCCAGGACGCCCGCAGCTCCCTGTACGCCATGCGCAGGACAAAGGTCATAGTCGGTAGCCTGCTCAGCCGGCAACCGCGCCGGCCGGCTCCAGCACGGCCTCCGGGGGCGCGACACGCTCCGTCCGGCCGTCGCGCATCGCCAGCGTGACATCCGTACAGCCGGCCAGCTCCTGGTCGTGGGTCACGAGCATGAGCGTCGTGCCGCGGGTCCGGTTGATGTCGACCAGCAGGTCGATGACGTGGCGCCCGTTCGTGCTGTCGAGATTGCCGGTCGGCTCGTCGGCCAGCAGTATCGGCGGGTCGTTGGCCAGCGCCCGCGCGATGGCGACCCGCTGCTGTTCCCCCCCGGACAGTTGCGACGGGTAGTGATGCCCGCGCTCGGTGAGGCCGACGTCGGCCAGCAGCCGGCGCCCCTTCCCGGACGGATTCGCGACGCCGGCGATCTCCAGCGGCACCATCACGTTCTCGAGAGCGGTGAGCGAAGGGATGAGGTGGAAGAACTGGAACACGAAGCCGATCCGCGCCCCGCGGAGCCGCGCGAGCTGATCCTCGTCGAGCGCCGTAATCTCGGTGCCGCCGATCAGGACCTTACCGGTCGACGGGGTGTCCAGCCCCGCGATCAGACCGAGCAGCGTCGACTTGCCGCTGCCCGAGGGACCGACGATTGAAAGCGACTGCCCCGCCGGCACGGACAGGTCCAGCGGGTGGAGGATGGTCAACGCGCGGTCGCCGCTCTGCACCGTCTTCGAAACGCCGCGCAGCTCGATCATCGGACTCAAGGGTCGACCTCCTGCTCTGCCGCCAGCTCGCGAAGGAGCGGCTCCAGCGCCGGCCAGAGATGCTCGGCGACGCGGGCCGCGCCGGCCTCGTTCGGGTGGATTCCGTCGGCCTGGTTCAGGTCCGGCACGCCCGCCACCCCATCGAGCAGGAACGGTACGAACGTCACGTCGCGGCTCTGGGCCAACGTCCGGAACACGTCACGAAAGTTGGACGTGTACGCGGCGCCGAAGTTCGGCGGCGCCTCCATGCCAGCCAGCACGACTCCGATGCCCCGGTCCAGGGCGCGGTCGATGATCCGCTCCAGGTTGTCCCGCATCTGGTCGATCGGCAGCCCCCGCAACGCGTCGTTGCCCCCCAGCGCCACCACCAGGATCCGCACATCGCCGTCGAGCGCCCAGTCGAGCCGGCGGAGGCCGCCGGCCGTGGTGTCTCCGGAGACACCCATCGCGACGATCTCGATCGGCCATCCGGCGCCGTCGACGCGCTCCTGCAACCGCGCCGGATAGGCATCCTCGGGACCCAGGCCGAGCCCGGCCGTGAGAGAGTCTCCCAAAACGACCACCCTGGCGCGCTGTGTGAAATCGTCCCGCCGGGGCAGAGATTCCGCGGCGCCCGCGGCCGCCGCCGGTTCGGAAATCCGCTCGCCGGTGGAGACCCCGGCCACATCGGCCGGCGCGCCGCCGCAAGCGCTCCACGTCCCCACGATCACGCACAGCGCGGCGGCCATGCGGAGACCGCGCGTCACGCCGCTGCCAGAAAAGCTCCCCACGACATCACTCCATCCCGTCAATTCTACAGTCCGGTCTTCGGCGCCTGTCGTGGCGGCCGCGGCCGGCCGGACCGCAGCGTGCGAAGCCACCATCCGTAGGCGGCCACGTTGATTCCGCATGCGACGATCCCAAGCACGATCTGCGCCCGGCGGCTAAGTCCGGCCGGGTAGAGCACCGGCAGGAGGTAGCGCGCGATGAAGTCGCCGTCGTAGCCTGTCGCTCCCGCCTCCCAGCGCAGCCACTGCTCCAACGGAGTCAGCGGACAGATCGCGCCCGTCAATTCGATGCCGACGCCCCACGCGACGGCCGGCAGGTGCAGCCAGGCGAGCCACGGCCGCCGCGGCACCGCGAAGCCGCCGAGCACGACGAACCCGACGAACGCCAGGTGCACGCCGACCAGCAGATCGGCCGCGACCCCGTAGAGCATCCCATCCAGTATGTCCCGAACGCCGCACACGTCCGTTCGTCGCCGACGACGACTCGCCTGAACCTCAAGACGTCCGCGGCACTCACTTCATTCAGTGCTCGATGAAGCGGCGCCCTGCACGTCGACACCTGCTGCAGCACCGGTTCCCCTTATCCGGTTACGGTAGATGCGACCCGGCGATTTCGGGTACGATTTGACCCCCGATGACGAGTTCAGCAGCTCGCGCCGGCGCCGTCGTTTGCGTAGCTGTTGCCGCCGCCGGGGCCGGCGCCGGCCTGGAAAGCGCCACCATGACGACTCGTGGGCTGACGGCCATCGCCGGCATAGAGGTCGGCCATCACACGCTCGATGCACGACCGACCGGCTGTACGGTCGTTCTCACCCGCGGGGGCGCCACGGCGGCGGTCGACGTGCGAGGAGCCTCGCCCGGAACTCGGGAGACGGCGCTCCTCGATCCGGTCAACTCCATCCAGCAGGTGCACGCCATCGTCTTGTCGGGCGGCAGCGCGTTCGGTCTGGCCGCCGCCGACGGGGTGATGCGCTATCTCGACGAGCAGGGTATCGGCTACCGGACGCGGACGGCGCGCGTGCCGATCGTGCCGGCCGCGATCCTGTATGACCTCGGCATCGGCGATCCCGCGATCCGTCCCGACGCCGACTGCGGGCATCGAGCGGCGCGGGGCGCCCGTGGCGACGGCATCGACGAAGGCAGTGTCGGGGCCGGCGCCGGCGCCACGGTCGGCAAGCTGGCCGGTCCGGACCGCGCCATGAAGGGCGGCATCGGGACGGCGCTGATCGAGCTCCCGGACGGCCTGCAGATCGCCGCGCTGATGGCGGTGAACGCCGTCGGGGACGTGTACGACCCGGCGACGGGAACCCTGGTCGCCGGCGTGCGGAGCGCCGACGGCCTGCGCCTGGCCGGCGCGCGCGCCCTGCTGCGCCAGCCGGCGCCCGACCCGCCGGGCGGCGAGAACACCACCATCGGCGTCGTCG
>JAGWAH010000085.1 GCA_021296515.1 Acidobacteriota bacterium | reverse complement strand
CGGCCGGTGCGTCCGCGCAGCAGCTCGGCGCCATCGCCGGGCAGGTGACCGACAACACCGGGGGCGTGCTGCCGGGCGTCACCGTGGAGGTGACCTCCGCCGCAATGGGTGCGCCGCAGGTGGCGTTCACCGACGGGGCCGGGCTGTACAGCGTGGTGCAGCTCCCCCTCGGAGACTACACCGTCACGTTCACCCTGCCCGGCTTCTCGACGGTCGTCCGCGACGGGATCACCATCGGCGCCGGGTTCACGGCGACGATCGACGCCCAGATGGCCGTCGGTTCGGTCGAGGAGACGATTACCGTGACCGGCGAGGCGCCGGTGGTCGACGTGCAGACCGTCCGCCAGCAGGCGGTGCTCGACACCGAGGAGCTCGAGGTCCTGCCGGTGGGCAACTACGGACTGCAGACGATCGCGCAGGTGACCCCCGGGTTCACCGAGGATCGGGCGGACGTCGGCGGCACCCGCGACACCTGGTCGGCGCAGGGGGCCTACCGCTTCTATCACGGCAAGCCGGGCACCCGCGCGTCGTTCAACGGCTTCCGCAACCAGTACTACATCGGCACCGCGTCCGGCTCCGGCTACATCACCAACTCCGACACCATCGGGGAGATGCAGGTCGAGATCGCCGGCATGGGCGCCGAGAACGGCTCCGGCAGCACGACGATCAACGCCATTCCGCGCGAGGGGAGCAACACCTTCACCGCGTCGCTCAACACCAAGTACTCCGGCAGCGGCATGCAGTCGGAGAACCTGACCCCCGAGCTGAAGGAGTTCGGCATCGAGCCGCCGCAGATGGTCAACATCTGGCGCGCCGCCGGCACCATGGGCGGCCCGATCGTGACGGACAAGGCCTGGTATTACGCCTCCATCGCGCGCTGGGGCCGCCGCATCCAGCCGCCGGGCGGCTTCTTCAACGCCCTGCAGGGGCACAACGAGTTCGGTCTGGCGGGCGCCCCGTTCCCCGACCCCCGCACGGCCGGGCAGTACGAGATCGAGGACCCGTTCGGCCTCCGCGGCGGACCCGGCACGCCGGGCTTCTACAACACCCGGACCATCTTCCACGAGCGCGACCCGAACCGCCCGGCCTTCGACTACGACTGGAACCGGACCCACGCCGTCCGCCTCACCTGGCAGGCGGCCGAGCGGCACCGTTTCGCGAGCTTCCTCGACATCCAGAAGGACTGCCGCTGCACGACCGGCTACACCGGACAGTTCGCCATCGAGAACGAGAACGGGTGGGACATGTGGCCCAACGGCGTCGTGCAGGGTTCGTGGACATCGCCCGTTACCACGCGCCTCCTGCTCGAGGCGGGCGGCGGCTGGCAGACCGCGAACTGGGTCAACTTCCCGGCCACCGGGGTGGTCGACGGCCAGGATCGCCACATCCGTGACGCGGGCACCGGCTACCGGTGGGGCTCGCCGTTGCTCAACATCGCCCCGCGGGCGCGGACCGGCCGGAGCATGGAGTACTTCCGGATGTCGTACGTCACCGGCTCGCACAACTTCCGCGTCGGTCTGACGCTGGAGCAGGCGTTCAACGACGAGGAGCGGACCACCGGCCACGCCGACACGCTGTGGTGGCTGCTGTTCAACGGCAATCCGTTGCGCCTCTACTACTACGCGCAGCCGTACTTCCAGCAGGAACGGATGCACTCGGAGCTGGGCCTCTATGTCCAGGATTCGTGGACGGTCGGGAATCTCACGTTGACCGGCGGCATACGGACCGACTACGTCTCGATGGGCTTCCCGGCGTCCCAGTTGGATGCCGGACCCTTCGCGCTGTCCGGCGTGCCGGACTGGACCGACGTCAACCCGCGCGGCGGCATCAGCTACGACCTGACCGGCGACGGCCGGACCGCGGTGAAGGTGTCGATGGGCCGCTTCAACGAGCTGACGCGGAGCCGACTGACGCGCGAGTTCCACCCGTTCACGTCGTCGGTCTCGTCGGCGTGGCGGGCTTGGCAGGACGTCAACCAGAACTGGATCCCGGACTGCGATACGCGGGACTTCACGCCGAACGGGGAGTGCGGCGCCATCGACAACGTCAACTACGGCCAGTTCCCGGATCTGGGTCCCGAGGACTACGTCTTCGGCAACCTGGAGGGATGCTCGGAAGCCAGCCCGGAGGCCTGCCCGGCCACTGCCTTCGATCCGGATGTCCTGTACGACAACCGGCCGTACACCTGGGATTTCCTGGCCGAGATGCAGCGTGAGTTGCTGACCGGGCTGTCGGTCAGCGCCGGCTACAACCGGAACTGGTCGGGCGGCTATTGGGTGTCGGACAACCTGCTGACCAGACCCGGGGACTACGACGAGTACTGCATCTCGGCGCCGTCGGGCGGGCGGCTGTTCGACGTCGTCGGCGACATCTCGCCGGGCCAGACGCTCTGCGGGTACTACGACATCCGGCCGGAGCTGTTCGGCCAGAGCAAGCGGCTGGTGACGCTTGCCGACAAGTACGGGGCGCAGACCCGGGAATGGAACGGATTCGTCTTCTCGGTCGACGGCCGGCTGCCGAACGGCATCCGCGTGACCGGCGGGCTCGACCTCGGAACGCAGTCGGTCAGCAACTGCTTCACCGTGGACGAGCCGAACCAGCCGCGCGACCTGTTCAACGCCCTGCCGCCGGGCGGCCCGAACTGCAGCCACGTGCACTCGTGGGGCAATCTGGCCGACTTCCGGATGCACGGCGACATCCCGCTGCCGTCGGACTTCACGCTGAGCTGGATCTACAAGAACACCCCGGGGACGCCCATCAACGCGGTCGGCGATTTCACCAACGCCGACATCCACTGCTGGGCGGACGGCAACGGCAACTGCGATCCGACGAGCACGCGGACCGGCTTCTCCGGCAGCTCCACGCGGACGCTCGCCATCACCGCGCCGAACCAGTACTTCACCAAGCGCTTCACGCAGCTCGACCTCCGGTTCCTGCGGACGTTCGATCTGGGCGACGTACGTCTCGACACCAGCATCGACCTCTACAACGCGATGAACTCCAACTCGGTCCAGTCGATCGAGAACACGATAGGCATCGCGTTCGGCCGGCCGATCACGGTCCTGGACGCCCGGGTCCTGCAGGTGTACGCGAACCTGCGCTTCTAGCGCGGCCTTGCGGTCGCGCCGGGGGTTTCGCCGGCGCGAAACCCCCGGCGTCGCATGAAGTCGAGAGGAGGAAGACGATGACTGCGAGTACGAGCTGGAAGCGGATGACGGCGCTGGCGCTGGCGCTGGTGATGGCGCACGCGCCTTCGGCGTTCGCGGGAAGTCTCCTGGATTCGGCCCTGAAGGCCGCGTCGGAGGTGACGGCGCGACAGGCGCCGCCGGCTGATCGCGAGGCGGCGGTTGCCGGCTCGCTTGCCCGGCCGCGGGAGACCCGGGCCGCGGCGATGCAGGCACCGGCGGGAGATGGCGACCGCGGTCGGTCGGGCAGGGTATGGGGGCTCATCGCCGCCAGCGTCGGGATAGGCCTGGCCATGATGGTGATCGACCGCAAGGTCGAGGACTCCACGCCGTCGACGCGGCGCGAACGCCGGGACGGCTGCAACCTGTTCTGTTCCTGATGCCGGCCGTGCGCGGGCGGCGTCTGGCGGCGTTGCTGCTGCTCGCGCCGGCGTTGCCGGGCTGGGCCTGCGGCGGGGCGGACTCGTCTGCGTCCGGCATGCGCGGGCGGGATGGGAGCACGGCGGTCGAGCGTCCGCTGGAGCCCGTCGTCCTCCCCGACCTCGCGCAGATCAGCGACTCGGTCCGCGAGCAGATAGAGTCCCGCTGGCGGCCGGTCGACAGTCTGCAGGCCGCGGGGCGGGCCCCTGCCGCGAGCGCGGCGGAGACCTACGGCGCACTCGGCATGGTGCTCATGGCGGCGGAGCTCCCCGGCGCCGCCGTCCCGGCGTTCCGGAACGCGCAGGCGCTGGCTCCGGCCGAGGTCCGCTGGCCCTACTATCTCGCGCACCTGCATCGCGATGCCGGCGCGCTCGACGAGGCGGCCGATCGCTTCGAGGCGGCGCTGCGGCTGCAGCCGGACGACATGGCCGTCCTGGTCTGGCTGGGCGACGTGCGCCTGGCGCAGGGAGACGCGGAGGCCGCCGAGCCGCTGTTCGCGCGCGCCTTGCAGCTCTATCCCGATTCGCTCTCCGCACGGTTCGGGTTGGCCCGCGTCGCGCTGATGCGTGAGGAGTTCGAGCCGGCGGCCCGGGGTCTGGAGGAGATCCTGGAGCTGGAGCCCGCCGCGACCGCGGCCCACTATCCGCTCGGGCAGGCCTACCTGCGGCTCGGCGAGCCCGAGCGGGCACAGGAGCACCTGCGGCAGCGGGAGGCGGCCGATATCCGGCCCGCCGACCCGCTGATGGCCGCGCTGGACCGGCTGCTGGAGAGCGCCCAGGCCTACGAGACGCGCGGCATCGAGGCGCTCAACCGCGAGGACTGGGACGGGGCGGTCGCCGCGTTCCGCCGCGGCCTGGAGATGGATCCCGACGACGCGGAGCTCCGCCACCGGCTCGGAACGGCGCTCTATCTGCGGGGCGACCGGGGGACGGCGCGCACGGAGCTGGAGCAGGCCGCGGCGGATGCGCCCGAGCTGCCGCAGGCGCACTACAGCCTGGGGGTGCTGCTGCAGGAGGAAGGCAGGCACCGGGAAGCGGCCGAACGCTTCGCCGCGGCGCTGCGGGCGCGGTCGTCGTACACGGAGGCGCGCCTGCGCCTGGCCGACAGCCTGCGCCGGTCGAACGATCCGGAGGGCGCCCTGGCGCAGTACCGGCAGGCGTCGCTGGTGAACCCGAACCTCGTCGAGGCCGCGTTCGGAGAGGCGATGGCGCTGGTCGTGCTTCGCCGCTGGGCGGCCGCCCGCGCGCGGCTCGAGCAGGCGCTGGAGGCGTACCCGGACGATGCGGGCGTGGCGCACGCACTCGCGCGTCTGTTGGCCTCGGCGCCGGACGGGCGCGTCCGCGACGGGGCGCGGGCGCTGGCCATGGCGGATCGTCTCGCCTCGCGGGGGAGGAACCTCGACCTGGGGGAGACGATGGCGATGGCGCTGGCCGAGGTCGGCGCCTTCGACCGCGCGGCGGCGCTGCAGCGGGATCTCATCGCCGGAGCCGCGCGCGCCGGGCTCGCCGGCGTGTCCGGCCGGTTGCAGGAGAACCTGCGGCGCTACGAGCGGGGTGAGGCGTGCCGCACGCCGTGGCCCGACGGGGCCGTCCCGTGACGTCCGCCGACCGGCGTCGTGCTTCCCGGCGACCGGTCGCGGTAGTGGTCGCGTGCGCGGTGCTGGGTGCGGGCGGTTCCGGCGCCGGGGGGCAGACCGGCGCACCCACCGCGTCGACCTTCACCGACGTGACGGCGCAGGCCGGCATCGACTTCACGCACGACAACGGCGCCGCGGGCGACCATTGGTACCCGGAGCTGTTCGGCGGCGGGATCGCCGTGCTCGACCTGGACGGCGACGGATGGCCCGACCTGTTGTTCGTCAACGGCAGGCGGTGGGGATCGGCCGGCGAGACCCGCCATGGTCTGTTCCGCAATAACCGCGACGGCACGTTCGCCGACGTCTTCGCGGGCAGCGGCCTGGACGGCGCCGAGATCTACGGCCTGGGTGCGGCCGTGGCCGACTACGACAACGACGGCCACGACGACATCTTCCTGACCACGGTCGACGGGGGGCGGCTGTACCGGAACGCGGGGAACGGCACCTTCCGCGACGTGAGCGCCGGCTCGGGCGTCGGCGACGGCGGGTTCGCGGTCAGCGCCGCGTGGCTCGACTACGACCGCGACGGTCTGGTCGACCTCTTCGTCGGGAACTATGTGGACTGGTCGCGCGAGACCGACACGGGCTGCGGCAATCCACCGGGTTACTGCGGGCCCGACGCGTACCGTCCGGTCGCGCCCACCCTGTACCGCAACGTCGGGCAGGGTCGCTTCGAGGACGTCACCGCGCTTGCAGGCCTCGACGACCCGACCGACAAGGCAATGGGGGTCGCGGTGCTCGACTACGATGCCGACGGCTGGCCCGACGTGTTCGTCGGCAGCGACCGCGTGCCGGCCAAGCTGTACCACAACGACGGTGCGGGACGATTCGTCGACGTGGGCCTGCGCGCCGGCGTGTCCCTGAGCGAGCGGGGGCGGGCGCGCGCGAACATGGGAGTGGACGCGGCCGACTACGACCGGTCGGGCCGGCCGGACATCCTCGTCGGCAACTTTCTCCACGAGATGCTCGGCCTCTATCGCGACGCGGGCGACGGCTTCTACGTGGACGCCGCGCCCCGCACCGCGGTGGGCCGCGCCAGCTTCCAGTCGGTCACCTGGGCGGTGTTCTTCCTGGACGTCGATCTCGACGGACACCTCGACATCTTCGCCGCGAACGGCGGCACCGACGAGTCGCAGGGGATGCTGGATTCGCGGGCGCGGCTCAGCCAGCCGCCGCTGCTGCTCCGAAACCAGGGCGACGGCACGTTCGAGGACGTCAGCCGCGCGGCAGGCGAGGCGTTCGGCCGGCCGGCCATGGGGCGGGGGGCCGCCTACGCCGACTTCGACGGCGACGGCGATCTCGACCTCGTGCTCACCGCGCTGAACGGCCCCGCGCGGCTGCTCCGCAACGACGGGGGTGACCGGAACAACTGGCTGCGAGTCCGTCTGACCGGCGCCGGCTCGAACAGGCGCGGCATCGGGGCCTCCGTGCGACTGACGAGCCCATCAGGCGAGCAGCGGCGGACCGTGCGCAGCGGGTCGAGCTATGCCTCGCAGAGCGAGCTGACGTTGACGTTCGGGCTCGGGGCGGACCCCATTGTGGAGACGCTGGAGGTGACGTGGCCGTCGGGCGTCACGCAGCGGTTCACGGACATCTCTCCCAACACGCGGCTCGTCATCGACGAGGCGGCCGGCCTCCGGCGATCAGCGTCCGCGCCGTGACACTTGCAGCAGCTCTTCCTCAATGAGCCGCGTGAAGAACTCGAACGGCGGCAGGAACGGCGGCGGCTCCGGCGCGAGCCTACCGTTGACGAGGAAGCTGGGGCTGGCGTGCAGGCCGTAACGGATGGCCTCTTCGAGTGCGTCCAGGATCGTCCTGTGCGTTGCCCCGCCCGCGACGCAGGCGTCGAATCGATCCACATCGAGACCCGCCTCGCCCGCCGCCTGCCGAAGACGGAACGCGTCGAGCACCGCGGGCCGTGACAGCAGTGCGTCGTGGAACGGCCAGAATCGCTCCTGCAGATTGGCGCACTGCGCGGCCTGCGCAGCCTGGATCGCGGCGGGGCGGTCGGGCGGGGGCAGGTGCTTGAACACGATCCGGACCCGGTCGCCGTACGTCTCCCGGACGCGTCCGAACGCCGCGGTGAACCGACCGTAGTCGGCGTTCTGGAAGTCGCCGAACACGACCAGCTCGACCGGGGCGGTCTGCGGACCGAGCCGTGCGTCCTGCGGCGTGCGCTCCACCGCCACCCGGGGCGCATCCAGGGCCAACTCGGCGTTGATGGAGACGGCGGTCAGCTCCTCCAGGTAGTTCATCCGCGCCAGCTCGCGCGCCGTCACCCGCTCGAGCCAAGCGCGCAACGCCGGTTCCATCTGCTCGTAGCTGGCGCCGCGCGCGGCGGTGCCCACGTCTGCGTAGAGGGAACGGACCGCCGACTCGGGCATCTCGACGATCCGCGGCGGGATCTCCCGTTCGAGCAACGCTTCGGGCGTCAGGCCTTGCGCATCCGCCTCGTGGGCGATGAGCGCCTCGGCCACCAGCGTGTCGGTGAAGCGCCAGCGGGTGTCGTGGATCTCGCGCGCCAGCGCGACGAAGCCGCCGGGATCCTGCCGCCGCCACTCGCGATCCACCTCGGCTACCGTGATGACGCGATTGCCTACCCGTGCGGCCACCGCATCCGGATCCGCGGCCAGCCGGGGCCCGTCCGTGCCGCCGGTCCTCGCCGCCGGCGCCGGTCCCGCGCCGGAGCGGGTGGCGGGTGTCGACCCGCCGGCCGCCGCGCCGCCGTGCAGGGCGACGTCGAGCGACGCGTGCTCTCCGGCCCCCGAGCCGCGGCTGACGGTCAGGACATAGTCGCCCGGGGGCATGAGCGAGACCGGCGCGGCGGCGACGATCTCGTCATCGGTGGCCGAGCGGACCGCGAGCGGCACCAGGTCGAGGGTGACGAAGGGGGTCCGTCCGAAGCCCGCGCCGGCGATGGTCAGCGTTCCCGCCTGCGGCGCGGGCCGCGCAGAGCGCAACACGAGCGGGGATGTCCCGGCCGGCTGCGCGGACGCCGTCCCGACGACCATTCCGAGGGCGAGAGCGACAGCGCCTGCGACCTTGCCGGACATGGTACGGTTCGCAAGAATATCAAGGATTCATGGTGGTGAACGTGCGTAAATCAGGTTTCTCCGCTTTGTCGTTCGCTTCGTTCGGATTGATCGTTGCCGGCTGGCGGCGACTCGCGCTGGCCGCGTCCGTGCTGGCCGTCGCGGCAGCGGTTACAGGGAATTGGGTCGGATGCGCACCCGCGGGGGTGCCGCCGTCCGGCTCCGCCGAGTATCGCGAGACGGTGCGCATCTTCTACCGGGGACTGGCGTCGCTCGAGGTGGGCCTGCTGAGCGACGCCCGCGATCAGTTCCTGCGGGCGAGCGAGCTGGCGCCCCGAGAGCCGGCCGTCCACGGCAATCTGGCCATCGCCCAGGTGGGCGTGGGCGACGACGAGGGCGCAGCGGCGGCGCTGGAGACAGCCTACTCGCTGGCGCCGGACAGCGGCGAGATTGCCTTCCTGCAGGGCCAGCTAGCCAGCTTCAGCGGGCGGTTCGAGGACGCGGTC
>JAGWAH010000084.1:8402-10308 GCA_021296515.1 Acidobacteriota bacterium | reverse complement strand
TTCTCGCCGTCGAGCATCTTCATCGGCACCTCGAAGGTCCACGGGCGCTCCCAGGTCTCCGGGTCGTTGACGGTGGCCTGGTAGAGCAGCGTATCGGCGTCGACGCGCGTGAGCCGCTCGGTCAGGTGCATGCTCCCGGTGGTGGAGCGCCACAGCCGGCGGGAATCGAAGTTCGCGGTCTCGATCACCAAAGTATCGCCCTCCCAGTGCCCGCGCGACTCGCCCGACCACTGCAGCATGTCGGAGGGTAGCGAGGGACGCCCGTCGAGCGGGACGATACGCGCGGTGTTCACCATCTCGGTGACGATCGCGACGTGGTCCGGCGTCTGGAACAACTGCATGTTGTTGTTGTAGGCGCTCGGGGTCATCGGCGGACCGGCGTTGAAGCCCAGGATGCAACGGTCGTAGGTGCTGAAGTCCAGCCAGGAGTCGGCCGGCTGGTTCCGACGGTGCTCGCGGTAGGCGTCCACGCGGCGCTGCCCCTCCGCCGTGAGTGGCGGATAGCGCCCGTTCGGCGGATCGACGATCAGCGAGGTCCGGCCCGTGGCGACCGCCTCCAGGCCCTGATCCAGCCAAGTGTGGTTGTAGGAGCCGTTCCCACCGTCCGGCCGACGGTCGACGTTCGTTCCCGCCTCGGTCCGCTGCGCGGGCGTCTCCAGGAAGTTGTTGAGGCGGTCGAGCGCCTGCTGCTCCAGGTCGGCCACTTCCTCGGCGGTCAGGAACTCCTTGTCGGCCAGCTCCTCGGGCCGTTCCATGCGGGTGATGCTCCGGTAATCCCAGACGCCCCCGAGGTCGGGTGCGCCCCAGGCCGTCCGCGGCGCCTCGGTCTGGGCGCCGGCGGACGCCGCCGCCAGGGCCAGGATCGCGCACGCCGCCACGAAGGCACCTGCGAACGTCGTCATTCGATAGCTCATCTCGTCCTCCCGTTCACGAGGCTGCCCGCGCCGGCCTGCGGAGCAGCGATATCAACTCTCGATTGTACCGCCGTCCCCCGGCTGCATCGACCGTCTCGTTCTTCCGCCTGCGCACCGCCGCCGGATCGTCACTCCGCGAGCGGGTCCGGCCGGAGCTGGAAGTGAATGATCGAGCTCCGCCGGCCCTTGCCCCCCTCGATGTGCCAGTTCAGGTTCGACCCGTAGTTGGCCCACAGGCCACGCCCCTTCCAGCCGGCATCGGGATCGTCGATGCGGCCGTCGAGCCCGCGGGCGAAGAAGCCGAGCGGATACGGCACCCGCAGCACGACCCACTCGCCGGTCTCGGGGAGCAGGGCCAGCAGCGAGTCGGAGCCGGACCCGGGCGCGATCGGCACGTTGGCCCCCAGCCCGAGCGTGTCGAACTGGTCCACCCAGTTGTAGTAGTGGTAGTCGGCGCTGCCGGGATCCGTCACGCCCTTCATCTGCGGTCCGGGCGTCGGGTACAGAGTCCAGCCCTCCGGACAGTGCTGGCCGGTCGCCTCCGGTCCGTTCAGGACGTTGCATGTGTCCGCTGCCCGACAGTGCGGTCCAGATGACGCCGTTGCGGTCGACGTCGACGCCGCGCGGCGCATGCCCGGTCTGCGAGGAATCGACGTCGGGATTCTCTATGGACGGCGGCTCGTAGACCTCGGCGATGCACGTCTCCGGCGGGTTGTTGCCCCGGTCCAGACGCACCAGCCGGCCCGGGAACGGTCCCGTCCGCGCGATCCAGGCCGAGTCGTCCACCGGGTTGGCGATGATCCCGTAGGCGAACCCGGCCAGGCGGGTGTCGCGCGCCAGGTCGACGTCATCGCCCGGCTCGTTCCAGGGCCGCGTGATCCGTCCGTCGCCGTTGGTGTCGATGACGGTCGGACACCAGCCCTGCGACGCCTGCTCGTTGCCGGTCTCGTCGTACATCCGCGTGTCGAGCCAGCCGACCACGTTCGGGTCGC
>JAGWAH010000084.1:7909-8266 GCA_021296515.1 Acidobacteriota bacterium | reverse complement strand
ACGGATGCGCCGATCCCTCCTTGCACCAGTCGGGGTTGTTGCGGCGGCGGATGGTGGAGGTCAGCCAGACCCGGCCCCGCGCGTCCATCATCGGGTTGTGGGGATTGGCCGGCGCGTCGAAGATGATCTCGTCCCCCCAGTACGGCGACGGCTCGAAGCCGGGAGCGGTGGGGAACATCGACGGCACCATTTCGGCCGGCTCGCGCAGCGGAATGGGGATCTCGATCGATTCATGCCGCGCCGTGTCGGTGACCACCAGCGTGTCTTGCGTGATGGAGACGCCGTAGACGAGGCCGTCGGCGTTGACGGTCGGCTGCCGCTTGTCGGTGGTGACCTCGTCGTGGACGTACGACGTCT
>JAGWAH010000084.1:0-7835 GCA_021296515.1 Acidobacteriota bacterium | reverse complement strand
CGCTCCAGTCGGCGAACATCGCCAAGCCGCGCTCGCGGCCGAAGCGATTGACGACGCCGCTCATCTGCGCGCCCCGCTGCCCGAAGGTGACCCGGTGGTCCCAGGCCTCGACCGACGAGTCGAACCCGTCGAGGTGGCTGACGTCGAACGTGAACCGGTTGCCCATCTGGTGGCAGAGCTGGCAACCCTGCTTGGTGACGTCTACCCACGCCGCCTGACTCCGCAGCGCCGGCGAGATGCCGTTGCCGTCGGGTCCGGTCCCGGGAAACTCATCCCGGGCGGGGGGCGCGAGCAGCGAGTACCAGTAGTTGGCCGGGTAGACCGCGGCTGCTTCCTGGGGCGTGACCGCCTGCATCGCCGGCAGCGTCACGGTCTCCCCCGGCCGGGCAGTCACCGGCTCCGAATCGACGAGCCCGTAGCCGCGGACCCAGACGCGATACGCCGCGTCCGGCAGGTCCGGCACGAGAAACCGCCCGTCGTCGCCGGTGACGACTATCTTGCGGAACAAGGTATCGAGGTCATCGGTCTCGGCGATCACCCAGACGCCCGCCTCCGGACCGTCCGCGCTGCGCACGGCGCCCCGCAGCTCGGCCTCCGCCGTTGTCACCCCGGGCTCCTGCGCGCCGAGCGAGACCCCGAACGCCGCGACGACCGTGGCGGTGAGCACCGCGAGCGGTTCGATTCGAGTCTGCCGTGTCATAGCATTTCCCCCAGTTCCAGGCGCGGACGCCGGGTCCGCCTCGTCGGCGCCGTGGGCCGAAGTCGGCCTACGGCAAGGCCAGCGCCACGTACTCGCTCGGCATGTCGTCCCAGCCGACCACCACCACGATGTACTGCCTGCCGCCGGCCATGTAGGTCATCGGCGCCGAGGTCACGCCCCCCGGCAGCTCCATCTCCCAGACCACCTCGCCCGTCCTCTTGTCGTAGGCGCGGAACATCTTGCCGCCGCTGAACGGCGGCAGGAACGCCGCCCCGACGTTGGCGCCCTCGCCCAGGAACACGAGGCTCTTCGTGACGAGCGGCGCGGCGCGCCCGCCCTGCCCGAGCGGAGGCAGGTCCAGGTGCCGGATCGCGGGGTGGTCGCGCGGCCCGTCGCCATTGGGCACCGTCCAGAGAATGTCGCCCCGGTTAAGATCGATCGCCACCAGGCGGCCGTAGGGCGGCTTGAAGAGCGGCAGCCCGCGCGGGCCCGGAATGTGGCGCGCCTGCTTCATGACCCAGTCGACGTCCGAGCGGGGATGCTCCGAGCGCGCCAGTCCCACGACGGTGCCGCTGTGCACCGACGGCACGTAGAGGATGCCGGTCTCCGGATCGACCCCGGCGCCGTTCCAGTCGCTCCCGCCGACGAGACCGGGCACGACGAGGGTCCCCTGCGTACCCCCGGGCCGGTCGTCGATGAGCGTCGGCGGCGTGAAGAACGGCCCCCACACGTAGTCGTCGAGCATGGCCAGCGCTTCGGCGCGCAGCGCCGGCGTGAAATCGATGAGGTCGTCCACCGACACGCCCTGCTGGTCGTACGGCGGTGGCTTCGTCGGAAACGGCTGCGTCGGCGCGTACCACTCGCCGGGCACGTCGCCGGCCGGCACGGGACGCTCTTCGATCGGCCACACCGGCTCACCGGTCACCCGGTCGAAAACGTAGGTGAACGCCTGCTTGCTCGGGATGGCGACAGCCTTGACGGGACGCCCTTCCACGGTGACGTCCACCAGCAACGGCGCGGCCGGGAAGTCGTAGTCCCACAGCCCGTGGTGAACGGCCTGGAAGTACCAGACGAGCCGGCCGGTGCGCGCTTCCAGGCACACCAGACTCTCGGCGAACAGGTTGTCGCCCGGCCGGTGGCCGCCGTAGTAGTCGCTCGTCGGAGTTGAGAGCGGCAGGTAGACGTAGCCGAGCTCCTCGTCGCCGGCCGGCGCCGCCCCCATGTTCGTGTTGCCGGTGTACTCCCAGGACGCGCGGTCCTCGTTCAGCGCCGACAGCCACGTCTCGTTCCCCGGCTCCCCTTCGCGCGGAATGGTGTGGAAGATCCAGAGCTGCTCGCCCGTCCGCACGTCGAAGCCGCGCACGTCGCCGGGCGGCATCTCCTTGAGGGCCGGCATGGTGTGGCTGGTGATGTCGCCTATCAGCGATCCGACCACGATGACGTCGTTGACCACCAGCGGCGCCGAGCGCCAACGAAAGCTGTCGACGGTCCGGTCGTCGTAGCCCTGCGTCAGATCCACCGCGCCGCCGTTCCCGAAGTCCCGATAGCGGGCACCGGTCTTCGCATCCAGCGCAACGAGTCGCGATTCCAGGATGGCGAGCACGCGCGCGTCCTCGCCGTCGGTCCAGTAGGCCAGTCCGCGAGCCGCGAAGCTGCGCCTTGCCTCCCCGCCCTCGCGGGCCGCGGGCGCATCGAACCAGACCACCTCGCCGGTGACGGGATCGAGCGCCGCCACCATGCCCAGCCCGGTGCTGACGTAGAGCAGGCCATCGGCCATGAGCGGCGTGTTCTGCGAGCCGCCCGGCGCATCCATCGCGTTCCCCTGCCGCGTGGCGTCGGGAATCGTCGACTGCCGCCAAGCCACCCGCAGGTCGTGCACCGACTCGGCGTCGATCTGCTCGAGGGGTGAGTACTTCGTGCTCGCCTTGTCGGCGGCGTAGGCGCGCCACTCGCCTTGCTGTCCGCCCGCCGAGAGCGGAACCGCGGAAGCCAGAGCGGTGACGAGACCGAACATCCCTATCCGGCGCAGGCGCCGAGCGACCGGATTCGACATGCCAGCCTCCTCATATCAGTCAACGGCCCAGGACGACGTCGAACCCCGACAGCAGCAACTCGAGCTGGGCCTCCGGGAGCTTGCCGGCGCGTCCCACCGTATCTCGCCCTGCAAGATCACCACTCTACGCGCTCCAGGACGCGGCGCGCCGCTGCGGCCGCGAACCCATCCGATTCGCTGCCGACCTCATCCCATGCACCGTTCATGGCAGCGGTAACTTCGTCCGGTGCATGGCGCGCCACGTACTCCCGAAGCGCGGCGCTGTAGACCTCGCTCCGGGACCTCTTCTCGCGTTCCGCCTGTCGCTCCGCTTTCTCGAAAACCTCGTCGGGAATGGAAACCGCCGTCTTCATACCGAAAGTATAGCCACGGATCGCGGCGACGGGCGCCGCCGTTCCGCGAAGTGACGGTCCCCTCGCGGCGGCGTCCGAATGCTCGTACAATAGGGGCGTTTTCGGGAGCGGAAACTCGATGATGTGGAGCAATCGACGATGAGATATCTGGCGCGCGGGTTCATGGTGGTGGCGGTGGCGGCAGCGCTGCTGACGGGCATCGCATCGGACGCGGCGGCGCAGGACTGGCCGCAGTGGCGCGGGCCGGCGCGCGACGGCGTGGCGGCGGCCTTCGACGTGCCGGCGAGCTGGCCGGACACGCTGCAACGACACTGGTCGGTGGACATCGGTCTCGGCTACGCCAGCCCCGTGCTGATCGACGACCGGCTGTACATGTTCAGTCGCCAGGGCGAGGACGAGGTCATGACCGCGCTCGACGCAGGCACCGGCGAAACGGTGTGGCGGACGAGCTACGCCGCGCCGTTCAACATGAACCCGTCGACGGCCCGCCATCGCGCGGGTCCGAAGTCGACGCCGACGTTCGCCGACGGCCGTCTCTTCACGCACGGCATGACGGGCACCGTCACCGCGTTCGACGCATCCAGCGGCGAGCAGCTCTGGCAGTATCCCGGCACCGGCCTCACGCCGCTCTTCCACACGTCGATGTCGCCCCTCGTGGTCGGCGACCTGGTCGTCGTTCACGTCGGCGGCCACAACGACGGCGCGTTGACCGCGTTCGACGCCGCCACCGGGACCGTGCGCTGGAGCTGGGACGGGGACGGGCCGGCCTACGGGTCGCCGATGCTGTTCGAGCTGGGCGACACCCGCCAGGTCGTCGTCTTCACGCAGGAGCACTTCGTCGGCGTGGCACTGGAGACCGGCGCGCTGCTCTGGAGCCGGCCGTTCACGACACCAGCCGTGACCACGTCGCAGACGCCTCTCCTCTACGGGGACATGGTGATTCAGACCGGCCGCGCCAACGGCGTGACCGCGTTCCGCGTCAGCCCGGGCGCAGGCGGCTGGACCACCGAGGACGTCTGGCACACCGACGAGGTCGGGCTCCACATGACCAACGGCGTCATCAACGAGGGCGTCCTCTACGGGCTCTCGCACTTGAACAGCGGCCAGTACTTCGGCCTCGATCTGGACACCGGCGAGGTCCTCTGGACCAGCCCTCCGCGGCAGGCCGAGAACGCCTCGATCCTGCGCTCCGGCGACACGATCCTCTCGCTGGAGGACGACGCCGAACTGGTCGTCCTGTCCCACAGCCGGAGCGCGTTCAACCCCGTGCAGCGGTACGAGGTAGCCGACAGCGAGACATGGACGGCGCCGACGCTCACAGGCAACCGGCTCTTCATCAAGGACATTTCGACGCTGGCGCTCTGGACGCTCGACTGACCCGAGCACGGCCTGTCATCTTCGAAAGGAGTGGGCAGAATGACGCTGACGACCCGAACGCAGCTTCGACTCGGTCTCGCCGCCGCATGCCTCGCCGTCGCCGGTCTCCTCTACCTCGCCGCGGATTCCGGCTCGGTCGCCGCGGCGCAGAGCAACTTCGTCGGGGGCGATCCGACCCGTCCGGACTCGTCCGACATCCGCGCCGTCCGCCTGCGGTTCGAAGCGGGCGCGCGGTCGAACTGGCACAGCCACGGCAACTGGCAGATCATCATGGCCGAAGAGGGCGAGGGCCGCACCCAGGTCCGCGGGGAGCCGATACAGATCCTGGAGGCAGGCGGCAACCCGGTCTACGCCGGCCCCGGCGTGGTCCACTGGCACGGCGCGGCGCCCGACCGGCACATGGTCCAGCTCACCTTCGTCAGCGGCCAGACGAGCTGGGAAGGTCCCGTCAGCGATGAAGACTATCTCGGCCGGTAACGGGACCCCGGCTGGACCGCGTGCGTCGACGACGACCGCGACCCGCCGCCTGCGGGCCAGGCTCGCAGCGGTCGCCGTCTGCGTCAGCGCAGCGGCGCTTACGGGCGCGCATCCAATCACGGCGCAGGAAGGGGAAGAGCCGTCGGTCTGGGACGGCGTCTACTCCGCCGAGCAGGCCATGCGCGGCAAGAAGCTCTACGAGGCGACCTGCTCCCGGTGCCACGGAGAGGATCTGTCCGGCGCCAACGCGCGGCCGCTGGCCGGCGAGAGCTTCATCCGCGACTGGGGCGGCCTGAAGCTGGACGGCGTCCTCACCCGCGCGATGACGATGCCCCCCGGCGCCTCGGGCGCCCTGGGCGAAGCCGGGTACGTCGACATCATCGCCTACGTGCTCGAGGTGAACGAGTTCCCGCACGGCGAGGCGGAGTTGACCGCCGAGCGTGCCGGCGATGTGCTCGTCTACGGCGCGGACGGCCCCGACGCGGTGCCCAACTTCGCCATGGTGCAGGTGGTCGGCTGCCTCGCGCGCGACGACCGCACCTGGATCGTCACCGACGGCAGCGAGCCCATCCGCACGCGCGACCCCGACGCCTCTACCGGCGACGTGCTCGCGCTCACGGAGGCGATGCCGCTCGGGGGCAACACGTTCGAGCTGATGTACGTCTTCCCCGATCCGGACCCCTATGAAGGCCACCGCGTCGAGGCCAAGGGATTTCTGATCCGGCGGGAAGACTCGGCCGACGCAATCAACGTGACGACGGTGGCCAGTCTGGACGAGGCCTGTCGGCCGTAGACGGCCGGCCCTGTCGAGGCGCGGCGCTCACCTTTCCGGGGGGAGCGCCGCCGTGCCGCCGCTGCAGCACGAGGCTACACATGACCAGTCGTTGCGCGCCTCTCCTGGTGGTGGGCGGTCTCGCGATCTCGCTGCTCGCGTGCGGGTCCGCCGACCGTTCGGACAGCGCCGGATCGTTTCCGCTGGAGGCTCTGTCCCCGGCAGAGCGCCAGCTCGTCGGCGCCTGGTCGCTCGCCGGCATCGAGCGTCGCAGCGCTGCGGGCGAGCCGTTGACGGCGCCGGTCGAAGACCGGCTCGGATACCTCATCTACGACGCTTCCGGGTACATGGGCGTGACGATCATGCGCCCGGGCCGGGCGCCGTACGCGGAGGACGGGCCGACCGCCGACGAGGCGCTCGCGCAGTTCGGCAGCTATACGTCCTACTTCGGGCGGTTCACGGCGGACGAGGCCGAGGGAGCCGTCACGCATCACGTCGAGGGCAGTCTGAACCCGAACGGCGTCGGCTCGGACTACACGCGCTTCTACACCCTCACCGAAGACCGCCTGACCCTCCAGCCGCCCTCCGGCGCCGACGGTTCGACGACGCTGCTGACCTGGGTGCGGCAGGCCGATCTTCCCGCGTCCGAAACGACCGACACGCATCGCCAGCTCTTCGGCGCGTACCGCATCGATTCGCGCTCCCGTCACACCACCGACGGCTACGAGGTCGAGGTCGACCAGTACGAGAACGGCTACCTGTTCTACACGCCGTCCGGACACATGTCGGTACACCTCATGCGACCCGGACGCGCGCCGTTCGCCGGTGATTCACCGACCGCCGACGAAGCGCTCCGCCTGACCGAGACCTACGCGAGCTACTTCGGCCCGTTCTCGGTGCGCGAGATGGCCGGCTGCATCACCTGTCCCGGGCCGCGCGACCAGGGATACCTGACCCATCACCGGATCGGCAACGAGGACCCTCGAGGCACCGGGACCGACGCGCGGCGCTACTACGAGCTGACCGACACGCACCTCACGTTGCGGCCTCCGGTAGGCACCGACGACGAGGGCCGCGAGGTGGTGACGGCGATCCGCTGGGAGCGGCTGCCGACTCGATAGCGGCGCCGGCTCGTCATCCGGACCGTAGCGGTGAGGCTCCCCCGTGCGCGCGGCCCAGTCCAGGAGTACCCTCAGGTTTCGTCGCCGGGCGGCTGCCACCGCACCGCCAGCCTTCTGCGATTGGCGGCGCAGTCCCGCAAGTACAGGTTTGTCAGCGTCTGGTAGGGAATGCCGGTATCGGTGGCCAAGCCCTCGAAATAGTGAATGATGTCCTGATCGAGCCGGATCGTGACCTGCCGCTTCAGGCGCTTCGAGTAGGGATTCCGTCGTGCCGTGGAGAAGTCGTACAAGCCTGTCCGTGTACGTCCCGCGCTCCGCCCGGTTGGCCTTCCGTGCAGAGATGATGCGGATGGCGTCGCCCGCGGCCCGAACGCAGTGACAGGCGTTGCGGCCGTGAGCCTTGTCGACCGGCCAGTGCTCGCCGAGCACACCATGACCGTCCAGCCGGCGCTCGCCGACCGTCTGGTGCGCGCGGCTGGGTTTCGCAATATCGTGGCGCACGCCTACGAGTCGTTGGACTTGAGACGGGTCCACCAGGCAGCGACCGATGGACCCGCCGATCTTCTGCAGTGCCTGGGCCGCCTGAAAGACTACGCCCCGTAGCGCGTTAGCGGTTCGACACACGCCGCGAGATGACCGGTGCGACGCCGCCGGCCACCGCACCGTCGAGACCGAGGGAGACACAGACCACCGCGGTGAGTGCGCCCATGGCGGCATATCCCCCAACGACCACGGTAATCGTCGCACCCATACTCATTCGGCCTCCCCGCGCCCTCGATGGAATGCTCCGACTGGTGACTGCGCCGCAGGTCAGGAGGTCATTGCTCGACGGGAACCTGCACTCCCGCCGCTTCCATCGCCGCACGAACGGCGGCGGCGGTCGCCGGGCTGCTCACGATGTTCATGCCGCGATGCACGCCGGCCGCGATGTCGAACGGCGTCCAGCCCTGAGAATTGGGCTGGTTCCAGACATCGACGTCGG
>JAGWAH010000083.1:7454-8532 GCA_021296515.1 Acidobacteriota bacterium | reverse complement strand
GCCCGCAGCCGGTCCGCGGGCAGCCCGAAGACCTCGACGTCGATGTCTTTGGGCGCGCCGCCCTGCGAGGCGCTGGGCGATGCGCGATCCGGCGCTGGGTTATCCGCCGGCGCGTTGTCCTGCGACGCGGTGCCGAGCAGCGAATGGCGCACCCAGCCGCCGACGATCAGCGCCCGCCCGCCCGCGTCGCGCACCGACCGGGCCACGCGGTGCGCGAGAGCCAGCGTCTCAGACATCGCGCGCGACCCGGAAGCCGTAGTCGGTGTAGCGGAACGAAGGGTCGAGCTTGCTGCGGGCCGTCACCCGGCTGATGGTCACCGCGTGGCGCCACGATCCCCCGCGTGACGCGCGCCGCCGGCCCCGCGCCGGCCCGGCCGGATTGCGTGCTGGCGAGCGTTCGTAGAAGTCCTTTGCGTGCCAGTCCGCGCACCACTCGTGGATGTTGGCTGCGATGCCGCGAATGCCGAAGGCGTTGGGCGGGCCGAGGTCGACCGGCCACGGTCCGTCGAGCGGCCCCCGGCCGCCGTTCGGGATCCAGGCAGGGATCACGTCGCCCCACGGATAGTCCCGGTCGTCGCGCCCGCCCCGCGCCGCCCGCTCCCATTCCGCCTCGGTCGGAAGCCGTACCGGAGTCCCTCCCTGCGACGACCGCCAAAGGCAGTAGACGACCGCGTCGTTCCAGCTCACGCCCACCACCGGCAGCCCTGGATCGGCGAAGCCCGGGTTGTCCCACGGAAGCGTGTATACTCGGCGCGGGTCACCGGGTCGACGGCTAGCTCGAAGGCGTTGACCCAGACCCGGTGCTCGGGGGTCTCGTCCGGCTGGCCGTCGGCGCTGCCCATGAAGAACCAGCCGCCGGGAATCGGTGCGAACAAACCCATCCTGGGAATGATGACATGGGTCACAAGGGCGGATCGGGCTGCCTGCTATGATCCTTGAGTGAGTACGTTTCCGGGGGTCGGACAAGCATCCAGGGTCGGCGTCCGTTCCATTCTTGTTGTCGTAGCGGTGACGGCGCTCGCCGGTTGCTCGCTGCGCACCATGGCGGTCAACGCGGTGCTGCCGACGCTGGTCAATC
>JAGWAH010000083.1:0-7270 GCA_021296515.1 Acidobacteriota bacterium | reverse complement strand
TGGCGCTGGAGCTGAACGAGCGGGCGCGCCGGATGTACCTGCGGGCGCGGGACTACGGGTTGCGCAACGTCGAGGTCGCGCATCCCGGCATCACCGCGCGGCTGCAGTCGGACCCCGAGGCGGCGGTGCAGGTCTTCGAGCCGGAGGACGTCGAGAGCCTCTACTACTTGGGCGGGGCCTGGATGCTCGCGATTTCGCTCGGTCTGGACCGGCCGGGGCTCGTCGCCGACCTGCCGGCGGCGCGGGCCGTGCTCGACAGGGCGCTGGAACTGGATGAGAGCTTCGAGCGCGGCGCGCTCCACTCGGCCTTCGTCACGCTGGAATCGGTAGGCGAGGCGATGGGCGGGTCATACGCGCGGGCGCGGGAGCACTTCGCGCGGGCCGTCGAGCTGTCGGACGGGCAGGACGCCGGCCCCTATCTCGCGCTGGCCGCCGGCGTCTCCATCGCCGAGGAGAACCGGGAGGAGTTCCGCGACCTGCTGAAGACCGCCCTGGCGATAGACCCGGACGAGGCGCCGGAGAGCCGGCTATTGAACCTGATCGCGCAGAAGCGGGCCCGGGTGCTGCTGGACCACATCGACGATCTGTTCTTCGAGCCGTTCGACGAGCTCGATGAAGAGTTGGAGAATCGACCATGAGAGCGTTCCGTCTTGCCGTCGCCGCCGTGCTGCTGCTGAGCCCCGTCCTGCTCGAGGCGCAGCGCGCCAACCTCCGGCTCGGCACGATCCTGCCCGCGAACTCGGTCTGGGACCGGTCGCTGCGGCAGATGGCGTCGGCGTGGCAGCGGTCCACCGACGGCCGCGTGCGGCTACAGGTGCGGGGGACCACCGGCGACGAGTCGACCATCATCCGGCGGATGCGGCTGAACAACCCGCAGGTCGCGGCGTTGACCCTGCCCGGCCTGACCGAGATCGACGAGACGTTCAACGTGTTCGGCATCCCGTTCTTCTTCGAGTCGGACGAAGAGGCGCTGCACGTGCTCGAGGTCCTCACCCCGCGGCTGCGCGCGTCGCTCGCGGACAACGGCCTCGTTCTGCTCAACTGGGGCCATGGCGGCTGGGCGCACATCTTCTCGGCGCAGCCGATCCGCGATATAGGCGATCTGCAGAGGGCGAAGCTCTTCACGTCGGCCGGCGACGACGACATGGTGCGCTGGTATCGCGAGAACGGCTTCGAGCCGGTCCCGCTGGAGCTGACCGACGTCCTCATGGGGCTGAACACCGGGCTCATCGACGCCTACCCGAGTCCGCCGTACGGCGCGCTGGTGTTCCAGTGGTACCGGCAGACGTCTCACATGCTCGACATCCCGCTCAGCCCGGTCTTCGGCGCCACCGTCATGACCGCACGGGCCTGGGCCCGCATCGGCGAAGCCGACCGCGAGGCGCTGCTCGACGGCGCGGCCGCGATGCAGGACTTCCTGTTCGACGAGGTGCCGCGGCAGGACCGGGACGCGGTGGCAGAGATGCAGAAGCGGGGCCTGAGCGTGTCGGCGGTCAGCGATGCCGCGGCGTCCGAGCTCCGCGCCGTGGCCGACCGGTTGACGGCGACTTGGCGCGGCAGCCGCGTGCCGGCCGACATCTACGACGCGGCCATCGCCGCGCGGAACGAGTTCCGGTCGAACTGAGGATATGCCCGCGCCGCTCCAGGCCGTTGCACGCCGCGGGGCGCCTGCGCTCGGGTTCCTCCACCGGGCGGAAGAGCTGCTCGCCGCCGGAGCGCTGGCGGCGATGGCGCTCCTTCCGCTGGCCGAGATCGTCGTCCGACCCATCGTCACCGGAGGTATCCCCGGGTCGATTCCCTTCGTCCAGCACCTGACGCTGTGTGTCGGCTTCCTGGGGGCCGGCCTCGCCGCGCGGCAGAACAAGCTGATCGCGCTCGCCACCGCCACGTTCATTCCGGAGGGGGCAGCGCGGCAGGTCGCGCAGGGATTCGCCGCGACGGTGGGCGCGGCCGTCTCCGCGCTGCTGGCCTGGTCGGCAATCGACGTCGTCGTCATCGAGATGGAGGTGGGCGGCGAGATCGCGCTCGGCGTGCGGTCGTGGGTCTTCCAGTTGGTGCTGCCGTTCGCCTTCGGCGTTATCGCGGTGCGGTTGGGATGGGGGGCCGGCGGGTGGGCGGCCCGCGCCGTCGCGGGGGCCGGGATTCTCATCGGCATCTGGCTGAGCGGAACGGGTGCGGCCTGCGGGCTGGGGGAGGACGCCTCGTGCGTGCTGTCCGGCGGTCCCGGCTGGCCGTGGGTGGTGCTGGTAGTGCTCTCGGCCCTGGCCGGGGCGCCGATCTTCACGGTGCTGGCCGGGGCGGCGGTCTTCCTCTACATGGTCGACGCGTTCGACCCGGCAGCGGTCCCGCTCTACGCCTACGACCTGGCGACCGAGCCGCACCTGCCGGCCATTCCGCTCTTCACCCTGGCCGGGTTCATCCTGGCGCAAGGGCAATCGTCCGGGCGGCTGCTGCAGGTGTTCCGGGCGTTGGTCGGCTGGATGCCGGGTGGGACCGCGGTGGTCTGCGCCGTCGTCTGCGCGTTCTTCACCATCTTCACCGGCGGTTCCGGGGTAACGATCCTGGCCCTCGGCGGGCTGCTCCTGCCGGCGCTCCTGCAGGACGGCTACCGCGACCGCTTCTCGGTCGGCCTGCTGACCGCCTCCGGGTCGCTCGGGCTGCTGCTGCCGCCGGCGATGCCGCTCATCCTCTATGCCATCGTCGCACAAACCGCGCCGGAGAACCTGTTCATCGGCGGCATCCTGCCCGGCGTGCTGCTGATTGCCCTGGTGGCTGCCTGGGGGATGCGCGAAGGCATCGTCACCGGCGCCGGCCGACACGACTTTGCGTGGCGGGAGGCGCGCGAGGCGTTGTGGACCGCGAAGTGGGAGCTGGCCCTGCCCCTGGTCGTCCTCGGCGCGCTGTTCAGCGGCCGCGCGACCCTGGTCGAGACCTCCGCCCTCACCGCGCTCTATGCGGCGATCGTGACGGGTCTCGTGCACCGCGACTTCCGCCTCGGGCCCGGACTGCAACAGGCGTTCCGCGAGTGCGTGGTGCTGATCGGCGGGGTGCTGATCATCCTGGGCGTCGCCAAGGGCTTCACCGCCTACATGGTCGACGTCGACATCCCGTTCCGACTGCTCGAGTGGACGCAGGCGCGCATCGAGTCGCCGCTGCTGTTCCTGCTCGCGCTCAACGTCTTCCTGCTCATCGTCGGCTGCGTGATGGACATCTTCTCGGCCATCGTGGTCGTCGTGCCGCTCATCAGCACCATCGGGGCGGCGTACGGCATAGACCCCGTCCACCTGGGCATCATCTTCATCGCCAACCTGGAGCTGGGCTACCTGACTCCGCCGGTCGGGTTGAACCTGTTCCTCGCGTCGTACCGCTTCGACCGCCCGCTGCTGGAGGTCTACCGCGCCTCGATTCCGCTGCTCGTCATCCTCGGGATTGGCGTGCTCGTCATCACTTATGTACCATGGCTCACCCTCGGGTTGCTGGAGCTCGTGGGCCGGCAATAGCGCGCGTCCGGTCCGTTCCGGAGCGCGGTGATTCCATCCGGGAGAGTGCGTTGTGCAGGACCTTCTCCATGTTCGTTCGCTGTTGATCGCCATGCTCCTCGCGGCCCTGGCCGTCCCGCTCGCGGGCGGCGCCCCTGCCGGCGAGCAGGCCGCGGAGAGCCCCGTCCAGGCGGCGGTGGGCCCGGGCGACGAGGTCCACCTGGCCAACATCCGCCAGCTCACCTTCGGCGGCGAGAACGCCGAGGCCTACTTCTCGTTCGACGGGCAGCGGATCATCTTCCAGTCCACGCGCGAAGGGGTGCCGTGCGACCAGATCTTCACGATGAATCTGGACGGCTCGGACCAGCGGATGGTGAGCACCAGCGACGGGCGCACTACCTGCGGCTACTTCTATCCGGACGGCGATTCGATCATCTACGCGTCGACGCATCTGGGCGGCGCCGAGTGTCCGCCGCCGCCGAGCTTCCGGATGGGCTACGTGTGGGCCATCTACGACAGCTTCGACATCTTCCGCGCGAACCTCGACGGCAGCGGGCTGACGCGGCTCACCGACGAGCCGGGCTACGACGCCGAGGCGACGATAGGGCCGGACGGGCGCGTCGTCTTCACCAGCGTGCGCGACGGCGACATGGAGATCTACTCCATGAACGGCGACGGCTCGGACTTGCGCCGGCTGACCCACCGGCAGGGTCCGGACGGCGGGCCGTTCTTCTCGCCCGACGGCTCGAAGATCATCTTCCGGGGCCGCGAGATCCCCGACGGACCCGAGTACGACGACTTCAAGCGGCTGCTCGACCAGGGGCTGTGGCGGCCCACCGCGGTGGAGGTCTTCGTGATGGACGCCGACGGCGGCAACCTGCGTCAGGTGACCGACTTCGGCGGGGCGAGCTTCGCTCCGTACTGGCATCCCGACGGCGAGCGCATCATCTTCTCGTCGAATCTGCACAATCCCGACGGCCGCAACTTCGACCTGTTCATGATCAACCTCGACGGCACCGGCCTGGAGCAGATCACGTTCACCGACGTGTTCGACGGCTTCCCGATGTTCTCGCCTGACGGCACGAAGCTGATATTCGCTTCGAACCGCAACGCCGCGGCCGAGGGGGACACGAACATCTTCATCGCCGACTGGGTGGAGTAACGGCTAGCCCGGCGCCGCAGGGTCGCATCACGCGTCCCGGGCCGCGGCGCCGCTACTCGCCGTAACCGCGCTGATCGCCGAGCTGCTCGTGCAGCAGGCTGCGCACGACGAACAGCACGTTCGCCGGGCGTTCCGCGAGCCGGCGCATGAAGTAGGGGAACCAGTCGCCGCCGAACGGCAGGTAAATCCGCACGGCGTAACCCTGCGCCTCGAGCGCCGCCTGCAGGTCGCGCCGCACCCCGTACAGCATCTGGAACTCGAACCGATCGCTCCCGATGTCACGCGCGCCGGCGGCCGCCCGCACGGCGCGGATCATGCGGGGATCGTGGGTGGCGAACGCAGGATGGACGCCGCTGTCGAGCAGCGTCTCCGTCAACTGCACGAAAGCGCTGTCGACCTCCCGCTTGTCCTGGAAGGCCACGCCCGCCGGCTCCTTGTAGGCGCCCTTCACCAGCCGGACCGGGAGGCCGAGCTCGGTGACGCGGGCGAGATCGTCCGGCGTACGGCGGAGCGCCGACTGCAGGACGACGCCGAGATGCCGGTATCCGCTCGTGCGCATCGCCGCCACGATGTCGAGCGTGCGGTCGATCAGCGTCGAGCCCTCCATGTCGACCCGGACGAAGCAGCGGCGGGCGTCGGTGTGGGTCAGGATACGCTTCAGATTGTCGCGGCACAGCCCGGTGTCGAGCTCGAGCCCGAGCTGCGTCAGCTTCACCGACAGGTTGCAGGTCATGCCGGCCAGACTGACCGACTCGATCACCCAGAGGTAGGCGATGGTGGCCGCTTCGGCCGCTTCCGGGCTGCGCACGTGCTCGCCCAGGTAGTTGAACGTGTGGAGCAGGCCGCGTTGCTCCAGCCGGCGGGCTGCGTCGATGGCCTCGGTGACGTTCCGGCCGCCGATGAAGCGTCGGGCGACCCCGTGCTGACCGCGCATGCCGTACCTGGAGGCGGCGTCCTTGAGCGCACGACTTCCCGCCAGCGCGAGAAACAGCCGGCGCGAGACGGCCTCCAGCACGGTCGAGGGGGTGAGCTCCACTAGTGAGTCAGGGCCGATTCCCCGCGATGCGCGAGCAGGTGATCGAGCGACCGCGCATAGTAGCGCAGGACCACCCGTTCGCGGACCCGGAAACGCGCTCCTTCCACCACCAGGATGCCGCGGGCCGCCAGCGGATCCGTCGCCGATTCGACGGCGGCGCAACCGGTCTCGACGTCCAGATTCGCGCCCGCGGATCGCAGGACCTCTATGAGCCCGTCGATCCTGTCCTCGAGCTCCGCGCGTTCGATGGAGGGCCGGATGGCCGCCGCCACCAGCGCCGTGGGAACGACCTTGTACAGGCGGCCGATCGCGTCGCGCACGCGGCGCTTGAGGCGAACCATGTCACGACGATTGTCGGGATCGTAGCCGTCGAAGCGAATCGGGGGTCCGAAGGTGACGATGCTCCTCGACTGGTAGCCGACGGTGTATCTCAGCATCTCTGCCAGCTCCTGGTGGAAAGGACGCTGGACGCGCTTGACCCGCTGGCGGGACAGCACGAAGTCCTCGATGACCAGGTCGTAGGCGATGGCGGTCGGTACGATGACCAGTTCCTTCTCTTTCCGGTCGGCCTGCGCCGCGGCATGCAGCAGCCCGGTCTTGAACGGCTTGAGCTCGCCGCTGTAGCTGCGTCCGCCTTCCAGGTACAGGAGGAGATCGGTCCGGCGCAGCAGCTCGGCCACGTACGCCTTGAGCGTGACGAGATAGGCCGGGTCCTTCGTCCCCCGGCGAATGGGGATGGCGCCGGTGACGTGCTTCTGGATGAGCCCGAGCGCACCGCCGTAGAGGTTGCTGCCGGCCGCGATGACCGGCGGGCGGATGCCGACGTCGTCGATCACGAGCGGCTGCACCATCCAGTCGGTGTGGCTCTTGTGATTCGACGCGTAGACGACCCGCTTGGTCCGGGTCGCCGAGCGGACGATGTCGATTCCTTCGCTTATGCGATTGATCTTGCGGAGCAGCGGGTAGAGCGGATGCTGCAGCGCGCGGTATATGCGGTACCGCTGCGTGGTGCGAAGCTCTTCGAGGTAGCCGTGAATGGCGGCGTGCGCCTGATCCCGCGTCTGTCCGCCGCGACCTTCCAGATACCTGACCACTTCGTCGCGGGCGAGCACGGCTTGCGTGATCTCGTCCTGCGCCACGGCCAGCACTATAGCACGGGGATGAACCGCCTCCGGGCCCCCCGGCTATCGCTCCACGGTCACGCTGACGGGCCGTGAAAGGCGGACTGTCAACGTCGTACCGGCCGCCAGCGTCGCCGGCTCCGCGTCGCCCGCCGCGGCCGCCGCGGTGCCGCCCGCGGCCCCGGCGGCACCTCCGATCGCCGCACCGCGGCCACCGCCGAAGATCGCGCCGAGGATGGCCCCGGCGACCGCGCCGCCCCCGATTCTGGCCGCGTTGTCGCGCCCGCGGGAGCTTCCTTCACGATAGACGGTCTCGGTCACGATGGGCGCTTCGACGCCGTCGTCGAACACGACGGTATGGAAGCGGACGCCGAGGCGGGCGGCCCCTTTCAGCTTGCCGCCGCGCTCCACGACGACCACCGATCCGTTGACCACGCTGCCCGCGGGGATGGCGACCCGGCGCGACACCATC
>JAGWAH010000007.1:61222-96989 GCA_021296515.1 Acidobacteriota bacterium | reverse complement strand
CGATGACGTTCAGGGCCACGCGCACGCCCTCGATCACGGTGTTGGCGAGGTTGCGGAGGCCCATGTCGAAGCGCCCGACGCGGCGGCGCGACGCGATGTCGATCTCCGTCTCCCCGGCATCCGCCCCGTGCACGCCGTGCGCCTGGTGGAACTCGTCCGCGAAGGGCACCCCGTAGCGGCCGTCCTCCAGCGTGAACCCGCTACTGGCGAAGAACCGGTCGCCGAACCAGCCGAGGCCGGCCCGCGCGTTCGTCAGCTCGGAGGCGGAGTTCTCGACGGCTCCCAGTCGTCCGTCCGCCGCATGCTCCCGCCGCCCCAGACCAGCACGTTGTTCTGCGAGTACTGCAGGCTGGCGGTGGTGCCCGCCTCGGCGTTCGCGCTGCCGACGTTGGTGCCGAACTGCGCCCGAGCGCCGTCGAAGAGCGACTCGCGGTAGCTCTCGTGCGGCGTGATGACGTTGACGAGCCCGCCGACCGCGTTCGACCCGTAGAGCAGGGTTGCCGGTCCGCGCACGATCTCGATCCGCTCGGCGCCGTTCGGGTCGATCGTCACGCCGTGGTCGCCCGACTGGCTGGACAGGTCGCCGGTGCGGAGCCCGTCCTCGAGAATGAGCACGCGGTCCCCGTCGAAGCCGCGGATGATCGGCCGGCTCGACCCGGGGCCGAAGCTGCGGCTCGCGATCCCGGGCTCGTTCCGGAGCGCGTCGCCGAGGCTGCCGGCCGACTCCCTGGTGATGTCGAACGAGTCCAGGGTGGTGACCGCGTTGAACGCCTCGAACGTCGTTTCGGTGCCGCCCACCGAGGCGGTGACGGTCACGTCCTCGTGGACGGGGGAGAGCCCGAGCACGAAGTCCACCGTCGCCGCCCCACCGGGTTCGACGGTCACCGTCTGGCGGCCCGCGGTCAGGTGCTCGCGCTGCGCGAGGACCTCGTACGAGCCGGCCGGTATGTTGTCGATCTCGAACATTCCCTGCTCGTCGGTCAGCGCGAACGCGCCCGAGCCGACCACGAGGATCACCGCGCCATGGACGGGCCCCCCGTTCTCCTCCAACGTCACCGTGCCGCGGACGGCGCCGGCCTCCTGGGCCATGAGCGTGGTAGTAGTGCCGGCGGCCAGAGTAGCTGCCGCCGCGAAGCCTGCAGCGATCAATCGGTACATCGATTCCCCTTCCCGAGTTCCCAACTCTTCGTGAACCGTGTCTTTCTCCCCGTGCGATTGGCCACGCATGCGGGGAACCCGTCGGTACGGCGTCGGGAGCCGGAGCTTCCTGCACCGCATCGCTGTTCCGGGAGGCGCGGCGCTCTTCCCGCGGCGCACGGGATGTGCACCTCGGGCGCGCGCCGGCTCGACGGCGCTCGCGAGACGACGGACGACGATCAGCGCGGAACTGGAACTAGGCGGGCGGGGCGCGGGCCGGGAGGCGGGGGGTGTGTCCGGATGCGATCCATTCGGCGGCAGGAGCCGGCTCGAACGGCTCCGGGACGTCCGCGAACCCGACTTGCACGGATTCGGAAAGTGCGGCGGCGGGCTGGTGTCGGAGCTGGCAGACCGTGCAGTCCTGGTCGTCTGCGTGCTCATCGTGCCAGACGGCCGCGGTGGATGCAGCACCGACCAGCGCTATCGCCAGAACGGCGATCCGGATGCGCCAGCCAGGGCTACGTCGCGCGAGCCCTGTGTGCATGGGTCCTCCTTTGACCATCGAGCTTCCACGATAGCGGAGACCGTGCGAGGCGGCAAGGGCGGGCGGGCCGCGGTTTCTGAAGTTTGTCTGACGTGTTGCCCGCCGACGGGCCTGCGCGGCAGGGGAGACGTCCCCCGGCGCGCCCGCGTGCGGATTCGACACGACCGGCGGCCCGGCATCTGTCACGGACGTCCCCCGGCGCGCCCGCGTGCGGATCCGCCTCCAGGTCAGAGAGTCAGATCGACCCCTACCGGGCAATGATCGGATCCGGTCACCTCGGGCCGGATGAAGGCAGAGGTCACCCGCCGCGCAGCGGACGGCGAAGCCAGGACGTAGTCGATGCGCCACCCGACGTTGTTCTCGCGGGCGCCGCCCCACTGCCGCCACCACGTGTAGTGGCCCGCCTCGCCCGGATGGAGGGCGCGGAACGTGTCCACCCAGCCGGCGTCGATCCAGCGCGTCAACTCCGCCCGCTCCTCCGGCAGGAAGCCGCTGGTTCTCGTGTTGGCGGCGGGCCGCGCGAGATCGACCGGCTCGCGCGCCGTGTTGTAGTCGCCGGCGACGAACACAGGCCCGCGGCGCCGCAGCAGTTGCAGGCGATCGAAGAGCGCGGCGTAGAAGTCGAGCTTGTACGGCACGCGGCGGTTGTCCCGGTCTCTGCCGCTGCCCTTGGGAAAGTAGACCGACGCCACGGCGAGCCGTCCGAACCGGGCGATGACCAGGCGGCCCTCGGCATCGAAGCGCGGCTCGTCGAGGGAGGTCTCGACGCGGTCGGGTGGCTCGCGGGAGTAGATCGCGACCCCGCTGTAGCCGGCCCGCTCGGCGGGGGAGAACGTCGCGTGCCAGCCCGGCGGCGCGCGCAAGGACGGCTCGAGCTGGTGCTCGAAGGCGCGTACCTCCTGGATCCCGACGATGTCGGCCTCGGAGTCGTCCAGGAAGCGGAGGAAGCCTTTTCGGGCGCAGGCCCGCAGGCCGTTGACGTTCCAGCTCACGATGCGCATGGCGTCACGATTCGATCCGGCTCCACGTCGAAGGCCACGATGTTGCGCGGAAGATGGAGGTCCGGTCAAGGAGATCGAACGCGTCGGGCGCCGGCCGGCGAGGTTCGGATTGGTCCGTCCGAAGGCGCAGCGATTGGGGCAGCCGTAAACGGTCCGGCCCCGGAAGCCGTCGAAGACGACTAGAATTCAGCTTTTCTCCTCGAAGGCACGCAGCTCATGAGCAATCTCCAGAACCGGCTCCGCATCGGCCGCTCCATCGCCGTCGTGATTCTGGCCGCCGGGCTGCCTGCGGGGGCGGCCGCGCAGTCGACCAACGGCAACGGCGGCGGCGAGCCGGCGGAGGCCGGCGCGCAGACGTTCTCCGCCCTCGAGGCTCGCGCGCTCACCGCGGCCGGCGCGCCGATCGCGTTCGCGCTGCGCGTCGGGGAGGCGCCGGCGGTCGACGGCGATGTGCTCGCCGACCCGGCCTACGAGGACGCGCGGCTGGCGACCGGCTTCGTGCAGAGCCGCCCTTTCGAGGGGCGGCCCGCCTCGGAGCGGACCGAGGTGCGCATCGTCTACACGGAGGACACGCTGTATTTCGGCGTCGTCTGCTATACGGACGACCCGTCCACGATCATCGTGGCCGACAGCCGCCGCGACTCCGACCTGACCGAGACCGACAGCTTCCGGCTCATCCTCGACACCTACCACGACGGCCTGAACGGCTTCGTCTTCGGGACCAATCCGGCCGGCGTCGAGTACGACGGGCAACTGACGAACGAAGGGCAGGGGAGCGGTCGTTTCGGTGGCGGCGGGAGCGGACGGCCGAGCAACAGCCGGCAGCAGCGCGGATCCGGGGGCGGCCTGAACGTGAACTGGGACGGCGCGTGGCAGGTGGCCACGAGCATCACCGACGTCGGCTGGACGGCCGAAATCGCCATCCCGTTCCGCACGCTGCGCTATCCACCCACCGACGTGCAGACCTGGGGCATGAACTTCCAGCGCAACATCCGCTTCAACAACGAGCAGGCCTACTGGTCGCCGTTGCCGCGGCAGTTCACCCTGAACCGGCTGACGCTGGCCGGCGAGCTCCAGGGTCTCAGCGTTCCGGCTCAGCGGAACCTGCAGTTGATGCCGTACGTCCTCGGGGACGCGGCCTACAGCAGCGAGGTGCGGCGCACCGACCGCACCGGCGCCGTCGGCGGCGATCTGAAGTACAGCATCACCCCGAGCATGACCCTCGACGCCACCATCAACACGGACTTCGCGCAAGTGGAGGTGGACGACGAGCAGGTCAACCTCGACCGGTTCACGCTGTTCTTCCCCGAGAAGCGGCCCTTCTTTCTGGAGAACGCGGGGCTGTTCTCGGTGGGCCAGTCCGGGGCCGTCGACATCTTCTTCAGCCGGCGCATCGGCCTCGGCGAGAGCGGCGAGCAGATTCCCCTTCTCGGCGGCGGGCGGCTCTCGGGCAGGGTCGGGAACAACACCAACGTCGGCTTCCTGAACATGCAGACCGGCGCCGTCGACTCGACCGGCACGCCGCAGCAGAACTTCACGGTGGGCCGCGTCCGCCAGGATCTGGCGAACCGTTCCAACGTCGGCGCGATGTTCGTCAACCGCCAGGCCAGCGGGGCGCTGGCGGGGGATCAGGACTACAACCGGGCCTACGCGCTCGACGGCCGCTGGGGCATCGGCGAGGGCGGCACCCTCTCCGGATTCGTCTCGCAGACCGACAGCCCCGGGCGGCCGGGGGACGACAACCACGCCTACGCCTTCAGCGCGCAGCACCAGTCGCAGGCCCTGCGTCTGAGTCTCGGCTTTACCGAGGTCGCGCCCGACTTCAACCCCGAGGTCGGGTTCCTCGCCCGCCGGAGCTACCGCCGGATGAACACCAGCGTGTTCTCGACCCTGCGGCCCGACGACTTCTGGGGCGTCCACGAGTTCCGTCCCCACATCTCCCACTTCACCATCTTCGACTTCGACACCGGTTGGCAGGAGACGCAGTTCACCCACATCGACAACCACATCGAGTGGCGCAACGGCTACGAGATCCACACCGGCGTGAACGTCACGCGGGAAGGGGTCTTCGAGCCGTTCGAGATCTTCCCGGGGGTCATCGTGCCGCCCGGGCGGTACGATCACAGCGAGGCGCAGATCGCCGGGAACACGAACCTCGGCGCGCCGGTGAGCGGCAACTTCAACGCCATCGTCGGGGGGCTCTTCGGCGGTCACCGCGTCACCATCACCCCGTCGATCGCCGCGCGCTCCGGCGAGACGTTCAACGCGATGCTCGAGTGGAGCTACAACGACCTGGACCTGCCGCTCGGGCACTTCACGACCAACCTGATCCGCCTGCGGACGTCCTATTCTTTCACCACCCGCATGTTCCTCCAGGCGCTCGTGCAGTACAACGACCGCGCCAATCTCTGGTCCTCGAACCTGCGGTTCGGCCTGCTGTCGGACGCCAACACCGGGCTGTTCGTCGTGTACAACGACATCCAGCCGCTGGGCCTCGAACGCGGCGACTTCATCATCAGGTCCGGCCGCAGCCTGACGGTGAAGTACAGCTACCTGTTCGACATTCTGCGCTGAGTGCGCCACCTGCGGTCGCGCGCGATCCGTGCTTGACACGGTCCGGCGGCGCGGCTACAACACCACCCGTGCATATCGATGGTGTGTTTCCGCCCATTCCTACCCCCTTCAAGGACGGCCGCGTCGACGTCGCGGCGATGGCGTCGAACGTCGAGCGCTGGATGGCGACCCGCATCCGCGGCGTCGTGGTGCTCGGCTCGAATGGCGAGGCGCCGCTGATCGACGAAACGGAATCGGACGCGGCGATCGCGGCCGCGCGCGATGCCGTGCCGAGCGGCCGCCTCTGCCTCGCCGGCACCGGACGCGAGTCGACCGCCGCAGCGATCGGTGCCTCGCGGCGCGCGGCCGACCTGGGGGCCGACGCGGTGCTGGTCCGAACCCCTTCGTACTTCAAGCCGCTGCTGACGTCGGACGCGTTCGTGGCGCACTACGTTGCGGTGGCGGATGCGTCGCCGGTTCCGGTGGTGCTCTACAACTACACGGCGCTGACCGGCGTCACACTCGGCGTGGACGCCGTGGCGAGGCTGGCCGAGCACCCGAACATCATCGGTCTGAAGGAGTCGGGGAGCGACCTCAAGCTCCTGACCGCGCTCATCGACGGCACGCCGGACGATTTCGCGGTCATGGCGGGGTCGGCGCCGGTGTTCTATGCCAGCCTGCTGGTGGGCGCCGCCGGCGGGATTCTGGCTCTCGCCTCGGTCGTGCCCGACCTGTGCGTCGATCTGTACGACCTGGTCCGTGCCGGCCGCCTCGACGAGGCGCGCGATCTGCAGCGTCGCCTGACGCCGCTCGCGGGCCTGGTGACGTCGAGGTACGGCGTGCCGGGCCTCAAGGCGGCCGTCTCGCTGCTCGGTTTCACCGGCGGCGATCCCTGCCCCCCGCTCCGCCCTGCAAGCGAGGGCGCGACCGGGGAGATCCGCCGGGCGTTGGACCACCTGCACGTGCCGGTAGCCTGATCCCGGCACCGCGGCCGGCCGCCGGGTCCCGGCCGCCCGTGGTACGCTGGTGCGAAGGACGGTGCCCGGTCCGGAGCTCGCGCACCGCTCCCGGATTTCCACGCCTCGCGGAGGTGGACGGCATGGCTCATCTGCTTCAGTCACGCGCCGGACGGCTGCTCGCCGCGGTTCTGCTCGCGGCAGTGGCCGCGGCCTGCGCCAGGAACCCTGTCACCGGGAGCCGCGAGCTCGTCTTCATGAGCGAGTCGCAGGAGGCCGATCTGGGCCGGTCCGCCGACGCGCAGATCCGCAGCGAGATGGGCGTCTACGAGGATGCGGCCCTGCAGGAGTACGTCGCGAGGATCGGCAACGAGCTGGCCGCGGTCTCGCATCGCCCGGACCTGCCGTGGCAGTTCACGGTGATCGATTCGCCGGTCGTGAACGCGTTCGCCGTGCCGGGTGGATACATCTATCTGACGCGCGGCCTGCTGGCGTACCTGAACGACGAGGCGGAGCTGGCCGGCGTGCTGGGCCACGAGATCGGCCACGTGACGGCCCGCCACTCGGTGCAGGCGTACAGTCGCGCCGCCGGGGCCCAGATGGGGCTGCTGCTCGGCCAGATCTTCGTTCCGGCCATGCGTCCCCGGTACGGAGCACCCGGAGTCGGCGACGCCGCCGGGCAGGGACTGGGGTTGCTGTTCCTGAAATTCGGGCGCGACGACGAACGGCAGGCGGACCGCCTCGGGGCCGAGTACGCCATCGCTTCCGGCTGGGACCCGCACGGCGTCGGCGACATGCTGACGACGCTGGGGCGTATCGCGGACACGACCGACCGCCGTGGGACCCCCAACTGGCTCGCCACCCATCCGGAGCCGGCCGACCGGGTCGGCGGCGTTGCCGGCACCGTCGAGACCCTGCTTGCGGAAACGAGCGACCTGTCCGCGCTGCGCGTCGACCGCGCGGGGTACCTGGCCCGCGTGGAAGGCATCGTCCATGGCGACAACCCCGAGCAGGGCGTCGTCCGCGGCCGGGAGTTCCTGCACCCGGCCCTCCGCTTCGCATTGGAGTTCCCGGTCGGTTGGGAGGTGCACAACGGGGCCGAGGTCGTGGTGGCGCGCGAACCGGGGCAGGATCGCTACATGTTGTTGCAGATTGCAGAGGAGACCGGTTACGACCTGCAGCGGACCGCGGAGCGCGGGATGGCGGGAACGGGATTCGTGGAGGTGCAGGGCACGCCGAGCGAGATCAACGGCCTGGACGCCTACATCGGCACCTACACGCAGGATGTCCGCGGGGTAGGACCCATGATCGCGCGCGTGGCCTTCATCCGGTCCGGTTCCTCGGTCTATCTGCTCGGCGCCTTCGCCGACGCGGAAGGGTACCGGCTGGTGGAGCGGGAGGTCCACGACAGCCTGCATTCCTTTCGACAGATCAGCCGCGACGAGGCGGAGCGGATCCGGCCCAATCGGCTCGCGCTCTACAACGTGCAGGACGGGGACACGTGGCAGCGCATCGCCCAGCGGGTCGGGGACGAGATTGTCTCGGCCGCCACGCTCGCGATCATGAACGGCTATCCGGTGAACGAGCAGCCGTTGCCCGGCGACGTCATCAAGGTCGTCCAGCCAGGCTCTTGACAGCGTTGCGTTGCGGGGAGGTAACTCTCGTGTGCGCAACGTGTTACATCGTGGTTCGGTTGACACCGGGCTGGGCGTCGGCGAGAATGGCGCAGCATTCCGGGGGGGCCGTGGAGCAGACCTTGCTGCTGAACGCGACGTACGAGCCGCTGAAGGTGGTCGACTGGCGCAAGGCGATGACCCTGCTGTGTCAGGGCAAGGTGGAGGTCGTCTCCGAGTACGACCGCGAGATCCGCTCGGTGTCGGTCACCTTCCGGCTCCCCTCCGTGATTCGCCTCCTGCGCTACATTACGATCAGCCGGCGGCTGGACGACGTGCCGTTCTCGCGCGCCAACATCTACGCCAGGGACGGGCACCGCTGCCAGTACTGCGGGCGGGAGCTCCCGGTCGCGGAGCTGACCTTCGATCACGTCGTGCCCGTCTCGCAGGGCGGGCGCAAGGACTGGGAGAACATCGTGACGGCCTGTATCCCGTGCAACCGCAGAAAGGGCGGGCGCACTCCGGCCCAGGCCGGAATGCGCGTCATCCGGCAGCCCTGTCGCCCCACGCGGTCGCCCGTCGTACGCATCACCTTCGGTTTGCGCGACGCGCCGGCGAGCTGGCGCGACTATCTGTACTGGAACGTCGAGCTCGACCGGACGTGATGCAACGGGCCCCCTCGGCCTCCACCGGTCTCCGCCGCGGGTGCTGAAAGCGTGCCCGAACCACGCATCACCGCCGTTCAGCCGCCGTGGGCGGTGGAGGGCGGACGGATCACCATTCGCGGGGAAGGCTTGGGATCCGGGGGGCGGGAGGCTCTCCTGCCCGAGGTACGGATCGGCGCGTCGACCGCGCGCGTCGTCGCCGCCTCGCCGCGTTCGGTCTCGGTCACCGTGCCGGCGGGTCTCGACGGGGGACGGACCCCGGTGCGGGTCGGTGGGGCGTCCGGCGCGACCGCGTTCCTCGAGGTGGGGCGTCCGGTGGCGACCGGCGTGCACCAAGTGGACAATCCCGTCATCGACGGCGACGGAACCCTGTTCGTCACCTACAGCGGACCCCGGGGCGAGCGGTCGCCCGTGTCGATCTTCCGGGTCCGCTCCGACGGCTACCGCGAGCCGTTCGTCACCGGTATCGTCAACGCGACGTCGATGGCCCTGTCGCCCGACGGCAGACTGCACGTGTCGAGCCGCTCCGAGGGTTCCGTCTACTGCATCGCCGAGGACGGTTCGTACGACGTGTTCGCGAGCGACCTCGGAGTGACTTGCGGAATGGCCTTCAGTCCCGACGGGACGCTCTACGTCGGCGACCGGTCGGGCACGGTCTTCAGGGTGGCGACGGCCGGCCGGGCCACGCCGTTCGCGACGCTTCCGCCCAGCGTCGCCGCCTTTCACCTCGCCTGGGGGCACGACGACGGCCTGTACGTCTCCGCCCCGACGCTCGCGACCAGCGATCGCGTCTATCGCATCGATCGTACCGGCGCGGTGGCGACGGTCGCGTCGGGTTTCGGCCGGCCGCAGGGACTCGCGTTCGACGCGCAGGGCGTGCTCCACGTGGTCGAAGCGCTCGCGGGGGCCAGCGGCCTGTACCGGATCGACGGTGACGGGACGCGCACGCTGGTGCTGGCGGCGACGAGTCTGGTCGGCGTTGCTTTCGACCCCTCGGGGGGCGTCGTGGTGGCGTCGGGCGACACGGCGTACCGACTCGATCCCGGCGCCGTGGCGATAGGGCAACCGGGCCTTCCCTGACCGACGTGCTAGCATGCAAGGTTTGGGTTTCCGTCGAAGGGGGCTGACCGTGCCATGCCGCACGACTGGATCGACATCCGCGGGGCCCGCGTTCACAATCTGAAGGACATCGACGTACGGATTCCGCGCAACCGGCTGGTCGTGGTGACCGGTCTGTCAGGCTCGGGCAAGTCGTCGCTGGCGTTCGACACCCTCTACGCCGAAGGGCAGCGGCGCTACGTCGAGTCGCTGTCCGCCTACGCCCGTCAGTTCCTGGAACAGGTCGAAAAGCCGGACGTCGATCAGATCGACGGCCTTTCGCCCGCCATCTCCATCGAGCAGCGCACCACGGGGTCGAATCCGCGGTCGACGGTGGGGACCGTCACCGAGATCTACGACTATCTCCGCCTGCTGTTCGCCAACATCGGCGTGCCGCACTGTCCGTCGTGCGGGCGAGTGATCACGTCGCAATCGGTGGAGCGCATCGTCGAGACCGTCATGGCCGAGCCCGCGGCCGAGCGGGTCAACGTCCTCGCGCCCATCGTGCGCGGCCGCAAGGGCGAGTTCCGGAAGGAGCTGGCCGCCATCCGGGAACGCGGACTGACGCGCGTCCGGATCGACGGGGAGGTGCGCGCCGTCGAGGAGGAGACCCGCCTCGATCGGCGGCGCAACCACTGGATCGACGTCGTGGTGGACCGACTCGTCGTGCGCCGCGGCGCCGAGCGGCGTCTCACCGAGTCCATCGAGTACGCGCTGACCCTCGCCGACGACGTCGTCATCATCAACACGCTGGGCGGCGGCGACAGGCTGTTCTCGCGCCGTATGGCCTGCGTCGACTGCGGAATCAACGTCCCCGAGATGACGCCGCGGGCCTTCTCCTTCAACTCGCCCCACGGGGCGTGTCCCGCCTGCCACGGGCTCGGCGCCGTGGAGGACTTCGATCCCGCCCGGATCGTGCCCGACGAAACGGTCACGCTGTCCGGGGGCGCCATCGAGGCCTGGGCAGCGGGCGACCGCCAGCTCGTGAAGCGGGCGCTGTCGCGGTTGTCGCGCTGCTTCGGCATCGAGCTCGACGTGCCGTTCCGCAAGCTGCCGCGGCGCCACCGCGACCTGTTGCTCTTCGGCCCGAACGGCGGCGCAACGCCTCCCCGCGCGCCCGCCTCCGGCCGGGGACGGCGCGCCGGATCGGGTCGGGTCGATCCGTTCGGCAAGGACTTCGAAGGCATCATTCCCAACCTGCGGCGCCGCTACGACGAGGGAGCCTGGGCGCAACAGGAGGCGCTGGAGAGCTACCGGACCCTGCAGCCGTGCGCGGCGTGCGACGGCCGGCGGCTGCGTCCCGAGAGCTGTGCGGTGCGGGTGAAGGGCCGCACGATGGCGGATTACGTCGACGTGTCCGTGGCGGATGCGCTGGCGATGATCGACGGGCTCGAGCTAAGCGACCGGGAGTCGCCGGTGGCGGAGCGTGTCCTCCGCGAGATCCGCGACCGGATGCGGTTCCTGTGCGACGTGGGCGTCGGCTACCTGACCCTGGCGCGGGGCGCGACGACGCTGTCGGGGGGCGAGGCGCAGCGTATCCGGCTCGCCACGCAGGTGGGGGCCAACCTGACCGGGGTGCTGTACGTGCTCGACGAACCGTCGATCGGGTTGCACCAGCGCGACAACCGGTTGCTGCTGGCGACGCTGCAGCGCCTCCGCGATCTGGGCAACACGGTGGTGGTCGTCGAGCACGACGAGGAGACCATTCGCGCGGCGGACTACGTGGTGGACCTCGGGCCGGGCGCGGGGGAGCACGGGGGGCGCGTGATCTTCCAGGGGCCGTCCGGAGTCCTGGAGACGGCGGGCGGGGAATCGCTCACGGCCCTCTACCTGAGAGGCGAGCGGACGATCCCGGTGCCGGCGGCCCGTCGTCGCGCGCTCGGCGGCGAGTTGAAGATCCGCGGCGCCCGGGCGAACAACCTGAAGAACATCGACGCGGCGGTGCCGCTGGGACTGCTGACCGCCGTCACCGGGGTCAGCGGATCGGGCAAGTCCACGCTGGTCAACGACATCCTCTATCGCACGCTGGCGCAGGCGCTCTACCGGGCGACCGACGATCCCGGCCCGCACACGGCGGTCGACGGCATCGAGTCCATCGACAAGGTGATCCAGATCGATCAGTCGCCGATCGGGCGCACGCCGCGGTCCAATCCCGCCACCTACACGGGGCTGTTCACGTTCATCCGCGAGCTCTACGCCATGCTTCCCGAGTCGCGCGCCCGCGGCTATCGGCCGGGACGGTTCTCGTTCAACGTCAAGGGCGGACGGTGCGAGACATGTCACGGCGATGGGGTGATCGCCATCGAAATGCACTTTCTCCCGGACGTCTACGTGACGTGCGAGCAGTGCAAGGGACGCCGCTACAACCGGGAGACCCTGGAGGTCAGGTACCGCGGCATCTCCATCGCCGACATGCTGGCGCTGACGGTTGATCAGGCCGTTCCACTTCTGGAGAACGTGCCGTCCGTCGCCACGAAGCTGCGTACGTTGCAGGACGTCGGTCTCGGCTACCTGACGCTGGGCCAGTCGGCCACGACGCTGAGCGGCGGCGAGGCGCAACGGGTGAAGCTGGCCAAGGAGCTGTCCCGCCGGAGCACCGGCCGGACGCTCTACATCCTGGACGAGCCGACGACGGGGCTGCACCTGGAAGACACGCGGCGCCTGCTCGACGTCCTCCATCTCCTCGTGGGGCAGGGCAACACGGTGGTCGTGATCGAGCACCACCTCGACGTCATCAAGACCGCCGACCACGTCCTGGACCTCGGACCGGGGGGCGGCGACGCCGGCGGGCGCATAGTCGCTCAGGGAACGCCGGAGGAAGTGGCGGCGCACGACGCTTCCGAGACGGGCGCGTTTCTCCGGCCGCTGCTCGGACACTGATCCTTCCGCTGGCCGTCCTCCTTCGCGCCGGAGACCGGATTCGGGAGGCGGGAAAGGGCGCGACTGGTATCCGGTGGTCGACTTCCGCTAAAGTTGACGGCAGCGGCACCCGATAGTCCCAGAAGATGCTAGCCGGCGGTGGTCATGTGTGGTATAAGAGCCCATCTGTGAGTCGACCGATGACAATCGGTCGGTCGGGCACCGCCGGGAGCGCCGGCTTCGAGTGGCTGGCTAGGCACTACCGAACCGAGGCGTTGCGGGAGGCTCACAGTCGCTCGGAATGACGACCCAGCGGACTCTTAGGCGGTCGGTTTCGTGCACCGGTATCGGGCTCCACTCGGGGCGGAAGGTGACCCTTCGACTCAAGCCCGCCTCCCCCGATCACGGCATTCGCTTCAAGCGTCTCGACCTCGACGGTCTGGAAGTACCCGCGGTGGCGGACCGGATAGCCGGCATCAGCTACGCCACCGGTCTGGCGCAGGACGCGGCGTCGGTCGGCACGGTGGAGCATCTGCTCGCGGCGCTCGTCGGTCTCGGGATCGACAACGTGAGCGTCGAGCTGGACCAAGCCGAAGTGCCGATCATGGACGGCAGCGCCGCATCCTTCGTCTACCTGGTGCACGAGGCCGGCGTGCGGGAGCTCAAGGCGCCCCGGCGATTCCTGAAGGTCGTCCGCCCCATTGCGCTCTCCAACGGCAACAAGCGGATTGCCGTCTATGCCTCCGATCATTTCAAAGTCACCTACAGCATCAGCTTCGATCATCCGCTGCTGCGGCACCAGTCGCGGACCCAGCACGTGACGGAGGAGACGTTCCAGGAGGAGATTGCACCCGCGCGCACGTTCGGCTTCCTGAAGGAGGTGGAGCAGTTGCGCAAGAAGGGGCTCGCGCTCGGCGGCTCGCTCGACAACGCCATCGTGCTCGGCGAGACCGGCTTCCTGAACAACACGCTGCGCTTCGAGGACGAGTTCGTTCGCCACAAGATTCTCGACGTGATCGGCGATCTGGCCCTCGTCGGTTACCCGATCATCGGGCACGTGGTCGCCCACCGGGGCGGACACGCGCTCCACGCCGCTTTCGCCCGGAAGATACTGGAGGAGACCGACGCGTGGCGCCTCGTCGAGTTCCAGCCCGGGCCATCCGAGGAAGCCGTACCCGCGGTCAGTCCCGGCGCCGTCCCGGCGCGCTGACGCCTTTCCGATTCGGAGTGCAGCGGCCGCGGTCGGTCAGGGCCGGTCGGCCGTGTGCGCGGCCGGCGGCCCCGCATCCGACGTGAGCTTGCGGACGTAAGCGCCGAGCTTCTCGTTCTCGTAGGTCACGGAATTCAGGAAGAGGCTTTCGAGCAGGTACGTCTCGCGGTCCGTCTCCGCCATCTGGCCGATGAGGTGCCGGATCTCGCGCATGGTGTCCTCGAAGCTGTAGTCGAGCCCGTGACGGGAATGGAGTTCGCGATACAGCGTTTCGAGAACCGCCAGCAGGTCGCCGTCCAGACCGATTTCGGTGCCTGAGGTCGTCTTGATCTTGCGCATGTTCATTCCCCAAAGCTGCTGGCGGCGCCGGCCTCGTCCGCGTACAGCTCGATGAAATTGTGCGCGCCCGTCATGGTCAGCATCGTTTCGACACGCTTCTGCACGCCTGCCAGCTTGATCGCGCCGCCGAGCTTGTCGGCCTGGCGGTACAGGTCCATCAGGCAGCCGATCGTCGCGCTGTCGACGTACACGACCCGCGACAGATCGATGATCACGCGTTTCTCGCCGGCCGCGAACAGCTTCGTCACCGCGTCCGCGAACTTGGAGAGGATCTGGTACGTCAGTTTGGCCTCGCCCACCCGGACGAGAACCGCTTTGCCGACGCGCTCGCTTGACAAGTTCATTCCAGTTGCTCCGCTCAAGGGGTGACGGCCGCTGCTCCCGCACGCCGGTTGTTGTCCGCGCGCTGTGCCTTCTCGATCCGCAGCACCTGGCGTGCCAGCTCATGGCGTCCCCGGTTTATTCGCGACTTCACCGTGCCGTCCGGAAGACCGAGTTGCCTGGCGATCTCCTGATAGGACAGTTCTTGCAGATCGCGCAACGCGACGGCTTCCCGGAGCGTCTCCGGCAGCGCCGCGAGGGCCTCGCGCAGCAACGCCCGCCGGTCGAAGCGATCGAGTCGTGCGAACGCGTCGAGGCCTCCGGACACCGGTGACAGCTCGCTCGCGTCCACGCGGTGGTCGACGACCTCGCGTTCCTTTCGCACGCGCCTGTAGTGATCGATGCAGAGGTTGCGGCTGACGCTGATGATCCACGTGGTGAAGTTGGCCCGGCGGTCGAACGTGCCGAGAGCCTTGAAGACCTTCAGAAAGATGTCCTGCGTCAGATCCTCGGCTTCGTCGTGGCGACCCACGAACGTGTACGCGACGTTGAACACCTTCCGGCGGTAGCGGCGGACGATGGCGTCCCATGCCGTCTGGTCTCCCCGCAGGCAGGCCTCGATGAGGGCGTCGGTGGAGTCGGCCGGCCCGGACAGCGGATCGGTGGGCACAAGCCGCAAGTTTCTCGCGGGCACGCGTGGCGGGTCAAATCGTCGCCGCTTTTGGACCACCCGGTTCGACAGGGCCGCCGGCCCCGCGTACAATGCGCCGCGCCGTGCGTCGTCACGATTCCCCATGGCCGGATTCACGTTCTCGCCTCACCCGGTGACCTGCGACGGGGTGAGTCCGGCGGCTCTGGCGGCTGCCGAGGGGACGCCGCTGTACGTCTACAGCGCGGCCCTCATCGTCGACCGCTACCGCGCGCTGGACGCCGCGCTGGGCGCGTATCCGCATCGCGTGCACTACGCGCTGAAGGCGAACTCGACGCTCGGCATCGTGCGCCTGCTGCAGTCGGCCGGCAGCGCCGTGGACGCCAACTCGGGCGGCGAGGTGGCGGTGGCGCGACGGGCCGGCGTCGATCCCCGGGACATCGTCTTCACCGGCGTCGGCAAGACCGCGGCGGAGCTCGAGGAGGCGGTGTGCATCGGAGTCGGCGCGATCAACGCCGAATCGGCCGGCGAGGTGGACCGCATCGATCGAATCGCGACCGCGCGCGGCGTGCGGGCGCGGGTGGCCGTGCGAATCAATCCCGGCATTGAGGCCGACAGCCATCCCGGCATCGTGACCGGCGGTCCGGAGCACAAGTTCGGGGTGCCGATCGAGGACGCGGGCGCCGTGTGCCGCGATGCGGCGGGCCGCCCCGGACTCGCTCTCGTCGGCGTGCATGCGCACGTGGGATCCCAGTTGACCAGCCTGGACGCGGTGGCGAGGACCGCCTCGACGATGGCGCGCTTCGCGCAGGACCTGCGTGACGCGGGCGTCGCGCTCGAGCACGTCGATCTCGGCGGCGGGCTCGGGATCTCGTACGATGGGAGTCCGGCGCTCGCTGTCGCCGAGTACGCCAGGACGCTCGTGGAGGCGGTGGCGCCGACGGGATTGACGCTGCTCGTCGAGCCGGGCCGCTGGATCGTCGGTCCGGCGGGTGCGCTCGTGGCAACGGTGGTGGACGTGAAGCCCCAGCGCGACGGACGCTACTTCGTGGTGCTCGATGCCGGGATGAGCGAGCTTCTGCGGCCGGCTCTCTACGGCGCCAGGCACCGTCTGGAGCGGCTGAACGAGCGCTCCGGACCGACTGTCACGTGCGACGTGGTGGGGCCGATCTGCGAGACGACCGACGTGATCCGCCTCGGGCAGTCGATGCCGCTGCCGGAGGTCGGGGATCTGCTGCTGGTGCGCGACGCGGGGGCCTACGGGTCGGCGATGGCATCGAACTACAACCGCCGTGCGCTGCCGGCCGAGGCGCTGGTGGAGGGCGGCGCTTGGCGGATGATCCGCCGTCGCCAGACGGTGGAAGACCTGCTGGCCTGCGAGTCGTGACCGTGCGCGGCGGACCGGAGCCGGTGAAGGAGCGAGGCGAATACGATGCTGGTGGCGGTTGAAGGGCTGGACCAGACCGGCAAGACGACACAGGCGCAGGACCTGCGGGATCGACTCCGCGCCTCCGGGTACAGGTCGCGGGTCGTCTCCTTCCCGGACTACGACAGCTTCCTGGGCGAGGAGATCGCCAGGGCGTTGCAGGGCGAGCGGGACTACGGTCCGGAAGCGATGCAGTTGCTGTACGTAGCGAACCGCTTCGAGCGCAAGGCGGATATCGAGCGCTGGCACGCCGCCGGCCTGATCGTGCTGTTCGACCGTTACATCGCGTCCGGGATTGCATACGGCGAGGGGCACGGGCTCGACCCCGGCTGGCTGGCCTCCATCCAGGGGGCGCTTCCGCAGCCGGAGCTGACCATCCTGCTCGATGCCGCGCCGGACACGGTCGCGGCCCGCAAGAAGACCGGCCGCGATCAGTACGAACGCGACCTCGCGTTGCTCACGCGGGTTCGGGAGAGCTACCTCCGTCAGGCCGCCGGGCCGGACTGGGTGCGCATCGACGCCGAACAGGCGCCGGACGTCGTTGCCGCGGAGATGGCGGCTGCGATTGAGCCGCGACTGCCAGAGCTGCGCTGAGCGCCCGCACCTGCCGCGCCCCTGCGCTGCGGAGCACCGCGGCGCAGGCTTCCACCGTCGCACCGGTCGTGATCACGTCGTCGACGAGCAGGACGGAACGGCCGCGGACCGCGGCGCCGGCCGGGCGTCGGCCGCTGCGCCGCGCAAGGGCGAACGCGCCGCCGAGCGCTTCCAGCCGCGCGGCCCGCGACAACTCGACCTGCCTTCCGGTGTGGCGCGTGCGCCGCAGCGCATGTACGACCGGCACGCCGAGGTGCGCCGCGAGGTCGGCCGCCTGGTTGAAACCCCGCCGCCAGCGCCGGTAGGCATGAAGCGGCACCGGGACCGCGACGTCGGCGTCGTGCAGCCAGTCGCCGCCGGCGTCCTGCATGCGTTGCGCGAGAGGCCGTGCGAGCGATCGCCGACCGTCGTACTTGAAGGCGTGGACGATGGCCCGCAGCGTGCCGGCGTGCACCCCGGCGGCCCGGCGCGCGGTGGGCGGGCCACCGGTTCTCCGGCAGTTGGTGCACCGCGAGTCCGCACGGGTGTCCCCCGCTGCGACCGCCACGCCGCAACGGTCGCAGACCGGTGCCGCGATAGCGGGAAGCCGGTGCCAGCAGGCCCCGCAGACGGCTCCCCGGGTCGGGGCGTCGAGCGGATCGTCGCACGCCGCGCAACGCGGCGCCCAGACGACCGCCAGAATGGCGTCGAGCGCGCGCATTCCTCACCTGGCTTCGCGGCGAGCTCCGGCCGGACGGCTATTCGCCGCCGGCCGGTCGATCCTCTCCAGCGGCAGGGATCTCGATACGGGTCGCGCTGCCCCAGAGACGTTCCAGGTCGTAGAGCTCCCGCGTGTCCCGCGTGAAGATGTGGACGATGACGTCGAAGCAGTCCATGAGCACCCACTCGGCGTGGTCGTACCCTTCCACGTGGGTGGGCCGCGCATCGATCGTGCGCAGCCGCTTGCCGACCGCATCCGCAATGGCCTGCACCTGTCGCGTGCTGCGCCCGGAACCGACCACGAAGTAGTCGGTGAAGGCGCCGCTGTGGCGCAGATCCAGCACGACGACGTCGAGCGCCTTCTTGTCCTCCATCGCGTCGATGATCTGCGGGAGCGGCTCCGGGAGATCGAGCACGTCTGTAGTCATGCAAACAACCGGCCACGCGGGGTGGCGTCGTAGAGTCGATGCCGGGAGATGTAGGCGGCGACGACGTCCGGCAGCAGGTCGCCGGTCGGCTCCGAAGCAGCCAGCCGGCGCCGGATACTCGAGGACGAGACGTCGCGGGTCTCCGCATCGACGAGCCAGATTGACGTGGAGCCGGCCTCGGCTCCGGCATCCGAGCCGGCCTGGGGCTCGCGCATCCGATCGGCCAGCGCGGGCAGCCGGCCGCGCAGATCGGCCAGGGGCCTTCCGGCTCGCGCGACGACGGCGAAATGGCTGCGGGCCAGTATCCCGGGAAAGTCGTGCCAGTGTGCGATTTCTGCGAAAGCGTCGCTGCCGAGAATGAAGAAAAGTTGCGAGGGCGCGTACCCGACCCCTGCGAGCTGCTGCAGCGTCAGCGACGTGTACGACGGCTCGGTCGACCGCAGCTCCAGGTCGCTGACGCGCAGACCCGGGTATTCGGTCGAAGCGAGCGCCGCCATCGCGAAGCGGTGGTATCCCGAGGTGCGGGTCGGCGAAGCCTTGTGCGGCGGCACACGTGAAGGCACGAGCACCACCTCGGCGAGCGCGAGGGACCGCCGCGCGGCGTCCGCGGCGTCCAGATGGCCGTAGTGCACCGGGTCGAACGTACCGCCGAGCAAGCCGATGCGGGACCCGCCGCTCGTCACGCCGTCTCCTGCGGCGGTCGATCGGGTTCATCGATGGAGCGCTCTCGCACCGCCGCCCACATGGCCTCGAGGAGAGCCGGCAGTCCGTGTCCGGTCACCGCGGAGACGGTATAGAGAGGCACCGAGCGCGCCGCGAGGTGCCGCCGGAGGTCTTCGAGGCGCTCGGGCTCGTCGACGGCGTCGATCTTGTTGGCGGCAGCGATCTGCGGCTTGCCCGACAGCCCGGCGACGCCGCCGGCCGGCAGGTCGTCGGCGCCTCGAAACCGGGCCAGCTCGGTGCAGATCGTGTCGAAGTCGCTCACCGGGTCGCGGCCGCTGGCCGACGACACGTCGACGACGTGGACCAGGACCTTCGTGCGTTCCAGGTGACTCAGGAAGCGATGGCCCAGCCCGTGTCCCTCGTGGGCGCCGGCGATGAGCCCCGGTACGTCCGCGAGCACGAAGCTGCGCTCGTCGTCGAGGCGGACGACGCCCAGGTTGGGAGACAGCGTCGTGAACGGGTAGTCCGCGATCTTCGGGCGCGCCGCCGATACCCGGGCGATCAGCGTCGACTTGCCGGCGTTGGGGTAGCCCACGAGGCCCACGTCGGCCAGCAGCTTGAGCCGCAGCCGGAAGGTACGCGTCTCGCCGGGGCGACCCGGTTCGAAGCGCCGCGGCGCGCGATTGGTCGACGTGGTGAAACGCCGGTTGCCGCGCCCGCCGTCACCGCCCCGCGCAGCCAGCCAGGACTGCCCGTCCTCGGCCAGGTCGGCCAGCTTCTCGAGGCCGTCGTCGGGGTCCGCGCCGTAGACGACGGTGCCGACCGGCACGTCCAGGTGCAGGTCGCGACCGGCGCGACCCGCGCGGTTCGCGCCTTCGCCGTGGCCGCCGCGCTGGGCGCGGCAGAGCGGATGGTAGGTGAACTTGACCAGCGTGTTCAGGTGCGTGGTGGCTTGCAGGTAGACGGAACCGCCGCGACCACCGTCGCCGCCGTCGGGTCCACCCCGCGGCACGAATTTCTCGCGGCGGAAGCTGACGCACCCGTTGCCGCCGTCTCCGGCCGCCACATGCAGGTCGACTTCGTCGACGAACATCCGGGCTGGCTGATGGTTGGAAGAACGGTCAGCGGGCCGCCCCTGCCGCCCTATCCCTCGAGCGGCAGGACACTGATGACGCGACCCCTCGATCCGTGATCCTCGAAGCGGACCCGCCCCGCCGCGGTGGCGAACAACGTATCGTCCTTGCCGAGGCCGACGTTGAGGCCGGGTCGGAACCGCCGTCCCCGTTGGCGCACGAGGATGGCGCCTCCCGGCACGAGATTGCCGTCGAAGCGCTTGACGCCGAGGCGCTGCGCCTGACTGTCGCGTCCGTTGCGTGAGCTGCCCTGGCCCTTTTTGTGTGCCATGGATGCCTCTGAATCTACACGCCGTCGATGCCGGTGATGCGCACCCGCGTCAACGCGGTTCGGTGCCCGAGGGTCCGGCGCCACGCCTTCCGCCGCCGCTTCCGGAACACCCGAATCTTCGGTCCCCGGTCCAGCGCGTCCACCACCCCGGTCACCGTGGCGCTGGGGACGTACGGCGCGCCGGTCGCGAAGCCGTCGTCGCCGGCCACGAACAGGACGCGATCGAAAACGACCTCGTCCCCAACCTCCTTGTGCAGGCGGTCGACGGTCACGAGCGCGTTCTCCTCGACGCGCACCTGCCGGCCGCCGCTCTCGATAATCGCGAACACGTTCGACCCCTTCCGAGCCCCCGCGCGTACCTCGCGGGCGAATCCCTGCCGTACCGGAAACGTGCAATCGTAATACCGGCGCCTCTGGCTGTAAAGTGGCGCCGGCCGCCGCACCGGGACCGGACCGCTACTTGAGCATGATGCGCGTGCCGCGCACGCTCTGGTCGGCGAGCGCTCCGAGGAACGACGGCAGCAGGCGGTCCATCAACTCGAAGTACGAGGACAGCGCCGGCGTGTTGTGGGAGATGTCGTACAGCACCTCTTCGCGGTGGCGCTCGGTATAGAGCGTGATCCCGCTCCGGCCGTCGATGAAGATGAACGTCGGGCTCAGCACGAAGCCGGAGCGGTCGCGGTACGCCCGCACCGGCGCCACCATGCGCCGGCCGAATTCGTCGTAGATCTCGCGCTCGCGGGTGACCATTCCCGACCGCTGGTGCGGCGTGAAGTGGACGGTGCCCGTGACGATGAGCGGATTCTGGTGTTCCTCGCCGAGCTGCCGCCAGTAACTCACGTTGGCGAAGATGTGCTCGAAGGCTTCCAGGTCCTCCTCGCTGAGGTCGCCGCGGTCCTCCGTGTCCGGCCTGTCGTCCCGCCAGTCGTCGCCGTTCACGGCGTCCGGGTCGCCGCCGTTGCCGTTGCCGTTGCCGTCGCCGTAGTCCCCGTTCTGCCTCTCGGCGATATCCAGCAGGTCCAGAACCTCGGCGTCGATGACTTCCAGCCGGGACTCCGCGCGAAGCTGGCTCCGCAGCAGCCGCGCGGTCTCGAGGTTGGTGTCGACGTCCTCGGTGCCGCCCGCCACGAAGCCGGCCACGAGAATGCGCTGGAAGCGTCCCACGTCCAGCTTCGGCTGCAACGGGGTCTCGATCGGCACCTCGTAGTAGCTCGAGCAGGCCGCCCCGCCCAGCAGCAGGAGTGCGCTAACGGTCGCCTTGAAGAACGCGGTCATGGATTTCCCTGAAGAGATCGTAGTTCTGCTGAATGTTGAGGTTGTTCGGCTCGAGATCCAGAGCGGTCTCGTAGGCTTCGAGCGCCTCGTCGAACATCCCCTTCTGCTCGTACGCGATGCCGAGGTTGTTCCAGGCGGCCGCGTAGTCGGGATCGATCTCCGTGGCGCGCTTCCAGCGGTACTCGGCCTCGTCCCACAGTCCCGCCTGCGCGACGGAGATTCCGAACTCCACTTGCGCCACCGCGTCGTCGCGGGAGTTGGGGGCGGCCGTGGCCGACACGACCGCGGCGGCCAGCGCGGCGACCAGGATGATGGCTGTTCTGCCCGGCAACGGTGTCGCTCCGATCAGAGGTGCTTCTCATACCAAATATAGCCACGTCGCGCCGCCCGGCGCAAGTCCGCATCGATCTCGCTGCCGCCTGGTTCGATTCTTGCTTCCGGAGGTCGCGATGACGGCAACGGAAACTCTCGTCGAAGAGGTCGCGCTGTCTCTGTTCCTGGTTCGGAAGCGATGGCGCCGCGCGCTGCTCGATACGCCTCCGGGCGGGGGCGACGACCAGCGGCGGGACGTCGACCTGCAAAGGGCGACGGCCCGCTTTCGCGACCTGCCGGCGCACCTCCGCGAGGATGGCCGGCGTTGCCGGGCGCGCGCCCTCCGGTTGCTGGACGCCGCCGTCGGCGGCGGCATCGACCCGGTCGGCTGGTGCGATTCCCGCTATCCCCGCCAGTTCCTGACGCTCGACGACCCTCCCCCGGTCGTCTGGCTGAAAGGGCACGCAGGCGTGCTCGCCAGGCCCTCGGTGGCGATCGTCGGCTCGCGCGCCGCCTCGCCGTACGCCGTCGCCGTCGCGGAGCGACTGGCGTCCGAGCTGAGCGGCTGCGGTATCGTGGTGGTGAGCGGGTGCGCGCGCGGCGTGGATGCAGCGGCGCATCGGGGGGTGCTCGCCGGCGAAGGGGCCACGATCGCCGTCCTCGGCTCGGGAGTCGACGTCGTCTACCCCGCCGAGCACGCGGAGCTCGCAGCGTCGATCGCCCGTGCGGGTGTGGTGCTCAGCGAGTTCCCGCCGGGCACGCCGCCGCTCCGCTATCACTTTCCCCGGCGGAATCGTCTGATCAGCGGACTCGCGCGGGGGGTTGTGGTCGTCGAGGCCGGGGCCCGCAGCGGCTCGCTGATCACGGCGCGTTGCGCGGCGGAGCAGGGCCGGGAGGTGATGGCCGTGCCCGGCAACGTGCTCAGCGGGCGCAGCGCCGGGGGGCATGCCCTGATCCGCGACGGGGCCGCGATCGTGGAGACGGCGGGCGATATCCTGGAGGCGATCGGCTTCGGCGCGCTCGGCGGGGTGTCGGACCCGGCCGCCGCCGGTGAGCAGCGGATGGCGCGGGAGGCGGAGGATCCTCTGCTGCGCCATATGGACCCGGGCGAGATCTGCGCTGTCGACGACCTGATCGCGTGGAGCGGCCTCGACAGCGCGACGGTTCTGTTGCGGCTCACGGAGCTGGAAATCGCGGGCCTCGTCGCCCGTGCCGGAGCCGGTCGATTCGTCCGGTCGCGCCCGGGGATGCTAACGTAATGCCCGGTCGACGGCGGTTCGAGCCGCGACCTCAACAGGAGGACCATGGCCCGATCCCTGGTTATCGTCGAGTCGCCGGCCAAAGCCCGCACCATCAATCGCTACCTGGGTAAGGACTACCTCGTCAAGTCGAGCGTAGGCCACATCCGTGACCTGCCCGCGGGCAGCAAGGGGAGGCAGTCGGGCGGACGCGGCAAGCAGGTCGCGGGCGGCCGGAAGGGGACGCGGGGGCGTTCCGCCGACCCGCAGGTGCGGGCGCGGCGACAGCTCGTGCAGCGCATGGGCGTCGATCCGGACCGCGGCTGGCGCGCGACCTACGAGGTCGTGCCCGGGAAGGAGAAGGTCGTCGGCGAGCTGAAGAAGCTGGCGGGGTCGTCCGGGCAGGTCTTTCTCGCCACCGACCTCGACCGCGAGGGGGAAGCCATCGCCTGGCACCTCAAGGAGGTGATTGGCGGCGACCCGGCGCGTTTCCGGCGCGTGGTGTTCAACGAAATCACCCGCCGGGCCATTCAGGACGCCTTCGAGAATCCCGGCGAGATCGACCAGAACCGCGTGAACGCGCAGCAGGCGAGACGGTTCCTCGACCGGGTGGTCGGTTTCGAGGTGTCGCCGCTGCTCTGGGCCAAGGTGGCCCGCGGGCTGTCCGCCGGCCGCGTGCAGTCGGTGGCGGTGCGGCTCGTGGTGGAGCGCGAGCGCGAGATCCGCGCCTTCGAGCCGGAGGAGTACTGGGAGGTCTTCGCCGACCTGACGCGCGACGGAGGCAAGGATCCCTGCCGTTTCCAGGTCGTCAGGTCCGACGGCAAAGCCTTCCGGCCGCGCAACAAGGAGGAGGCGGACGATGCGCTGGCCCGCCTCCGCGGGGAAGCGTTCACGGTCGCGCGGGTGGAGAGCAAGCCGACCACGACGCGGCCGGGTGCGCCCTTCATCACCTCGACGCTCCAGCAGGCGGCGTCGACCCGCCTCGGCTTCGGCGTGCGCAAGACGATGACGCTGGCGCAGCGGCTGTACGAGGGCGGCCACATCACCTACATGCGCACCGACTCCACCAACCTTTCGCGGGAGGCGGTGGCCGGGGCGCGGGACCATATCGAGGCCGCGTTCGGCTCGCGCTACCTGCCGAAGGCTCCCAACGTCTATGCCAGCAAGGCCGGCGCGCAGGAGGCGCACGAGGCGATCCGGCCGACGGACGTGGCCGCGCAGGCCGAGGCGCTGGCCGTCGCGGATGCCGACGCACGCCGTCTCTACGACCTGGTTCGGCGTCAGTTCATCGCCTGCCAGATGACCCCGGCGGAGTACATGAGCACCACCGTGACGGTCGCGGCGGGGGCCTTCGAGCTGCGTGTGCGCGGGCGCGTCCTGCGTTTCGACGGATTCACCCGCGTGCTGCCGCCTGCCTCCCGCAAGGGCGACCTCGTCGACGTTCCGGGCTACGAGCGCGGCGAGGCGCTGGCGTGCGCCAGGGTCGAGCCGGCGCAGCACTTCACCAAGCCGCCGCCGCGCTACAGCGAAGCGAGCCTCGTCCGCGAGCTGGAGAAGCGCGGAATCGGACGGCCGTCGACCTACGCCTCGATCATCTCCACGATCCAGGATCGCGGCTACGTCACGCTGAACAAGCGGCGTTTCTACGCGGAGAAGATCGGCGAGATCGTGACCGACCGCCTGGTCGAGAGCTTCGCCGACCTGCTGGACTACTCGTTCACCGCCGGCATGGAGCAGGACCTCGATCAGATCGCTTCCGGCAACCGGCAGTGGCTCAACGTGCTCGACACGTTCTACGGCGGCTTCTCCCGGAAGCTCGCCGCCGCCGCCCGGCCCGACGGCATGCGCCCCAACGCACCGACGGAAACCGGGGTTGCCTGCGCCGCGTGCGGCCGCCCGATGCAGATCCGCTCCGCCAGCACCGGCGTCTTTCTCGGCTGCTCGGGGTACTCGCTGCCGCCGAAGGAACGTTGCACTCAGACCGTCGATCTCGCCCCCGCGGACGAGGCCGCCGACGCGGACCGGGACGACGAGGGCGAGAGCCGGGCGCTGCGGGCCAAGCACCGCTGCTCCGTCTGCGGCACGGCGATGGACAGCTACATCGTCGACACGGGGCGGAAGCTCCATGTCTGCGGCAAGAACCCGCAGTGCGCCGGTTACGAGATCGAGGAGGGCACCTTCCGATCCGCCGCGCTCGCGGAGCGGACCATCGAATGCGATCGGTGCGGCAGCGAGATGCAGCTTCGCTCGGGGCGTTTCGGCAAGTTCTTCGGCTGCACCAACGCCGAGTGCAAGAACACGCGCAAGGTGCTGCGCAACGGCGAACCGGCGCCCCCCAAGGCCGATCCGGTGCCGATGCCGGAGCTCCGCTGCCGGACCGTGGACGATCACTACGTGCTGCGCGATGGCGCCGCCGGGCTGTTCCTGGCCGCCAGCGGGTTCCCCCGCAACCGGGAGACACGCGCCCCGGCGGTGTCGGAGTTGAAGCCCCACGCGGCCGAGCTGGATCCGAAGTACCGGTACCTGCTGGAGGCGCCGGAAACCGATCCCGAGGGCCGTCCGGCCGTCGTCCGCTTCTCCCGCAAGGCGGGCGAGCAGTACGTGACGTCGGAAGAGAACGGCAAGGCGACCCGCTGGCGCGCCGTCTATCGCGACGGGCGCTGGGTTGAGCCCGAGGCGCCGGCGGCGCGGCAGTCCGCGAGGAAGACCGCGAAGGCGACGGCGCGCGGCCGCAGCCGCCGGGAAGTGGCCTGAGCGAAAGCGCCCCCGAGGTTCCCATGATCCGGATCGTCGGCGGCGGCCTGGCGGGCAGCGAGGCGGCCTGGCAGGCCGCGCGCCGGGGCGTCCCCGTGTCGCTGCACGAGATGCGTCCGGTCCGCTCGACCGCCGTCCACCGGACGGATCGGCTCGCGGAGCTGGTCTGCAGCAACTCGTTTCGCGGCGATTCCCTGGAGAACGCGGTCGGGCTGCTCAAGGAGGAGATGCGCCGGCTCGGCTCGCTGGTGATGCGGGTGGGCGACGAGACGCGCGTGCCGGCGGGCGGCGCGCTGGCCGTCGACCGCGAGCGGTTCGCCGCGGGGGTCACCGCGGCGCTCGAGGCGGAGCCGCTGATCGCCATCCATCGCGAGGAGGTGCAACGGATCCCGGAGGCGTCGGCCGCCTCGCCGGTCGTCGTGGCGACGGGACCGCTGACCTCGCCGGACCTTGCGGCCGGGCTCACCGCCCTGGTCGGTCGCGAGCAGCTCTACTTCTTCGACGCGATCAGCCCCATCGTGCTGGCCGACTCGATAGATCGCTCGCGGGTCTTCCGGGCCTCGCGCCGCGGCCGGCGGGAGCGCACGAAGGAACTCGCGGTCGGCCGGACGTGCGGCGCCGGGGGCGAGGAGGAAGGCGACTACCTGAACTGCCCGATGACCCCGGAGGAGTACCACCGGTTCCACGCCGCGCTCACGACCGCGGAGCTGGCCGAGCTGCACGACTTCGACCGCACGCCGTACTTCGAGGGCTGCCTGCCGATCGAGGTGATGGCCCACCGCGGCGTGGACACCCTGCGTTTCGGTCCGATGAAGCCGGTCGGGCTGACGGACCCGGTCACCGGACGCCAGCCCTACGCGGTGGTTCAGCTCCGGCAGGACAATCTTGCGGCCGACCACTTCAGCCTGGTCGGCTTCCAGACGCAACTGAAGTGGCCGGAGCAGCGCCGCGTGCTCCGGATGATTCCGGGGCTCGAGCAGGCCGAGTTCGTGCGGCTCGGGATGATCCACCGCAACACCTACATCAACGCGCCCTCCCTGCTGGCGCCGACCTGGCAGACCCGGGCCCGCCCCGGCCTGTTCATCGCCGGCCAGGTCTCCGGCGTCGAGGGCTACGTGGAGTCGGCCGCGTCCGGGCTCGTCGCCGGGCTGAACGCGGCCGCGCTCGCGCGCGGCGAGGAGCCGCGGGCGCCGCCGCGCACGACCGCGCTGGGCGCGCTGGCCCACTACGTCTCGCACGCCGACCCGAGCCACTACCAGCCGACCAACATCGCCTTCGGGCTGATCCCGGTGGTGGCGGGGGCGCCCCGCGGGCGGCAGGCGCGCCGCCGGGCGGTGGCCGAGCGGGCGCTGGCGGACCTCGCCGCGTGGCGGGGCGGTGACCCGGAGGCATCTGCCGCGGCGGCGCTGCAGACGGGCGGAGCCGCGCAGTGACGGCTCGGTGCGTCGCCGGACGGTCCATCGGCGCCGGCGCCGCCCGTTGGTCTGCGCATGCTGACGATGGGAGCACCGGCGGCCGATACGATGGTCGATGCGCGAGCAGCTTCAGCCGTTTCTCGACCACCTGCGCCTGAATCGCAATCTCTCGCGGCACACGGTGCGCGCCTACGGGAGCGACCTGTCGCAGTTCTTCGAGTTCGCGGCCGCACACCTCGGCCGCGAGCCGCGGGTCGGCGACCTCGGCCACCGGCTCGTGCGGGACTTTCTGGCCGATACCTACGAGCGGCGGCAGGCGTCGTCGTCGTCCGCACGCAAGCTCGCGGCAGTGCGCACCTTCGCGCGGTATCTGCGCCGCGAGGGCCTGCTGGAGGAGGATCCGGGCACGCTCCTCTCGGCTCCGAAGGTCGAGCGCCGCATGCCGGCCCACATGGCCGTCGACGAGGTGACCGCGCTGCTTGCCGCGCCGGATGCGGGCACTCCGCTCGGCCTGCGCGACCGGGCCATTCTGGAGCTCTTCTACGCCTCCGGCCTGCGCCTAGGCGAGCTCGTCGGGCTGGATCTGGAGGACGTGAACCTGTCCGGCCGCATGGTCCGCGTCCTCGGCAAGGGGGGTAAGGAACGCATCGTGCCGTTCAATCCGGCGGCGGCGGCGGCCATTCGCGAGTACCTGACGGCGCGCCGCGGCCTCGTGTCGCGCGCGCATGGCGGTGCGACCGCGGCGGGCGACCCGGCGCCGCGCATGGGCGACCCGCTCTTCGTGAACTACCGCGGCGGGCGCCTGTCGAGCCGCAGCGTCGGACGCATGGTGCGGCGGTGCGTCACGCAGGTCGGTGCACAGCGCGGCATCAGCCCGCACGCCCTGCGCCACTCCTTCGCGACCCACCTGCTGGAGCGTGGCGCCGACCTGCGCGCCATCCAGGAGCTGCTCGGTCACGCCCGCATCACGACGACGCAGCGCTACACGCACGTCAGCGCCGCTCAGATCACCGAGATCTACCGCAAGACGCACCCGCGGGCGTGACGCTCTCAGGACGCGGCGGTCTGCTCGGCGGCCTCCTGCTCGAGCGCCTCCCACTGGTTCATCAGGTCGCCGACCTCCCACATCAGCTTTTGATGACGCTTGACCGCCTCGTCGGCCGAGGCCTGGTCCGTGAAGAAGCCGGGGGCCGCCATTTCCGCTTCCAGCCTGCGGACCGCCTCCTCGCGCTCGGCGATGCGCTTCTCCAGGTCGGCGATGCGCCTGCGGAGCCCGTCCAGCTTGCGCTGTTGCCGGCGCGCCTCCACCTGGCGCCGCTTGTGCTCGGCGGCACCGCGCGCGGGCGGAGTCCTCGGCGGTGCCGCGTTCTCGGAGGCCGGCGCCGGCGCGGAGCGCTCCCTCCGGGGCGCCCGTGCCTGTGTCCCGGCAGCGTGGCCGTCCGGGTGGGGTGAGTTCGCGGTCGGGGACCGCACGGGCTGTTGCTTTGCCGTCCCCGTCGCGCCGGGACCCTGCCCGGACGGGGTGCGCCGTGCTGCTGCAGCGCGGCTCGACCGGCCTGCGTTGCCCGCGGAACGTACGCCCTCTCTGCCGGGCGCGCCGCCGCCGGACGTCCGCGCGGCCGGTGCGTCGCCGTCCGACGCCTGTTCCCGGCTCCAGCGGAACTCCTCGTAGCTGCCCGGGTAAAGCGCCGCCTCGCCATGCCCGATGTCGATGATCTTCGTCGCCAGCCGGTCGACGAAATAGCGGTCGTGCGAGACGAAGATGAGGGTGCCGCCGTAGTCGGTCAGCGCGTCGAGCAGCACGTCGGTCGAGTCGATGTCGAGGTGGTTGGTGGGCTCGTCCAGGATGAGCGTGTTGGAGGGGCGCAGCAGCATCCGCGCCACCGCCAGCCGCGTGCGCTCGCCGCCCGAGAGCACCTTGACGCGCTTGTAGACGTCGTCCTCGGTGAACAGGAAGCCGCCCAGGATGTTGCGGATCGCGGGGACCATGTCCACCGGGGAGCCGGAAGCCAGCGTCTCGTACACGGTGAGCGATCCGTCCAGGCGCACCGCCTCGTCCTGGGCGAAGTACTGCGTCGATCCGTTCGCCCCGGTCGGGCGCCTCCACGCCGGACAGCATCCGCATGAGGGTCGACTTGCCCGCGCCGTTCGGGCCGACCAGGGCGACGCGGGCGCCGCGCTCGATGTGGACGTTGGCGCGCTCGAACACCCGCACCTCGCCGTACGCCTTCGCGACATCGCGCAGCTCGACGACCGTCCTGCCGCTCTTGGCGCTGGCCGGGAACTTGAAGTGCACGCGCTTGCGCGCCGCCGGCACCTCGATCGGGGTGATCTTCTCGAGCATCTTGACCCGGCTCTGCACCTGCTTCGCCTTGGTCGCTTTGTAGCGAAAGCGGTCGATGAAAAGCCGCATCCGGGCCACTTCCTCGTCCTGCCGCTTCTTGGCCTCCCGCAGCCGGGCGATGCGGGCCTCGCGCTCGGTCAGGTAGGCGCTGTACGTGCCGCGGAACTCGGTCAGCGTGCGCAGGCCGACCTCGGCTATCTCCGTCACCACGCTGTCGAGGAAGTAGCGGTCGTGCGAGACCAGCACCACCGCGTCGGGATAAGCGACCAGGAACTCCTCCAGCCAGTTGCGCGCCTCGAGGTCGAGGTGGTTCGTGGGCTCGTCGAGCAGCAGCAGGCGGGGCCGGCGGAGGAGCAGCTTGGCGAGCGCGATGCGCATCTGCCAGCCGCCGGAGAACGTCTCGGTGGGCTTGCCGAAGTCGGCCGCCTCGAAGCCGAGACCGCGCAGCACGGCGTCCACCTTCGCCTCGATGCCGTAGCCGTCCCGGTCCTGGAAGGCGGTCTGGACCTCGCTGTAGCGGTCGAGCGCGGCGTCATGCTGGCTCTGGGACAAACTGGTGTCGCCGAGCTTCGTTTCCAACTCGCCCAGCTCCGCCTGCAGCGCGAGCAGCGGCTCGAACGCGCGGCTCGTCTCGTCGTAGAGCGTCCGGCCCGCGTGGGTCAGCCCGTCCTGCGGCAGGTAGCCGACCGTCAGATCGTTCGGCCGGGCGATCTCGCCCGCGTCGGCCTCGACCTCGCCGGACAGCATCTTGAGCAGCGTCGTCTTGCCGGCCCCGTTCGGGCCGCACAGCCCGACGCGCATGCCGGGCTGGAGCTGCCACGAGACCTTGTCGAACAGGACCCGGTCGCCGAACGCCTTGTGCAGGTTGGAGATGTGAAGCATCGGAATGCGGTGCAACTGTCGGCGCCAAGGATACAGGGAGCAGGCGACGGGCTCGAAGACCGCAGCTCGACGCCGATGGCGCGCTGGTGCTGCCGGACCACGCCGGGGACCGCCTTGACCGCGGTGGCCACTGGAAGCTACCGTCAGGAGCATGCGCTCCGTCGGACTGAAGGTGCTCAACAACAAGCTGAGTGAATACGTGCGTCTGGCCGCCGCGGGCGAGACCGTGCTCGTGACGGACCGCGACCGCGTCGTGGCGGAAATCGTGCCGCCACGCGCCGAACGGAGCCCCATCCTTGCCGACGCCCTGCTCGCTGACATGGTGCGCAAGGGCTTGCTGGCGCCACCCGCGGCCCCAGGTGCCGGACCGCCTTCGGCGCCTGCGCCGATCATGACGCTGGAACAACTGCTCGAGATGTTGGACGAGGTCCGAGGCGAAAGGTGATCTACATCGATGCCTCCGTCGCGCTGGCGCACCTTTTCCTCGAGGATCGACGTCCACCTGCCGACTTCTGGGACAACACGCTGGCCGCCAGCCGCCTGCTCGAGTACGAGGTCTGGACCGTCCTGCATGCCCGCAGGTTCGCCGAATCCCACGGGGAGGCGGCCACGGCGCTCCTCGGACGCATCGCCCTGCTGGAACTGTCGTCGCCTGTCCTCACCCGCGCGCTCGGTGCGTTTCCCGTACCGGTTCGCACCCTCGATGCGCTGCACCTTGCATCGGCCGACTACCTGCGCCAACACGGACAGACCGTCGAACTCGCAACGTACGATCACCGTATGTCGGACGCTGCCCGGACGATGGGTATTCCGATCAACGGCCTGACCACCTGACGGGGCGCCGGCGTCCGACCTTTCGGGCCTCTCGCGCGTCTAACCCGTAAGCATGACCGCGACGGCAGCAACCGGTGGCCCTGGCCGCGGGCGGCGACACGGGCGCGTTCAACCAGTTGGTCGTCCGCTGGGAGCGGCCGATCTTCGCGCTCGCCTACCGCACGCTGGGCCGCGAGGAGGACGCGCGCGACGTCTGCCAGGAGGCGTTCCTGCGGGCGTTCCGGGCGATCGGCGGGTTCAAGGGGCAGGCGCGGTTCTCGTCGTGGCTCTACCGCATTGCGCTGAACCTGTGCCGGGACTGGATCCGGAAGGAGCGGCGCGTCAGGATGGTCCCGGCGTCCGACGACCTGCAACAGGAGCAGGCGCACTCGCTCGAGCCGGCCGAGGAGAGCGTGGAGGAGTTGATCGTGCGGCGCGACCTCGGGCGGGCGGTGGAGCGCGTGATGGCGACGCTCCCCGAGCCGCAGCGGACCGCCATCCTGTTGAAGGAATATCACGGCCTGACGTTTCAGGAGATCGCCGACCTGCAGGGATGTCCCCTGAGCACGGTCAAGACTCGCCTGTACCAGGGGCTCAGCGCACTCCGCCGGCAGCTCGAGCGGAACGGGCTGGGCGCGGCGGCGTCGTTGCAGGAGCGGGGCGCGGTGTCCTATCCTCCCCCTGCGGGCGATTGAAGAGGGAAGCCAGTGTCTGACTGCCCGGAAAACGAAGCCCTGGTTGCCTATGTCTACGACGAGTGCGAACCCGCCGAGCGGGCGCACGTCGAGCGGCACCTGGAGACGTGCACGGCCTGCGCGGCGGAGTTGGACGGCTTCGCGGTGCTGCGCGGCACGCTGCGGGAATGGGCGCCGCCGGAGGCGCGGCTCGGGTTCCGCGTGGTGGCGGAGGCGTCCGGGGCGAGGTCTGCTTCCACCTGGTGGTCGGGGGGAGGGCTGCGCCCGGCATGGGGAGCCGCCCTCGCCGCGACGACGGTCCTGGTCGCGGGCGCCGCGATCGCCAGCGTCGAGGTGCGCTACGGGGACGGCGGCTTCGTGTTTCGCATGGGTTGGACCGAACCGGGCGCCGGCGAAATGCAGCCCGTGGATGGCGCGGCCGGACCGCAGCCGGCGGTGGCCGAAGAAACGCGTCCCTGGCGCGCCGAGCTGGCCGCTTTGGAGGCGCAGCTTCGCGAGGAGCTCACGGCGCAGCGGACCGGTGTCGTTCCGGCCGGCGGGCGATCCCTGCCGGCGGAGTCCGGTGCGGCCATTCCGGCCGCTGACGACTGGTTGGGCGAGGTCAGGGCGCTGATGGCGGAGAGCGAGCGCCGGCAGCGGCAGGAGTTCGCGTCGGGACTGATGCGGCTGGCGCAGGAGGTCGACCTGCACCGGCAGGCGGATCAGTTGCGCATGCAGCAGGAGGTCGACAGTCTTGCCGACTACATGGTGCGCGTCGCCCAGCAGTAGCGGCGCGGGAATGGCACGGGGCAGGGACATGGGAATCGCAACGCTCGTCGTCGTGGTCCTGACCGTGGCCGGCGTTGCGCCCGCGACGGCGCAGGGCGCGGGCCCGGCGGGCGCCGAGCGCGCCGACGCCGACCCGCTGACCGCGCAGATTCAGGTCCTGGAGCACGTGCTGTCGCGTGCCGTCGCGCTGAGCGCGCGCGGCGTCGAGCAGCAGATGCCGCCCTGGACGCCGGGCCTCATGCTGTTCGCGGGGCCGGCCCAGGTGCGGGGGTTCCGTCTGGCCGGGTACGGCGTCTTCTTCGACGTCGAGTGCCCCGTGCTGCGGCAGAGCGTCCTCTGGTCCCTGGAGATGATGGACGCGGATCTGCGGAGGATTCGGGGCGCTCTGCAGGAGCTGCGGCTGTCGGGGGCGCTTCCTCCGGTGCTGCGCGAGCTCGAGCCGAACGCGGGGCGGAGGGTCGCCTTCACACCGGGCGGCGCCGCCGCACCGGCGGATCGGCCGGGGCTCGCTGCTCCCGGCGACGCGCCGGCGCCGGGCGGAGGCAACGCGCCGGAGGCAGCGGCGCCGGACCTGCACACGGTGTATCAGGAAGCGCTGCGGGAGATGCTGGTAGACGCGCTCCTGGGCTACGGCGGGCGGCTGGGCGCACTGCTCGACGGGAACGACTGGCTGACGGTGGTTGCACGGGACACCCGCGGTCTGCCGGGACGGGACACGACGGTGCGGGTCAGGGCGGGCGACGTGGCCGCGCTGCACGCCGGCGGCTTGACGCTGGACGAGGTCCGGGCGCGGGTCGACGTCTCGTCCTTCTGAGCCGAGATCCGCACCGCGGACCGGTGCAGATTTCTGGACTACAATCGGAGGATGTTCATGGTTCGTCGCCCGTCGCGCGCCGTGCTTGCGCTCGCGTTGACCGCCGCCGTCTCCGGAAGCGCTTGCACCCCGCTCGACGTCCAGGCCGCCCTGGGCGTCACCGACATGACGACCGGCTGGCTCGACGTCGGATTCGACGAGCTCGGCCGCAACAAGCTGGTGCCGACCATCTCGTTCCGCCTCGAGAACGTATCGGATCAACGCATCCGGACGCTGCAGTTGAACGGCGTCTTCCGGCGCTGCATGGTCCTCTACGCGGGGCAGCCGGAGCCCGAGGACCCGGTCTCGCCGGCCGATGAGGATGCCGGGACCTGTATGGGTGAAGATCAGGAATGGGGCAGCGCCCTGGTCCGCGCGGTGGGTCGTCAAGGGGTCGTGCCGGGGGACGGTCTCGGTCCGTTCACGATGGAGTCCAGCCTCGGCTATACCGGCGAGCAGTCGCTGGCCGAGATGCTCGGCCACCGGGATTTCGTCGACGTCAAGATCGAGTTGTTCGTCAAGCACCGCGCCGAGCAGTGGGCCAAGTTGGGCGAGTACCCGATCGAACGCCAACTGTTGACCCAGTGAGCGCCCCCGGCGCACCCGTGCCCTCCGCCACACCATCCCCGTCGCTCGTTCGCGGGCTCGGTGCGCTCGACGGCGCGTCGATCATCGTCTCGAACGTCATCGGCAGCGGCATCTTCCTGGTGCCGGCGCTCGTCGCCGTCTGGGTGCCCGATGTCTGGCTGATGCTCGGGGCGTGGCTGGCCGGCGGCGGGCTGGCCTTCGCCGGCGCCATGGCCTATGCCGAGCTGGCGACGCTGCGGCCGCGGGCCGGGGGCGAGTACGTCTATCTGCGCGAGGCGTTCGGGCCGGCCGCCGGGTTCCTCTCCGGGTGGACCTCGTTCATCGCGGGGTTCTCGGGCGCCATCGCCCTCGGGGCCGTCGGGATCGCGAGCTACCTCGGCCGGTTCCTGCCGGCGGCGGGCGATGCGACGCCGCTGGTGAGCATCCCGCTGGTGGTCGTCACGCTGTCGATCTCGCCGCGGACCGTCGTGGCCCTGACGGCGATCGCAGCCCTGACCGCGGTCCACGTGCTCGGCCTCGGCCCGGGCCGGATCGTGCAGAATCTGCTGGCGGGCGCGAAGGTCGCCGTGCTCGTCGTGCTCGTCGCTCTCGGCTTCACGATCGGCGACGGCTCGGCGGCGCACTTCGGCGCGCCGGGCGGGCCCGTGACGCCCGAGCTCTGGCTCCTCGCGCTCATTCCCATCATGTTCAGCTATTCGGGATGGAACGCGGCCACCTACGTCGCGGAGGAAATCCGGGACCCGGGCCGCAACGTTCCGCTCGCGATAGCGGCCGGCACCGCGACGGTCGTCGTCGTCTATCTGCTGCTGAATCTCCTCTATGTCTACGCGATGCCGCTCGTCGATCTGGGCGCCGTCGACCTCGGAGCGGACCGTGCACCCATCCTCGATGCGGCGGGCGAGCGGCTGTTCGGGGCCGGCGTCGGTGCGGCGCTCGCCGCAGCGTCGGTGATCATGATCTCGGCGAGCGTCAGCGCCATGGTGCTGGCCGGGCCGCGGGTCTACTTCGCCATGGCCCGCGACGGACAGTTCTTCGCGGGCGCCGCGCGGGTGCATCCGAAGTACCGGACTCCCGTGACCGCCATCGTCGCGCAGAGCATCTGGAGCGGTGTGCTCGTCCTGGCTGGCACTTTCGAGCAGTTGCTGCTCTACACCGGGTTCGCGGTGGTCACGTTCGCCGGTGCCGCCGTGGCCGCGCTGTTCGTACTCCGGCGCCGCGAGCCTGCGGCCCCCCGTCCGTTCCGGGCCTGGGGCTATCCGCTGGCGCCGGGCATTTTCGTCGCCGCCTGCGCCGCCATGGTCGTGAACGAGATCTGGCGCGAGCCGGCCGCGGCGGGCGCCGGAATCCTGCTCATCGCGGCGGGCCTGCCGCTGTATCCGCTGTTCCGCCGCCGCGCGGCAGCCGGGGAGGACGCTGGATGACGGCGACGTCTGCGGGATTCCGGAGCACGACGGTCCTGGCCGTCCGCCGGGCGGACAAGGCGGTGATGGCCAGCGATGGCCAGGTCACGCTCGGCACGACCGTGGTCAAGCAGACCGCCCGCAAGATCCGGCGGCTCTACCACGACCGCGTGCTGGCCGGGTTCGCCGGCTCGGCCGCCGATTCGTTCGCGCTCTTCTCGCGCTTCGACGCCAAGCTGGAGCAGCACCGCGGCAATCTGGAGCGCGCGGT
>JAGWAH010000007.1:17816-61131 GCA_021296515.1 Acidobacteriota bacterium | reverse complement strand
ATCGAGCCGGACGACGGGATCGTGGCGATCGGCTCCGGCGGCCCCTACGCCATGGCCGCCGCCAAGGCGCTGGCGCGGCGCACCGCGCTCGACCCGCGCGCGATTGCCGACGAGGCGATGCGCATCGCCGCCGACATTTGCATTTACACGAATGCCAATGTCACCATCGAGGAGCTCTAGTCGTGCCCATCTACCTGCCGGAGACGGCCGCCTCCTCGGTCGGCGCTCTCACGCCGCGCGAGATCGTGGTCGAGCTCGACCGCCACGTCGTCGGACAGCACCAGGCCAAGCGCGCGGTGGCGATCGCGCTCCGCAACCGCATGCGGCGGCAGAAGCTGCCCCCCGAGCTGGCCGAAGAGGTCGCGCCCAAGAACATCCTCATGATCGGGCCGACCGGCGTCGGCAAGACCGAGGTCGCCCGGCGGCTCGCGCGGCTCGCCCAGTCCCCGTTCATCAAGGTGGAGGCGTCGAAGTTCACCGAGGTGGGCTACGTGGGACGCGACGTGGAGTCGATGGTCCGCGACCTGGTGGAGCTGGCCGTCACGATGGTGCGCGACGAGCGGATCGTCGAGGTACAAGACAAGGCGCGGGCCAACGCCGAGGAACGTCTGCTCGATCTGCTGGTGCCGCCGGTGCGGCCGGCGCCCGCGGTACCGGCTTCTCCGGCCGGCCCGGACTCGCCGGTCGATCGCCGGGCGTTGCGGGAGGCGGCGGGCCGCACCCGCGAGAAGCTGCGGGACCAGCTCCGCTCGGGCGGCCTCGACGCGCGCGTGGTGGAGCTGGACGTCCGCGAGTCGTCGTTTCCGTCCTTCGAGGTCATCGCCGGGTCGTCGATCGAGGAGATCGACGTCAAGATGAAGGACATGCTCCCAGGCCTGTTTCAGGGGCGCAGCCGAAAGCGTCGGATGAAGGTGCCGGAAGCGGCCGAGCACCTCGCCCGCGAGGAGGAGCAGAAGCTCGTCGACATGGAGAGCGTCGGCCGTGCGGCGATAGAGCGGGTGGAGCAGGCGGGGATCATCTTCGTCGACGAGATCGACAAGATCGCCGGCAGCGACGGGAGGCAGGGCGGCCCGGACGTGAGCCGCGAGGGCGTACAGCGCGACATCCTGCCGATCGTGGAGGGGACGACCGTCAACACGAAGCACGGGATGGCGAGAACCGACCACATCCTGTTCGTCGCGGCCGGCGCGTTCCACATGGCCAAGCCGTCCGACCTGATCCCGGAGCTCCAGGGCCGGTTCCCCATTCGCGTGGAGCTCGAGGCGCTCGGCACGGACGACTTCGTGCGCATCCTGACCGAGCCGCAGGGCGCCCTCGTGACACAGTACCGGGCTTTGCTCGGAACGGAAGGCATCGACCTGCATTTCGACGATGGGGCGGTGCGGCGGATCGCCGAGATCGCGAGCCTCGTCAACGAGCGGAGCGAGAACATCGGGGCGCGCCGCCTGCACACGGTGATGGAGAAGCTGCTCGACGAAATCTCGTTCGACGCACCGGACCTCGGGCAGACGCGCGTCGTGATCGACGCGGCGTACGTCGATCGCATGCTTTCGGAGATCGTCGAGGACGAGGATCTCTCCCGCTACATTCTGTGACTCGTCTCCGGGCGGCAATCCGGCTGGTCGTATTGTTGGCGCCTGCGGCTCTGGTCGCAGCCTGCGGCGCGCGGGCCCCCCCGCGCCCGCCGCTGGTCGTCCTGCCGGACACGATTTCCGCCCCCGAGGCGACCCGCCTGGGCGACCGCGTCTACCTGGAGTTCGATGCGCCGGACGGCGACACCGACGGCACGACACCGGGCGACATCGAGTGGATCGAGGTCTACGCGCTGACCACGCAGCCCACGGACCTGAGGCCGCGCGAAGAGTTCTCGGAAGACTGGCTCGATGCCGCGACGCTGATCGCCGTTCTGCCGGTGCGCCTTCCCGACGATGCGGCCTCCGCTGAACCAGCGAGCGCTGCGTCCGAGCCCGAGCCGAGGCTCGCCGACATGCTCGACGATGTCCAGAACCGTGAGGCGGCTACCGGTCCGGTGGCGTTCTTCGAGGTCGTCCAGGGGGATGCGGTGACCGTGGTCGAGCGCTTGACGCCCGAGACGCTCGTGCCGGTGACCGTGGGCGATCCCGACGAGGACGACGAGGACGACGAGGACGAGGATACGAAAAAGGTCCGGCCGATGCCGCTGGTTTCACCTCCGGCGCCGGAGCCTCCGATTCGTTCCTACGTCGCGTTCGCGGTATCGTCGAGGAACCGGCTGGGCGAACCGTCCGATCTGGTTGACGTGCCGCTCGTCACCCCTCCGCTGCCCCCGGGGCCGGTGGCCGTGTCGTACGACTCCGGCGAGATCGAGATCGTCTGGGAGGAGCCTCCGACGTTCCGGTTGCCGGTGCAGGCGGAGGAGGTCGAGTCGCCGATGCTCGAGTCGACCCCGGTCGTGGAGGGGCCGGAGCCGTCGGCGTACGTGGTGTACGACTTGGCGGCATCCGGTGATCCCGACGTCGAGCGCCCGCAGCGGCTCGACGAGCCCGATTCAGAAGCGTCCTATACCGACGGTGATCCGACTTTCTTGGAGACCCGCTGCTACGCGGTGCGCGTCCTCGACTACGTCGCCTCGCGGCGCCTGCAGAACGAGTCGCCGGAGGACGGACTGCAACTGCTCGGCGAAGCGTCGCCGGCGACCTGCGTCGTCCTGACCGACACCTTCCCGCCGGCGGCGCCCACCGGCGTCATCGCGGTGGTCGACACGAACGGCATAAGCCTCGTCTGGGACGACAACGGGGAGGACGATCTCGCCGGCTACGTGGTCTTGCGCGGAACGCCGCCAGATGCGACACTCCAACCGCTCACGCTTGAGCCGCTCGTCGAGACGGCGTTCCAGGATACCGACGTCACGGCAGGCCGGCGCTACGTCTACCAGGTGCTGGCGCTCGATAGCGCGGTCCCGCCGAACGCGAGTCCGCTTTCGGAGCCGGTGACGGACCGTAGAAACGGCGTAGACTGCTAGTCAGGCCCGGTTGGGCGGCAATCGGCGCCGGCGGCGACGATTGTCGGGCTAGCGGTCCGGGCCGGCTGGCGGCCGCAAGGTGATTCATGACACGTGTATATCGCATCGAGATCGACGGGCGGGCGCAGCTCGTGATCGAGCGGGACGGCGCCTGGCGCCAGCTCGACGGCGACCTGTTCGGAGAGCACCGGGCCGGTGACGCCTTCGAACCCGACGGCCTGCGGGTGCTGCCGCCGGTGACGCCGTCGAAGATCGTCGCGGTCGGCCTCAACTACCGGGACCACGCGAAGGAGATGGGCAAGGCGCTGCCGAAAGAGCCGCTCATCTTTCTGAAGCCCCCGTCGGCCGTCATCGGTCCGGAAGCGTCGATCGTGATTCCCCCGGGCGCGGGCCGGGTGGACTACGAGGCGGAGGTCGGCATCGTCATCGGGCGTACGGCGCGCAACGTGCGGGCCGCAGAGGCGCGCGACTACGTGCTCGGGCTGACCTGCGTCAACGACGTGACCGATCGCGGCCTCCAGAAGCGGGACGTGCAGTACACGCGGGCGAAGGGCTTCGACACGTTCGCGCCGGTCGGCCCGGCCATCGCCGTGGGGCTGGACTGGACGGGGCTGGCCGTCGGCTCGACGGTCAACGGCGACACGCGGCAGGCGTCGAGCACGCGGGAGATGATCTTTCCGCCGGAGCGGGTGGTGGAGTTCGTCAGCCACGTGATGACGCTGCTGCCGGGCGACGTCATTGCGACGGGGACCCCGCCGGGGGTCGGGCCCCTCGCGCCGGGCGATCGGGTGGCGATCTCGGTGGAGGGCGTTGGCGAACTCGTCAACGACGTGGTGGCCGGCTGACGTGCGGAGCCGATCCGCAGTGCAGGAGAGCAGCTCGTGAAGATCTTCGTGGACAGTGCGAATCCCGAGACCGTCGAGGCCCTGGTGCCGTTGCGCATCGTCGACGGCGTGACGACGAACCCGTCGCTGCTGGCCAGGGAGTCCGGCGACCCGCACGAGACGCTGGCGCGTATCTGCCGCGCCGTCCGCGGGCCGGTGAGCGCGGAGGTGGTGGCGACGGATGCCGACGGGATGATCGGCGAGGGACGCCGGCTCGCGGCCATCGACGAGCATATCGTGGTCAAGGTGCCGTTCGGCAAGGCGGGCGTCCAGGCGTGCGCAGTGCTCTCGGGCGAGGGCATTCGCGTCAACGTGACGCTGGTTTTCTCGCCCGCGCAGGCGCTGTTGGCGGCCAAGGTCGGCGCGGCGTTCGTCAGCCCGTTCGTCGGCCGGGTGGAAGACATCGCGACCGACGGCATGGACCTGGTCAGCCGCATCGTGGAGATCTACGAGAACTACGAGTTCGAGACCGAGGTCCTCGTGGCGAGCGTGCGCGGTCCGGCCCACGTGGTCGAGGCGGCCCGCATGGGCGCGGACGTCTGCACCTGCCCCCCGAAAGTCATCGACATGCTGTTCAACCACCCGCTCACCGACATCGGCCTGGCGAAGTTCCTGGCCGACTGGGACAAGGCGCAGGCCGTCCGGGCCTAGGAGTCTGCGCCGTAGAAACGGCGTAGACTCCTAGTCAGGCCCGGTTGGAGGCGACGATTGTCGGGCTAGGAGTCTGCGCCGTAGAAACGGCGTAGACTGCTAGTCAGGCGCGGTTGGGCGGCAATAGGAGCCGGAGGCGACGATTGTCGGGCTAGGAGTCTGCGCCGCGCCCCTCCAACCGACGGATTCACGGCATGGACAGACTGGAAACGCTGGCGGACTACGAGCGGCGTGCGGAAACGGGCGGCGGCGAGGCCCGGCAACGGCGGCAGCACGACGCGGGCAGGATCGACCTCTTCTTCGATCCCGGCACGTTTCGCGAGATCGACAAGCTGGTTACCCACCGCTGCCGCGACTTCGGCATGGAGACGCAGCTCGTGCCGGGCGACGGCGTGGTGGCCGGCCACGGCGAGGTCGAGGGGCGCCTCGTCTACGCGTTCGCCCAGGATTTCACGGTGTTCGGCGGATCGCTGTCGGAAACGAACGCCGCGAAGATAGTCAAGATCATGGACTTGGCGATGAAGAACGGCGCGCCGGTGGTCGGCCTCAACGACTCGGGCGGCGCCCGGATCCAGGAAGGGGTCGCCTCGCTGGCCGGCTACGCGGACATCTTCCTGCGCAACACGCTCGCCTCCGGCGTCATCCCGCAGCTCTCGGCCATCATGGGACCGTGCGCCGGGGGAGCCGTCTATTCCCCGGCCATCACCGACTTCACGGTGATGGTCGAGGGGACCAGCTACATGTTCGTCACCGGGCCGGACGTGATTCGCACCGTCACCCACGAGGAGGTGACCAAGGACGAGCTCGGCGGGGCGATGACCCACAACGCGAAGAGCGGCGCCGCCCACTTCGCGGTCCCGACCGACAAGGACTGCCTGGGGCTGCTGCGCCTGCTGCTCGGCTACCTGCCCTCCAACAACCTCGACGATCCGCCGCGCATCGAGACGGCCGACCCGATCGACCGGGAGGACCCGCAGCTCGATGCCCTCGTGCCCGAGTCCCCGAACCAGCCCTACGACATGCTCGACCTGATTCGCGCGGTGGGAGACGACGGCGACTTTCTGGAGGTCCACCGGCACTTCGCGCCCAACATCGTGGTCGGCTTCGCGCGGTTCGGCGGGCAGCCGGTCGGGGTGGTGGCGAACCAGCCGGCGCACCTGGCCGGAGCGCTCGACATCGACGCGTCGATCAAGGGGGCGCGGTTCGTCCGCTTCTGCGACGCGTTCAACCTACCGCTGGTTACGTTCGAGGACGTGCCGGTGCAGGAGTACGGCGGCATCATCAAGCACGGGGCGAAGCTGCTCTACGCGTTCGCCGAGGCGACCGTGCCGAAGGTGACGGTGGTCGCCCGCAAGGCCTACGGGGGCGCCTACTGCGTGATGGCGAGCAAGCACATCCGCACCGACGTCAACCTGGCCTGGCCGACCGCGGAGGTCGCGGTCATGGGGCCCGAGGGGGCGGTGAACATTCTCTACAAGCGGGAGCTCGACGCGGCCGAGGATCCCGAAGCCCTGCGCGCGTCGAAGGTGCAGGAGTTCCGCGACAAGCTGGCCAACCCCTTCGTCGCCGCCGGCCGCGGTTTCCTCGACGAGGTCATCGCGCCCCGCACGACCCGCCCGCGCATCATCGCGGCCCTGCGCAGCCTCGACGGCAAGCGGGACCGCAACCCGCCGAAGAAGCACGGCAACATCCCGCTGTGACGCCCGCGCCCCGGCCTGCCCGGACGGTCCCGCCACGGAGCGGCGCGAACGAGGGAAGCAGACCCGGTGCGATCCGGCGCCGCTCGTGCAGTACGATAGGAAAGACGAACTGCCGATGAAGGTGCTCATCGCCAACCGCGGCGAGATCGCGGTCCGAATCATGCGCGGGTGCCGCGAGATGGGACTGCCGACGGTCGCCGTCTACTCCGACTGCGACCGGCTGGCGCCGCACGTCCGCTATGCCGATGAGGCGGTGGCGCTCGAGGCGGACGAGCCGGCCGCCAGCTACCTGCACGTCGAGAAGATCATTGCCGCGGCGCGCCGGACCGGCGCCGACGCGGTGCATCCGGGGTACGGGTTTCTCGCCGAGAACGCCGGGTTCGCCCAGGCCGTCGCCGACGCGGGGCTCAAGTTCATCGGCCCGCCTGCCGGGGTCATCGAGCTGATGGGCGGCAAGACCGCGGCGCGCGAAGCGGCTCGCCGGGCCGGCGTGCCGATAGTGCCGGGAAGCGGCGGACCGTTGCCGGACGGGGCTACGGAGGCCGAGCTGCAAGCGGCCGGCGACGCCATCGGCTATCCCCTCTTCGTCAAGGCGGTCGCCGGCGGCGGCGGCAAGGGGATGCGGCTGGTGCGCGAGCCCGAAGGCCTGCCGCGCGCGATCCAGGGCGCGCGGTCGGAGGCGGCTTCGGCCTTCGGCGACGGCGCCGTCTACCTGGAACGCTGCATCGAGCGGGGCCGGCACATCGAGGTGCAGCTTCTCGCGGACGATCACGGCGGCGTGGTGCCGTTCGTCGAGCGGGAGTGCTCGATTCAGCGGCGCCATCAGAAGGTGATCGAGGAGACGCCGTCGCCGGTGGTCGGTATCGAGACCCGGCGCGGGCTTGCGGCGGCCGCGGCCCGGCTGGCCGCCGAGGTCGGGTACACGAACGCCGGCACCATCGAGTTCCTGCTCGACGAGTCGGGGAGCTTCTATTTCCTGGAGATGAACACCCGGCTGCAGGTCGAGCACCCGATCACGGAGATGGTGACCGGCATCGACCTGGTGCGCTGGCAGCTCCGGGTCGCGCAGGGGGAGCGGCTGGACGTCGATCCGGAGCGGGCCCTCGCGCCGGACGGCCACGCCATCGAGTGTCGGGTCTATGCCGAGGATCCGAACGCGGGCTTCATGCCGTGTCCCGGACTGCTCGAGACGCATCGTCCGCCCGAGGGTCCGGGCATCCGCGTCGACGCCGGCGTCGCGGCCGGCTTCGAGGTGCCCGTGCACTACGACTCGATGGTGGCCAAGGTGATCGCCCACGCGGCGGATCGCCGCCTGGCCATCGACCGCATGGACCGCGCCCTCGCGGAATACGACATCGGCGGCGTCCCGACCACCGTTCCGATGTTCCGGTGGCTGCTCCGTCATGCCGACTTCGTCGCCGCGCGCTTCGACACCACGTTTCTCGACCGCGTGCTGGCCGGAAGGGACGGAACCGATTTCGTCGATCCGCCGGAAGACGCCGAGGAGCTTGCCGTCATCGCCGCGGCGTTGTCCGTCACGCTGGGACGCGCGGCAGCCGGCGCCGGCCCCGCCGCGGGTACGGCGGCCGGCGGGCGCTGGAAGCAGGCGGCGCGGGTCGAGGGACTACGATAGACGTTGTCCGGCATGCGAATCGAGATCGAGGTCAACGGGAACGTACGCGACGTCAGCGTCGAGCCGGACGCGGCGCGCCCCGGACGCGTGCACGTGTCGTGGGACGGGACGACGCGGGAGGTCGATGCGCGCCTCGTGGAGCGCGATCGGCATGGGATGCTGCTGTCGCTCGTGCGGGTCGGCGCCGGCGCCGCGAGCCGGCAGGTGCGCTGCGTGGCGACCGGCCGGAACGGATTGACGCGGGTGCACCTCGGCGACGTGATCGTCGATGCGGTGATCAACGGCCGGCGGGCGGCCGGGGATGCCCCCGGCGGCGCAGCGGGCGGCGCGTCGCGACTCGTCGCTCCGATGCCGGGCAAGGTCGTGCGGGTTCTGGCGGCGCCCGGCGACCAGGTCGAGGCCCGCCAGCCGCTGGTGGTCGTCGAGGCCATGAAGATGGAGAACGAGCTGGGCGCCCCGCGGGCCGGCACTGTCACAGAGGTGCCGGTCACCGAAGGCATGTCGGTAGAGGCCGGCCGGTTGCTGGCTGCCATCGAGTGACAAGCGACCGATGTCAGATGAGCTGTCGCGTCCCGGTAGCGTTCTCTTCGCCGCGCCGGCCGCGGAGCAGCCGCTGACGGAGCGGCCCGCAGCGAAGCGGGCCAACTCCGCGCCCGCGGTGAAGGCGGTCGTGTCCCGGGCGGCCGCCATTCTCGCGCGTTGGATGCGCCCACGGCAGACCGGTGACACGCGATCTCCCGCCAACACGCTCCTCGCCGTTTGGGCACGCCAGGTGAGGCGGCTGGGGTTGCGCCCCCTGCGCTGGCGTTGGGTCCGGCGCCTGCGGCCGGGGGTGCGCAGGTCGCTCGTGTGGACGACCATCGCCGTGGTGGCGCTCATTGCAGGCAGCATCGTGTCGGTGACCACCATCGACCTCGGCCCCAGCTTGCGCGCGCAGGCCGAGCGGGCGTTCGCCGGCTATATCGAGCGGTCGGTCACGATTGGCCGTCTGAGCACCTACCTGGCGCCCGGCCGCTTCCTGATCGAAGACCTGGAGATCGGAGGCCTCAATCCCGGCGATCGTCCGTTCTTCCAGGTGGACCGCATCGAGATCTCGACCGAGTGGGTGCCCCTGTTGCACGGCGAGGTGCTCGTGGACGCCGTCGAGCTGAGCGGCTGGCGCATGCTGGTCGAGTCTTTCTCCGACGGGCGGCAGAGCTTTCCGAGGTTCGTCCAGCCGGCGGACGGCGCCGAAGGAGCCGACGCGACACTCTCCGCGGGCGATACCGGTGCCACGGCACCCGTGGCGGAGGAAGGGGAAGAGGGCCGGATCTTCGTCACCACGGTGCAGCACCTGCGCGCCTACGACGGAGAGTTCGTGTACGAGGACCACGTGGCGCCGTGGAGCATCACCGCGCCCAACATCGACATGACGCTGGGGAAATCCACCGGCTACGGTGGGACGGCCGAGTTCCGGGGCGGGACGCTCGTCATCGGCGATTTCGAACCGATGACGCTGAACATGGACGCCGACTACGTGCTCGACGGCGGTCTGGTCGACCTGACGCACATCGATCTGTGGGCCGCCGACCGTGGCTTCACGGCGCGGGTCGACGGCCGTGTCGACATGCTGAACTGGCCGGAGTCGACCTACAACGTTCGGCAGATGGCAATCGACCTGCCGGCGATGAAGGAGATCTTCTTCGCGCGGGACAACTTCACGGTCACCGGCGAGGCCGCGTTCAACGGTGTGTGGCATCTGTTCGAGGGCGGGCGGGAGCTGACCGGCTCGTTCGCCAGCGCGGACGCCACGCTTGCGGGACTCGGCTTTCCCGAGCTGGAGGGCGATCTGGTCTGGACCCGCGACCGCCTCGAGATCACGCAGGCGCACTCCGGGTTCTACGGCGGCGAGCTCGACTTCACCTACGCGATGAAGCCGCTGGGGGTCCCGGAGCCCGGCATCGCCACGTTCACTCCGCAAGTACGAGGGGCGGCCCTCGAGCCGCTGCTCGACGACTTGGACGTGCCCGGAGCGCGTCCCCGGGGCAGCCTCGCGGGCGAGCTGAGCCTGGCATGGCCGCTCGGCCGGTTCGCGGAGCGGCAGGGCCGCGGCGAAGTGTCGGTCACGCCGCCGGCGGGAGTCGCCCTGTTGCCCCGGGGCGGGCTGCCGGAGCCGCGGGAGGGGTGGCCCCATGACGCACAACCGTTCCGGCCTGCTGCGGATCCGTGGCGGTTTCCGTTCGGTGGAGACATGCAGTTCACGTTCGAGCCGGACGGCGTGGACATTGCCCCGAGCTGGTTCGCGACGCCTCTGACGGCAATGACTTTCTCGGGCCGCACCGCCTGGGGCAGGCGGTCGAGGATTCCGTTCCACGTCGCCAGCGCGGACTGGCAGGAGAGCGATCGGGTCATGGCCGCCGTCATGACCGCGTTCGGGCGTTCGACCGGCGATCTGACGATCGACGGCCGCGGGACGATGACCGGCGCGATGCTGGGGGCGCTGACGTCGCCGCGCATCGAGGCGGCTTTCGCCGGCGAGGCGATCGAGGCCTGGAACGTCGAGTGGGGCCGCGGCGAGGGGGACATCGTCGTCGAGGACTCCATGCTGGAGGTTGCGGGCGCCCGGTTTCGCCAGGCGGGGTCGAGTCTGGCCGTCAATGGCCGCTTCGCCATCGGTGCGGCGCGTTCCGGACGCGAGCAGATCAATGCCCGGTTCGAGGTCGACGCACTGCCGGCCCAGTACATCCGCGACGCCTTCGAGCTGGAGGGCTACACCATCGACGGCCCGACGTACGGCCAGATCCGCCTGTACGGAGACTACGGCGCACCGCTCGGCTTCGGTCGGATGCGATTGGGCGCAGGCCTGGCTTACGGAGAGTCTTTCGACGAAGCGGAGGCCGACCTCCGGTTCGACGGCGACGGCGTCTGGCTCAACGGCCTGACCGTACGGCAGGGAGGCGGTGAGGTCACCGGGGCGATGTACGTGCAGTGGAACGGCACCTACTCGGTCACGGCCGATGCCCGCGACCTGCAGCTCTCCGCGTCGCGGATGGTGGAGCGCGTTCCGGTGGCCGCCGCCGGACGCATCGACGCCGCCATCTCGGGCGCCGGCGCCTTCGCCGACCCGCGCTACGAGATCCGGGGCACGATGACCGACGTGACCATGGCGGGCGCTGCGGTCGGAGAGGTGACGGGACGTCTCGACGTCGCGGGAGCCGTGATGAGCGTAGAGCTGGAGGCGGCGTCGCCGGACGTCGCGGTCTCCGGCTCCGGCCGCATCGGGTTGGTGGACGAGGTGCCCGCCCGGTTTCGCTTCAGCTTGACCAACACCCGGCTCGACCCGTTCGCGCGCGCCCTGCAGCCGGGGTTGTCGGAGATGACGGCGCTGGTGGCCAGCGGCACCGTCACCGTCGACGGGGAGCTGCTCGACCTCGCGCGTCTCGGAGTCGACGTCCGGGCGGATCGTCTCGCGCTGACGGTGTTTGACTTCGAGCTGGAGAACGACGGCCCGGTCCGTCTTTCTCTCGCCGACAACGCGGTGCACGTCGACCGGATGCGGCTGCGGGGCGAGGGGACGAATCTGGAGCTGGCGGGCGAAGTGACGCTGGCCGACGAGCGGCTGGCACTGCGTGCGGAGGGCAATGCCGGGCTCGGCATTCTCGAGGGCCTGATTCCCGACGTGCGCAGCCGCGGATCGATGAGGCTCGCGGCCGACATCGGCGGCTCGCTCGACGCACCTGTCGTCACCGGCGAGGCTCGCGTGACGAACGGCCGGGTCCGGTATCTGTCGCTGCCGCACGCACTGGACGTGGTCAATGGCCGCGTGATTCTGGAACCGGGCGGGATTCGCTTCGACGAGCTGACCGCGGAGCTCGGCGGCGGTCCGGTCAGTTTCGGCGGCCGGGTGGGGCTGCAGGGCTACCGCCTCGGCGAGCTCGGTGTGACCGCCACCGGCCGGGACATCTCTCTGCGCTACCCGGAGGGCATTCGGTCCCGCGTCGATGCGGAACTGATTCTGCAGGGATCCGTCGATGCTCCGACGTTGGGGGGGCTCGTGACCGTGCAGGACGCAATCTGGCTGGAGCTGTTCGAGTCCGACGGCGGCCTCATGAATCTGATGGGCAACGAGACCGCGGCCGGTGCGGCGGAAACCACCCTGCCCCTGCGGTTCGATCTGCGCATCTCGGCACCCTCGAGCCTTCGCATCTCGGACAACCGGGCCCAGATCGTCGCCAGCGCCGACCTGACCCTGACCGGCACGTACGATCGGCCGTCCCTGCTCGGCAACGCGGAGATCGAGCGCGGCCAGGTCTACTTCGAGGGCAACCGGTATCGGCTGACCCGCGGCAGCGTCGGATTCACGAACCCCGTCGCGATGGAGCCGTTCCTCGATGTCGAGGCGGAGACCGACATCCGCGTTCCGGGTCAGACCTACCGCATCACGCTGGGCCTCACCGGACCGCTCGATCGGCTGGAGCCGCCGACGCTGGAGTCGGATCCGCCGCTGCAGCAGTTCGAGATCGTCGGGTTGCTGCTGGGCGATGTCCGGGACCCGCAGCAGGCCGAGATCCGCACCCTGCGGGCGCCCGAGGCGTCTCAGCAGGGGCTGCTGATGCAGGGCATCGGGGCGGGCCTCTTGAACAATCCCGTGCTGGCGGAGGTCGGGGGAGTGGTGGAGCGGTCGTTCGGCGTCGACACCTTCGAGATCACGCCGTCCCTCGACGATCCGGCGGCCCAGCAATCGACGCAGCTCGTCCCGACCGCGCGCGTGCTGATCGGCAAGCGCATCTCCGACCGGGCGCACCTGACCTTCTCCCGCGCCGTCAGCGGCAGCAACCAGGACCTCATCGTGGTCTTCGAGTACGACGCGACCGAACGGCTGTCGTGGGTCCTGTCGCAGAACGAAGACCGGACCTACGCGCTCGACGTGCGGGTCCGGCATGCTTTCTGATGCGTGGATGGGCGTTCTGGCTGCTCGCGGGTCTCTGCTGGACGGCCGCTCCCGCGCAGGCCGCGCGCGACGTGGACCGCTACGTCGGACGGAACGTCGTCGAGGTGCGGTTGACGGCGGACGGCCGGCCGTTCGACGATCCGACCGCCCGTGAACTCGTCGAGACGCGGCCGGGCGAGCCGCTGTCGATGCGGGAGGTCCGCGAGTCGCTGGCGCATCTGTTCAGTCTCGGCCTCTTCAGGAGCGTCGAGGTAGGCGCCGGCGACAGGCGCGGCGGGGTCGCGCTGGTCTACGACCTGCAGTCACTCGAGACGGTGAACCGGGTCGAGTTCACCGGGGTGCGCGGCGTACCGGAGGAGTGGCTGCGCCGTTTCGTCTCCCAGCGCCACGGGACGACGTTCCCGGCCGGCGATGCCGCCGCGGTCGAGGACACCGTGCGCAGGGCGTACGCCGAACGCGGTTTCTTCACTGCACGCGTGCGCCTCGAGATCAGCGGGCCCGTTTCGAGGCGTGTTCTGCGGATGGCGATCGAGGCCGGGCCGCGTGCCGTCGTCCGGCGCTGGCACATCACCGGCGAGTCGCCGGTGTTCCACGACACGATCCGCACCCGGCTCGGTCTTCGCAGTCCCGGGACGCCCTACGACGGTGTGGAGATCACGCAGCGGCTCGGCGACTACGAGGGCGATCTGCGGCGGCGCGGCTATTACGAGGCCCGGCTGTCGCACGAGATCCAGCGGCTGAGCGACGTCGAGGTCGACGTGCGGCTCGCCATTCGGCGCGGGCCGCGGGTCGAGGTGACGTTCGAGGGTGACCAAGTGCCGGGCGCGCGGCTGGCCGACCTGGTGCCGGTCGCTCGCGAGGCGAGCGTCGACGAAGACCTTCTCGAAGACGCTGACCGGCGCATTGCCGGGCACCTGCAGGCGCTCGGTTATCGTGACGCCGCGGTGACCCACACGCGCGACGGCGACGCGGATCGGCTCTCCATCGTCTTCGGCGTGACGCGCGGCCCGCTGTATCGCGTCCGCGACGTCGTCACGCGCGGGAATCAGGCGGTTTCGGACGACCAGGTCCGCTCCATTCTCGGCGTGGAGGCCGGCGCACCCCTCGTCGTCCGGGAGATCGATGCGGGTCTGGCCGCCATCGAGGAGCACTACAGCCGTCTCGGCTTCGCCACGGTGAGGGCCGTCCGCTCTTTCAGCGGCACGGGTGGGCGCCGCGAGGACGGAGTGGTGGAGCAGCGCGTCGAGATTGCGATCGACGAAGGGGTGCGGACAATCATCGGGGAGGTGACGTTCGTCGGGTCGGCCCAATCCTCTGCGGTCCTGCAGCAGGTGGTCGATGTGCGTCCCGGCGACGCGTACCACGGGCCTCAGATCGAGCGTCATCGAGACGCCCTTCTGGAGTCGTATCTGAACGAGGGGTACGAGCAGGCGCAGGTGATCCTGGATGCGCGGTTCGCCGACGATCTGAGCACGGTCGATCTCGTCTTCCGGATTGCCGAGGGCCACCAGGTGTTGGTGGACCACGTGCTGATCGTGGGCAACCGGACGGTCGACAGCGCCACCATTCGCGGGGAGGTCACGCTGGTTCCGGGGGCCCCGCTCGGGCTCGACGACGTCGCGGAGACGCGCCGCCGCCTCAACGCGCTCGGCATGTTCCGGCGGCTCGACATCCGCGAGTTCAGTCACGGCCGCTCCGATCGGCGGGACGTGATCATCGAGGTCGAGGAGGCGGCGGCGACCCGGCTCGCCTACGGGGGCGGGTTCGAGCTGTCGCAGCGGCTCCGGCGGGAGGTCCGGGCGGCGGGCAGCCAGGCGGTCGAGCGGATCGAGTTCGCACCGCGCGGCTCTTTCGAGATCGGCCGCCGCAATCTGTGGGGCAGGAATCGCTCGCTGGACCTGTTCACGCGCGTCAGCGTCCGGCGCAAGAACGACCCACCTCTGTTCGCACCGGTGGAGACCGGCGGCGCGTTCGGGTTCAACGAGTATCGCGTGCTCGCCACCTATCGCGAGCCGCGGGCGATCGGGCGCGACTGGGACGTGCAGATGTCGGGTTTCGTCGAGCAGGCGATCCGTCCCGGTTTCGATCTCTTCAGCCGGGGCGTGACGGCGCAGATGACGCGTTCGTCGGGAGTGGCGACGGGCACCTCCATCGGCTACCGTCTCGGCAACAACGACACGTCCAACCGCGAGTTGAACCCCGAGGACGAGAACATCGTCGACCGCCTGTTTCCCAACGTGCGCCTGTCGTCGTTCAGCGCGAGTCAGGTGCGCGACACCCGTGACGATCCCGTCGAGCCGGCCCGCGGAACCCTGGTGACGCTCGAGTCCGAGGTGGCCGCGCGCGCGATTGGCTCGGAGGTCGGCTATTCGAAGAGCTTTCTTTCCGGGTCGGTGTATCGTCGGCTGCCCGGCGTTCCGAGAATCGTCTTGGCGGCCGGCGCGCGTCTGGGCGTGGCCTGGGGGTTTCCGCAGGCCCTCGACGCCCCCGACGCCCTCGACGCGTCCCGGGAGGGACGAGTCGAGGCTGCGAGCTCGCTCGCGCTGCCGATCAGCGAGCGGTTCTTCGCGGGCGGGAACACCACGGTTCGCGGGTTCGCCCTGGACCGGCTCGGCAACCCCCGCACCCAGACCGGGGGCACCATCGACCAGGCCGGCTTCCCGCAGGGCGGCAACGCCGTGATCATCTTCAACAGCGAGTTGCGGATTCGCGTGACCCCGGCGATCGGCGTCGTCACGTTCGTGGACGCGGGGAACGTTTATGATCGAGTGGAGCACGTGAGTCTCGGCCGCATCCGGAGCGGCGCCGGGTTCGGCGTGCGCTACAACTCGCCGGTTGGGCCGTTGGGGTTCGACATCGGCTTCAAGCTCGGTGAGCGGCACTTCTTCGGTGACGAGACGAGCCCGCAACAGGAGCAGCTCATGGCGCTGCACTTCAGCTTCGGGCAGGCGTTCTGACCGCCGGTCCGTCAGCGTGCTGTTCTGCCTGCTGCTCGTGTTGTTCGGCTGGCCGTCCGGCCCGGCGGCCCAAGCCCTCGACCGGGTGCTCGCCGTGGTGTCCGGGCAGGTGATTCTCGCTTCGGACGTGCGGGCGTTCCTCGATCTCGGCTTGCATGAGCGGGGGTTGTGGAACGTCCGCGATCGGGAGCCCGCGGCTCGGGAAGCGGCGGCCCTGAGCCGGCTGATCGAGCGCCGGCTCGCCCTCGACGAGGTCAATCGATACCGTCAGGCTTCACCTCCGCCGGCCCGCGTCGAGCGCGACGTGGCGGCCGTGCAAGCGCGTTTCGCCGACCCCGCCGCGTTCGCCCGCTTCCTCTCGACGGTCGGGATCGGGGTGGACGATCTGCGGCAGATCCTGCGGGACGACATCCGCGTCGAGGAGTATGTGGCGGGTCGTTTCGGAGGTCCCGGCCGGCTGACCGAGGCGCAGTTGCGCACCCACTACGATGCGCACCGCGCGCGGTTCCTGGAAGACGGAGAGGAGCTTCCGTTCGAGGCCGTGCGCGACCGGGTCCGGGAAGACCTCTGGACGGACCGCCGTGCGGCGCTGGTCGAGGGCTGGCTCGCCGGTCTGCTGCGTCGCGCGGAGGTGATGCGGGTGGACCGGTGAGACTCGTTCCGGGCCGTCGATGCGACTCCGGCGACGTTCGGCAGGCGTGTCAGGCAGCCTGGGCTCCGGCGACGGCCAGCGCTATCTGCGTGAGGTTGAAGCCGGTATGGCTGACCATGGCGGCGACCGCGCTGCCGCGCAGGAGATAGAGCACGCCCCAGAGGGCGCCGAGCGCACCGGTCACGATGACCGTGTCCCAGCCCTGGATGGCGTGGCCGAGGCCGAAGGCGATGCTGAAGACGACGAGACCGAGCCAGCCGCCGCCCAGATGCTGATCGAAGCGGCGCAGGATGAAGGCCCGCTGCAGTTCCTCGCGCAGTCCGCCGGCCAGAACGACGACGAGGGCGAAGAGCAGCGCACGTTCCGGCGTCGAGAGCATGGCGCCGAGCGGATTGTCGGGCACGTTGCGCAGTCCCGGCGCCAGCCATCCGATGAGCAGCAGCGTGCCCACGGCGCCCACGACGATCGGCGGCGTGAGCAGTACGCCGAGTGCCGCCTCGCGTTGCGGGGGACGAGCGCCGAGGACGAGCTCGCGGACCGACTCGTTCCGCGCGTGCAGGAAGGTCGTGACGAGAACGAGCACGACGACCACATCCAGCAGCGTGAGCGCGACGATGTAGCCGAACGATGGGTCGCCGGTCGGCGACAGCGCCGCGAATCCGGCCGCGGTCAGCAAGGCCGAGAGAACGAGCTGGGTCGGAAACCCGGAGCAGAGGATCACCTCGAAGAGCGACGGCACGACGCGGCCGGGGACGCGGGTTTCCGGCGCGGGCCCCGCCGGGGCGGTGTCCGGTTCGGCTTCGGAATCCACAGCCGGCCGGCCAGGGTCAGTCTCACGGTCCGGATCAACCACTGCGGCACTTTAGCATCCTGCCACAGCCCGCCAACAGTCTTTCCACAGCTATCCCAATATATTGGGGTTCTATGGGCAATGCCCCCACATGTTGACACCGGTGCGAGACTGGCGCATCATTGAGCGGTCCGTTGCCATACGGGTGAACGCGTTGGGCGTGCCCCCGTTTCGAGTGGGGCACCGGGGTATCGTGAGTGAACGATGCTTTGCGTTCGCGTCCGATTTGCGGGTGGTGGCGGCGGCGACAGTGGAAAGGGGTTGGAGATGTCAGGAGGCGCTGCGCAGGAGTCCGCCGTACCGGTGTCGCCGCCGGCTATGGACCCGATCAGGTCGACGAGCACGAGGCTCGAGTTTCCCCGCGCGTTCAGCCGCGTCGGCGTCGATCCCTTCGACGAGATCGAGTGGGAGACGCGGTCGGCGGTGATCGCCAACGAGCGCGGCGACGTCGTCTTCGAGCAGCGCGGCGTGGAGGTTCCCGCGTTCTGGTCGCAACAGGCGACCAACATCGTCGTCTCGAAGTACTTCCGAGGTCAGCTTTCGTCCCCGGATCGCGAGCGGAGCGTCCGGCAGCTCATCGGCCGGGTGGTCGACACCATCGCCGGGTGGGCCGACCGGCAGCGGTATTTCGCGACGGCGGAGGACCTCCAGGCGTTCAGAGGCGACCTGAAGTTCCTTCTGGTGCGGCAGAAGGCGGCGTTCAACAGCCCGGTCTGGTTCAACTGCGGTTTCGAGAAGGCGCCGCAGTGCTCGGCCTGCTTCATCAACTCGGTCGAGGACACGATGGAGTCGATCCTCACGCTCGCCAGGACCGAGGGGATGCTCTTCAAGTTCGGGTCCGGCACGGGCACGAACCTCTCGCCGATCCGGTCGTCGCGCGAGCTGCTCGCGGGCGGGGGAACCGCCTCGGGGCCGGTGTCGTTCATGAAGGGCTACGATGCCTTCGCCGGGGTCATCAAGTCGGGCGGCAAGACGCGCCGCGCCGCCAAGATGGTGATCCTCAACGCCGACCACCCGGACGTCCTCGAGTTCATCAACTGCAAGGTCGAGGAGGAGCGCAAGGCCTGGGCCCTGATCGACGCCGGCTACGACGGTTCGTTCACCGGCCCGGCGTACAACTCCGTCTTCTTCCAGAACTCGAACAACAGCCTGCGCGTGCCGGACGAGTTCATGCGCGCCGTGGTCGACGACGGGGAATGGCAGACGCGCGCCGTTCACGGCGACCGTCGGGTCATGGAGACCTATCGGGCCCGCGACCTGATGCGGGCGGTGGCCGAGGGGACGCACGTTTGCGGCGACCCGGGGATGCAGTTCGACACCACCGTCAACGACTGGCACACGTGTCCGCACACGGACCGCATCAACGCGTCGAATCCGTGCTCGGAGTACATGTTCCTGGACGACTCGGCGTGCAACCTCGCCTCGCTGAACCTGATGCAGTTCATGAAGCCGCACGAGCCGGGGGAGTTCGACGTCGAGACGTTCCGCGCCGCGGTCCGGACGTTGATCACCGCGCAGGAGATCATCGTCGGCAACGCCAGCTATCCGACCGAGGCGATTGGCCGCAACAGCCACGACTTCCGCCCGCTCGGTCTCGGCTACGCCAACCTCGGCGCGTTGCTGATGTCGCGCGGGGTGCCGTACGACAGCGACGAGGGGCGCGACTACGCGGCGGCCATCACCGCCCTGATGACGGGTGAGGCGTACGCCCAGTCGGCCCGGATCGCGCGCGACTGCGGCGGGCCGTTCGCCGGCTACGCCAAGAACGAGCAGCCGTTCCTGCGGGTGATGCGGAAGCACCGCGACGCGCTGAAGAACGTCTCCGGGGCGCACGTGCCGGCGGATTTGCGTCAGGCCGCGGCCGACTCGTGGAACGACGTGGTAGAGCTCGGCGAGAAGCACGGCTTTCGCAACGCGCAGGCCACCGTGCTCGCCCCGACCGGGACCATCGGCTTCATGATGGACTGCGACACCACCGGCGTGGAGCCGGACATCGCGCTCGTGAAGTACAAGCGGCTCGTGGGCGGCGGCCTGATGCAGATCGTCAATCACACGGTGCCGGTGGCATTGGCGCGGCTGGGGTATGGCGACGATCAGATCAACAGCATCGTGCAGTACATCGACGAGCACGACACCATCGAGGACGCGCCGCATCTCGACCCGGCGCACCTGCCGGTGTTCGACTGCGCCTTCAAGCCGGCCAAGGGCTCGCGGTTCATCCACTACACGGGGCACCTGAAGATGATCGGGGCGACGCAGCCGTTCATCTCCGGGGCCATCTCGAAGACCATCAACGTGCCGCACGAAGCGACGGTCGAGGATATCGAGCGGGCGTACCTCGACGCCTGGCGGCTCGGCACCAAGGCGGTCTCGATCTACCGGGACGGAAGCAAGCGGACGCAGCCGCTCAATACCGCCAAGCAGACAGCAGAAGAGGCGGTGGCTGCGTCCGGCGATCAGCCCGTGCGGCGCAAGTTGCCGGACGAGCGCGATGCCATCACGCACAAGTTCGACATCGCCGGGCACGAGGGCTACATCACGGTCGGGTTGTTCGGGGACGGCACGCCCGGGGAGATCTTCCTGGTGATGGCCAAGGAAGGGTCGACCATCTCCGGCTTCGCCGACGCGTTCGCGCAGGCCGTCTCCTATTCGCTGCAGTACGGCGTGCCGCTGCAGGTCCTGGTCGACAAGTTCAGCCACGTGCGGTTCGAGCCGGCCGGCCTGACGATGGCCAAGTCGATCGTCGACTACGTCTTCCGCTGGCTGGCGACGAAGTTCCTCTCGCCGGAGGCGCAGTTCCACGCGGGCGTCAACGTCAGCGACGAGGTCGCGGCCGAGACCGGCGAGCAGTTGACCTTCGGCGAGGCGATCCCGACCGACGCTCCCGCGCGGAGCGCGGGGCGGAACGGTTCGCCCGCCTACGCCATCCAGAACGACGAGGACGCGCCGCCCTGCTCGACCTGCGGCGCGATCATGATCCGCAACGGCGCCTGCTACAAGTGCGTCAACTGCGGCGCCACGAGCGGGTGCGCGTAGCGAAGAGACACGTCACAGCGTCATCGCAGACTCTCAGACTCGGTCAGGTTCATTGTGATCCGAGCTCACGCCTCCGGCGTTCGGACTGTCGCCACCGCCGACCATGCCCCAGCCGAAGTGCGCCAGGGCGACGAGGGTGGCCGCGAAGACCGCGCGAAGGGTCTGGGGGACGACCATCAGATCGAGCCGCCCGTAGAAGTGCGCGTCGTTGTGCAGGCTGATCGACTGCAGGCCGAGCAGCGCGGCGACGGCAAGGGCGAGTCCGCCCGGCATCGACACGCGTACGAGCGCGGCGGCCAGCGCCAGCATCGCTCCGGCCAGCATCCGCCAAACGTTGGCCCACCACTCGAGGGCGCCGGCGCCGAGGAGGTCGGCCGCGCCGACGACCACGTCGTGCAGGCCGTAGAGGAACATGCCGAGCGCGGCTACTCTGAGCATCGTTCCTCTGTTGTATCATGCCGCGTCGCGCGGTGGAGGTCGTAGTGTTCCCCGCCGATGACGGTGTCCGGACGCCCGCCGATGTTCAGGTCCGTCCTCAGCGCGATCGCGGCTGTTCTGGCAGCGCTCATCGGTGCAGGTGAGCTGTTGGGGACCGGCAATGCCGATGCCGGGGAGTTGGCGGCGCCGGGCGCGATGGGGAGACCGTACGCCGCGGCTCGGCCGGCAGCGAGTTCGCCGGCGGAACCGGCTCCGGGGGCGGCATCCGTCGCAGCGTCGGCTGCAGTCCAGCGGGCGGCGGACGAACCGCTGGATCGCATTCTCAACCTTTACGTGCGCGACGGGCTCGTCTACTACCGCGCGCTCCGCGCCGAGCGGACTGTTCTCGATCGCTACGTCCGAGCCCTGCGCGAGGTGCCGGCCGGCTTCGACGGCTGGTCGACGGGGCAGCGGATCGCCTTCTGGCTGAACGCCTACAACGCGCTCGTGCTCCGAACCGTCGTGGCTCACTACCCGATCCGCGGAGACTCGCCAGGGTATCCGCCGGACAGCATCCGCCAGATTCCGGGGGCCTTCGAGGGAATCACGCACACCGTGGCCGGCCGGGAGCTCACGCTCGACGCGATCGAGTCCTCCGCCCTGGCGTCGCTGGGCGACCCGCGGGTGTTCCTCGCGCTCGGCCGCGGCGCCGTCGGCAGCGGTCGGCTGCGCAGCGAGGCCTATTCCGCCGCGCGCCTCGAGGAGCAACTGGCGGCGGTCGTGGAGGAGTTCGCTACTGAGCCGTGGGGCGTTGCGCTGGACCGACTGGCGGATACGGTGCGGGTGAGTCCCATCTTCGGGTGGCGGCGGGAAGCGTTGATCCGAGCCTACGCGGACCGCGGCTGGACGGACTCGGGGCGTTCCCCGATAGAGCGGGCCGTATTGAACCTGATCGAGTCGTCGCTCTTTCCGAGCGAACGGGCCTTTCTCGCGCAGAACACGTTCAGTTTCGAGTATCAGGAGTTCGACTGGCGGCTGAACGATCTCACCGGCGGCCGCCCGTAGCGGTGCGCTTCCGATGACGGCACGGACAGGAAATGGATCTGCAACTCACGGACAGGATTGCCCTGGTGACCGGGTCGAGCCGCGGCCTCGGATTGGCGTCGGCGCGCGCGTTGCTCGACGAGGGCTGCAAGGTGGCCATCTGCGCCCGCGGCGCCGAGCGCCTCGAGGCGGCGGCAGAGACGCTGCGGCGGGAGCGCGGCGCGGTCCGCGTGCTGGCGGTACAGGCCGATCTGTCGACGGCGGAAGGCGTCGCGGCGGTCGTCGGCCGGACCGTGGAGAAGTTCGGCGGCCTGGACGTCCTGGTCAACAACGTCGGGCGGGCCGGCGGCGGGGGCATCGTCGAGACGGAGGATGCGGCCTGGAACGCGGCGTTGGACGAGACGCTGTTTCCGGCCATCCGGGCGTCGCGCCTGTCGGTGCCGCATCTGCGCGCGCGCGGCGGCGGGGCCATCATCATGATCGCGTCGATCTGGGGCCGCGAGTCCGGTGGGAGGATGACCTACAACGCGGTCAAGGCGGCCGAGATCAGTCTCGCCAAGTCGATGGCCCGCGAGCTGGCGCCTCACAATATCCGCGTGAACAGCGTGGCGCCCGGGTCCATCTCGTTTCCCGGCGGGTCGTGGCACCGCCGGCAGCAGGAAGACCCGGAAGGGATGGCGGCGTTCGTGCGGGAGCAACTCCCGTTCGGCCGCTTCGGCCGCGCAGAGGAAGTGGGCGCCGTCGTCGCGTTTCTCGCCTCGCCGCGGGCGAGTTGGGTGAGCGGCGCGTCCGTCACCGTCGACGGCTGCCAGTCGCGGTCGTTGATCTAGCGCTGCGTGCGCTGCTGCTTGCGGCGACCTTCCACGGTCACTTTGCCGTATTTCTTCATGAAGCGCTCGACGCGGCCCTCGGTGTCGACCAGCTTCTGGCGTCCGGTGAAGAACGGGTGGCAGCTCGAGCAGATTTCGAGGTGCAGCTCCTTCTTGGTCGACCGGGTCTTCCAGGTGGCGCCGCACGCGCACCGGACGTCGACCTCATGGTATTGCGGGTGGATGTCTGCCCTCACGTTCTGCTCCCTGTTCGACTACGCAACAGGGAATTATAGCAGGCCGTCGGCGGGAATTGGCGCGGTCGCCGCGCTCAGCATCTGTCCGACGGCCGTGCGGACCGCGGGCACGCCGGTGCCGGTCTTGCCGGACACCGGAAGCACGGAGCGGCCGAGCGCGACTTCATGCGCGTGTCGCGCTCGGGCCTGCGCACTGCGCGACATGCGGTCGTTCTTCGTGGTCACGACGATGCGCTCGTAGCCCTGCTCGGCGAGCCAGGCGTGTGCCGCCAGGTCACTGTCAAGTCCCGGGTGTCGGCCATCCACCAGTAGAATGACGCCCGCCAGGCGCGGGTCCAACGGTCGGCGCGGGTCCGCTCGGACCGTTGCCTGCACGAAGAAGTCCCGCACGATCGTCTCGAATTCGTGGCGTGCTTCCGGTCCTCCGCGGGCGAAGCCGTAGCCGGGCAGGTCCGCGAAAGTCGATCGCATGGCGCGCCTCCCAGCCGCCGGAACGGCGCGCACGGCGTAGAGATTCACGAGGCGCGTGGTGCCCGGCCTGGCGCCGGCCCGTGCCAGACCGCGGCGGATCAGCGCGTTGATGAGACTCGACTTGCCGACGTTCGACCGGCCCACCATCGCGATCAGGGGGCCGGAATCGGGCGGCAGCCGCCCGCCCGCGGGCATGCTGGTGACGAAATCGGCGTCGAGGATCTTCACCGGGGGAAGCCCGCGCGCCCGTTCGACGTTCTGGCAGCGCCAGGCGCGGCGCGTGTCTACGCAGGAGTTTCGCCCCAGCGGAACTCCCAACGCGACCGTAGGGTCGCGCCTAGTGCGTGATCTGATCGTCCGCCGCGGTCTCGACTTCCGGCGCGTCCGGCGCCGGCAGCGTGGGCACGACCGGCTCGCTGAGGGCGATCTTGAGAACCTCGTCCATGGTGTCGACCATGTAGAGATCGAGTGCGTCGAGGACCGCCTTGGGGATGTCCGCGAGGTCCTTCTCGTTGTCTCTCGGCAGGATGATCGTCTTCAGGTTCGCCCGGTGGGCGGCCAGGACCTTCTCCTTGACCCCGCCGATCGGCAGCACCTTGCCGCGCAGCGTGATCTCGCCGGTCATCGCGACGTCCCGCCGCGTGGGAATGCGCGTGAGGGTCGAAACCAGCGCCGTGGTGATCGTGATGCCCGCCGACGGGCCGTCCTTCGGAATGGCGCCTTCGGGGACGTGCACGTGCACGTCGGTCTTCTTGTTGAACTCCTTCGGGATCCCGAATTCCTCGGCCTTCGCGCGGACGTAGCTCATCGCCGCCTGCGCCGACTCCTGCATGACGTCGCCGAGCTTGCCGGTCAGGGTCAGTTGCCCCTTGCCCGGCATCAGGGTCGACTCGGTCAGCAGCAGCTCGCCCCCCGCCTCGGTCCACGCGAGCCCCGTGGCGATGCCGACCTCGTTCTGCTCCTCGGCGTTCATCGGCCGGTATTTCGGCACCCCGAGGTACTCGGTGATCCGCTCGCCGGTCACTTCCGTGCGATAGCTCTTGCCCTCGTCGACGACCTTGCGCGCGATCTTGCGGCAGACCGAAGCGATCTCGCGTTCCAGGCTCCGCACCCCCGCCTCGCGCGTGTAGCGGCGGATGATGGTCTCGTAGGCGTCGTCGCTGAACGTGGCGTTCTTGTCGCTGAGGCCGGTGGCGGTCAGCGTCTTCGGCATCAGGAACCGCTTGCCGATCTCGATCTTCTCGAGCTCGGTGTAGCCCGAGAGCTGCAGCACCTCCATGCGGTCGCGCAGCGCCTGGGGCACCGTGTGGAGCACGTTCGCGGTGCAGACGAACATGACGTGCGACAGGTCGTACTCGACGTCGAGGTAATGGTCCAGGAACGTGTTGTTCTGCTCGGGGTCGAGCACCTCGAGCAGGGCGGCCGACGGATCCCCGCGGAAATCCATCGACATCTTGTCGACCTCGTCGAGCAGGAACACCGGGTTGACGGTCCCGGCCTTCTTCATCATCTGGATGATCTGTCCGGGGAAGGCGCCGATGTAGGTCCGCCGGTGACCGCGCACCTCGGCCTCGTCGCGCACGCCGCCGAGCGACAGCCGCACGAACTTGCGCCGCGTGGCGCGGGCGATCGACTTGGCCAGCGACGTCTTGCCGACTCCGGGCGGGCCGGTCAGGGTCAGGATGGTGCCCTTCGGCTTCCGCACGAGCGAGCGGACCGCGAGGAACTCCAGGATGCGGTCCTTGATCTTCTCCAGCCCGTAGTGGTCGTCGTTCAGGATCTCCTCGGCCCGGGCGAGGTCGCGACTCTCGCGGGTCCGCTTGTACCACGGCACGGCGATCAGCCAGTCCAGGTAGTTGCGGGAGACCGTCGCCTCGGCGGACATCGGCGGCATGGCCTCGAGACGCTTCAGCTCCTGCAGCGCCTTCTCCTCGACCTCGCTCGGCATCCGGGCGCGGTTGATCTTCTTGCGCAGGTCGTCGGCCTCGTTGCCCCGCTCCTCCTTGCGGCCCAGCTCCTTCTGGATCGCCTTGTACTCCTTCTGCGCCTTCTCCATCTGCTTCTTGACGCGAGACTGGATGCGGCGGTCCACCTGGAGCTTGTCGACCTCGGCTTCGAGGATGCTGGCGATGCGCGTCAGCCGTTCGAGCGGCGAGATGATCTCCAGCAGGTTCTGCTTCTCGCCCACGCCGATGGCCAGGTGCGCGGCGATGGTGTCGGCGAGCTTGCTGGGGTCGTCCACGCGCACGGCGGCGATCATGGCGTCGTGCTGGAGGTTGTTCGACAGCTTGCCGTACTGCTCGAACTGCGACACGACCTTGTTCATCGCCGCTTCGACGTCCTCGCCCGGATCGCTCTGCCGGCCGAGCACCTTCGCGACGACGCGGTAGAAGCCCTTGTCCTCCTTCCACTCGATCGTGCGGGCGCGGTCCACTCCCTCGACCAGGACCTTCACGTTGCCGTCCGGCAGCCGCAGGCTCTGAACGATGTTCGCCACGCAGCCCATCGTGTAGATGTCGTTGGGGCTCGGGTCGTCGTTCGCGGCGTCCTTCTGCGCCGCCAGAAAGATGCGCTTGTCGCCGGACAGGGCGTGCTCGAGCGCGCGCGTCGACGACGGCCGCCCCACGACGAACGGCATCATCATGTGCGGGAAGACGACGACGTCCCGCAACGGGACGATCGGCAGAGTTTCGTAGGCTTCCATGCGATGAGGATCCTGGCCCGGTTACCCGGCCTTTTCGATGAGGGTTATGGGTTTGTCCTTGGCCAGCACGGCTTCACGGGTGATCACGCATTCGGTGACCTTCTTGTTGCCCGGCAGCGAGTACATGATGTCGAGCATCAGCTCTTCGATGATCATCCGCAGTCCGCGCGCCCCGATCTTGCGGTCGAGCGCCGATTCCGCGATGGCGTCGAGCGCGTCGTCATCGAAGCGGAGCTTCACGTCCTCGTATTCGAACAGCTTCTGATACTGGCGTGTGATGGCGTTGCGCGGCGTCGTCAGGATCTTGACGAGCGCCGACTTGTCGAGCTCGTGCAGGGTGCCCTGCACCGGCAGGCGCCCGACGAACTCCGGGATCAGGCCGTACTTGATCAGGTCCTCCGGCTCGACGTGCTGCAGCAGGGAGCCGACGCTCGACTGCCGCGCGGACCGGATGTCGGCCCGGAACCCCAGCGTCTTGCGGCCCATTCGGCGCTGGATCATCTTGTCGAGTCCGACGAATGCGCCGCCGCAGATGAACAGGACGTTGGTCGTGTCGATCTGGAAGAACTCCTGGTGGGGGTGCTTGCGCCCGCCCTGCGGCGGCACGTTGGCCACCGTGCCCTCCAGGATCTTCAGCAGCGCCTGCTGCACGCCCTCGCCCGACACGTCGCGCGTGATCGACGGGTTCTCGTCCTTGCGGCAGATCTTGTCGATCTCGTCGATGTAGATGATGCCCTGCTGGCACTTGTCGATGTCGCCGCCGGCCGCCTGCAGCAGCTTGAGGATGATGTTCTCGACGTCCTCGCCGACGTAGCCGGCCTCGGTGAGCGTCGTCGCGTCGACGATGGTGAAGGGAACCGCGAGCAGGCGCGCCAGCGTCTGCGCCAGCAGCGTCTTGCCGGTGCCGGTCGGTCCGATCAGCAGGATGTTCGACTTGGTGAGCTCCGGCTCGTGCCGGTTCTTGACCCGCTTCTGGATCTCGACCCGCTTGTAGTGGTTGTAGACGGCGACCGCGAGCTTCTTCTTCGTGACCTCCTGCCCGATCACGTACTGGTCGAGAAACTTCTTGATGTCCGCGGGTACGGGCAGGCTGGAGCGCAGGGCGCCCTTGCTCTCGAAGCGGCTGTCGTCCGCGATGATGTCGTTGCAGACGTCGACGCACTCGTCGCAGATGAAGACCGTCGGCCCGGCGATGAGCTTCCGGACGTCGTTCTGGTCCTTGTTGCAGAAGGAGCAACGGAGCGTTTCGCTGCTGGCGGCTTTCTTGGCCATGGCCTGACGCACACTCGCTGGCGCTACGCCCGTTCCCGGATCACGTCGTCAATGATACCGTATTCGCGGCTCTGCTCGGCGCTCATGATGTAGTCCCGCTCGGTGTCCTCGGCGATCCGGTCGAGCGACTGTTTCGTGTGCTCGGCCAGAATCTCGTTGAGCCGCGCGCGCGTGCGCAGGATCTCCTTGGCGTGGATGTCGATGTCGGTCGCCTGGCCGCCCAGCCCGGTCATCAGCGGCTGGTGGATGATGATCCGCGAGTTGGGCAGCGAGAACCGCTTCCCGCCGGTGCCCGACGCGAGCAGCACCGCGGCCATCGAGGCGGCCTGGCCGATGCAGTAGGTCTGCACGTCCGGCTTGATGAACTGCATGGTGTCGTAGATCGCGAGTCCGGCCGAGATCACCCCGCCCGGGCTGTTGATGTAGAGCAGGATGTCGCGGTCGGGATCCTCCGCCTCGAGGAACAGCATCTGCGCGATGACCAGGTTCGCGAGCGCGTCGTCGATGGACGACCCGATGAAGACGATGCTGTCCTTCAGCAGGCGGGAGTAGATGTCGTAGGCGCGCTCGCCCCGGTTGGTCTGCTCGACCACCATGGGAATGAGCTGCGATCGGGATTCAGGCATGGGAATAGGTTACATGGTACGAAGCCCGGGCCTGCGCCGCGCTGGCCGCCGCCGGCACGGGTCAGAGGCTCACGATCGTCGCGCGCTTCATCAGCAGCGCGATCGCCTTCTCGCGCCGCAGGCCCGCCCGGAGCTGTCCGATGCCCCCGTCCTTCTCGAGGAGCGCTCGGATCGCCTGGGGCGTGCGGCCGCTCAGCGCCGCTTGGCGTTCGACCTCCTGGTCCACGTCGCCGCCCGTTACCTCGATCGCCTCCCGGCCGGCGATCGCGTCGAGCACGAGCGTCCCGCGGACGGTGTCCGTTGCCGATGCGCGCTGCTGCTCGCGGAACGCGTTCCAGTCGATGCGCGCCTGCCGGGGGTCGACTTGCTCTTCCAGGAGGCGCCGGGCGACCTGCTCGACGCGGCGGTCCAGCTCGCGCCCGATCAGCGCTTCCGGCACCTCGACCGTGACCCGGTTCGCGAGCTGCCGCAGCAGGTCCTGGCGCACCTCGTTGCGCGCCTCGGCGTCGGCCTGCGCCCGCAGGTCGGCGTCGACCCGCGCCCGCAGGGCGGCCAGATCGTCGAACTTGCCGAGTGAGCGGGCGAACTCGTCGTCGAGATCCGGCGGCACCGGCCGCTGCACGTTCTTGACCTCGACCGCATAGGACGCCTGCCGGCCCGCGAGCCTGCGGACGGCGTCGTTCTCCGCGTGGGTCACCGTGAACGAGCGCGTGGCGCCGGTCTCCAGCCCGACCAGCTCGTCGTCGAACCCGGGCGGATTCGCGTCGCTGCCGATCTCGACCCGCACCCCCTGGAGATGTTCCGGCGCCGCGCCCGGCTGGTCCGGCAGCCGTCGCTCGAGATCGACGGTCAGGACGTCGCCCCGCTCGGAGGGGCGTTCGGCTACCGGTTCCAGTTGCGCGCGCCCCTGGCGCAGCCGTTCGACGGCCTGCTCCACGGCGCCGGCGTCCACCGTGACCGGCGTCTGTCGCAGCGTGAACGCGGTGTAGTCGCCCGGATCGACCTCCGGGATTGTCTCGAGAAGCGCGGTGAAGGTGAGCGGCTTCCCGTCGTCGACCTCCACGTCGCGGATCTCCGGCGCGGCCACCGGCTGCAGCTCGTGCTCCGCCACGGCCTCTTCCACCGCCTCGGGAATCAGGTCCTGGGCGACGTCGCGGAGGATCTGATCGTGGAAGCGCACCCGTACGACCCTGGCGGGCACCTTGCCCGGCCTGAATCCCTGCACCTTGGCCGACTTGCCGTAGCGTCTCGAGATGCGGTCGATCGCCCCGTCGACCGTGGCCGCCGGGATCTCGACGGCCAGCTCCTTGCGGCACGCGCCGACGTCCCTCAGTTCCGATTTCATCGCCGTCGTCATCGTGTACTGCCGGCAGCTCCAACCCCCGGCGGGCCGCTGGTCCCGCCGACGGCACCGAGGCTGCGTTGCGGTCTGGGGGGACTCGAACCCCCATAGCCTTGCGGCTACCGGATCCTAAATCCGGCGCGTCTGCCAGTTCCGCCACTTTCGCGTCGTTCGCCGGCGCGGGGTGGAGCCGTGGGCGCCGCTGCCGCGGATCAGACTAGCATACCAGCCCGGCGCGCCGCCTGCGTCCGGCGTGTCCCGTTCTGGTACGATCATGGGAAGCATGGCTCGATTCGGGAGGTTGCCTTGATGCAGGTTGCGCCGTCCGGCGCCGGGGTCGTCGATCGCCGGCAGGTGATTCAGGCCTATCGCGAGAATCGGAACCGGACGCGGGAGCTCTTCGAGATGCTCACGCCGGACGCCTACTACGAGCAGCCGATCCCGCTCCGGCATCCCGTCGTCTTCTATGACGGTCATATTCCCGCGTTCGCCGTGAACGCCTTTCTGAAGCGCGGGCTCGGGCATCCCGGTGTCGACGGCGACCTGGAGGTGCTGTTCGCGCGCGGGATCGACCCCGCTGACGGGACGGCCGCCTCGGCGTCGGCTGTCCGGAGCTGGCCGTCCCGGGACGCCGTGCGCCGCTACGCGGAGCAGGCCGACGACGCCATCCTGTCCGCGCTCGCATCCGCCCCTGTCGAGGGCGAAGAGAACCCCGTGCTGCGGCGCGGCCAGGGCGTCTTCACGATCCTGGAGCACGAGGAGATGCACCAGGAGACGCTGCTCTACATGTGGCACCGTCTCGATCCGCGCTTCAAGCGGCGTCCCGCCGGGTACGAGCCGGCCGGGGTGGCCGAGTCCGCTCCTGCTCGGCGCGAGATGGTGACGATCCCGGCCGGCCGCGCCACGCTCGGCGCCTCGACGACGCAGGTCCGCTTCGGCTGGGACAACGAGTTTCCGTTCCTCCGCGTCGACGTTCCCGCGTTCGCGATAGACGTGCACGATGTGACCAACGCCGAGTACCTCGGGTACGACGACCCCGCGCTGTGGTCGCCAGCGGCGTGGCGGCGGCGCCAGGAGGCCGGGCGCGCGTACCCGTTGTTCTGGGAACGTTCGGACGGCGACTGGTTCTGGCGCGGCATGTTCGGCCGCGTGCCGCTGCCGCAGGGGTGGCCGGTCTACGTGACGCACGACGAGGCGAGCGCCTTCGCGCGCTGGAAGGGGCGGCGGCTGCCGACCGAAGCCGAGTACCACCGGGCCGCCTTCGGAACGCCGGACGGATCCGAACGGGCGCACCCCTGGGGCGCTGCGCCGCCGGATGAAACCCGGGGCAACTTCGATTTCCGCTACCGGGATCCGGTGCCGGTGGGCTCCTTCCCGGCGGGTGCGAGCGCCTGGGGTGTGCACGATCTCGCCGGCAACGGCTGGGAATGGACGTCCACGCCGTTCGCCGGTTTTCCCGGGTTCGAGGCGATGGCCTCCTATCCCGAGTACTCCGCGGACTTCTTCGACGGCGAGCACTTCGTGGTCAAGGGGGCATCGCCGGCCACCGCGCGCGGTCTCGTGCGCCGCAGCTTCCGGAACTGGTTCCGGCCGCACTATCCGTACGCGTACGCGACTTTCCGCTGCGCCGGAGACACGCAGTGACGGCGCTGGAAGCGGTATCCGACCGCCCCGCGGCGGCGGGGCAGGCGACCCGCGACGAGGCTCTCGCACGCGACGTGGTCGAGGGGCTCACGAGATCGCCCAAGCGTCTGGCGGCGAAGTACCTGTACGACGCGCTCGGGTCGCACCTGTTCGAGGCCATCTGCGAGCTGCCCTGGTACCCGATCACGCGCGGCGAGCGCGCTCTGTTGACACGGGAGCGCGATGCGATCCTCGCGCGGCTCGACGATCCCGCCACGCTGGTCGAGCTCGGCGGCGGCAACGGCGAGAAGCTCGCCATCCTGACCGCGGGTCTGGCCGCGCAGGATCGAGCGGCGACGGTCCATCTGATCGACATCTCGGAGACGGCGCTGGCCCGCGCCGGCCGGACCCTCGCGCGCCATTCGTCGATCGCGGTGCGCGGCCACCGGGGCTCGTACGCCGACGGCCTGCGCGCCGCCGTCGCCGAGCTCCAGCCGGGCCGCTCGGCCATGGTGTTGTTTCTCGGGTCGAACATCGGCAACCTGGCCCCGAGCGAAGCGGATCGCTTCCTCGCCGACGTCGGCGCGGCGTTGCGGCCGGGCGACAGTCTCCTGCTCGGCACGGATCTCGTCAAGCCGGAGCAGGAGCTGATGCTCGCCTACGACGATCCGCTGGGAGTGACGGCGGCGTTCAACCGCAATCTCCTCGTCCGCCTGAACCGCGAGCTCGACGCCGACTTCGAGATCGAGCAGTTCGCGCACCGCGTCGTCTGGAACGCGCAGGAGTCGCGCGTCGAGTCCTATCTCGTCAGTCAGGCGGAGCAGACCGTCTGTCTTCCGGGCGCCGATCATTGCATCCGGTTCGCCGAGGGAGAGACGATCTGGACCGAGAGCTCGCACAAGTACCGCCCGGATGACGTGGTGGACATGGCCGCGCGCGCCGGATTCGCGTACGGCGCACAGTGGATCGAGCCCGCCGCGGCATTCGCGCTGACCCTCTTCGACGCGCCATGAGCCCCGAGCCGCGCCATGAGCCCTGAGCCGCGCCAGCGCCGCGACGCCGGCCTGCGATTCCTCGTCGCCGCGGCCTGCATCGTCATCGTCATCGCCGGCCTGCGCGCCGCAGCCGCCCTCATCCTGCCCTTTCTGATCGCCGTATTTCTCGCGGTAGTGAACGTGCCGCTGATGAACTGGCTGGTGCGCATGCGCGTCCCGAAACCGCTGGCCGTTCTGCTGACCGTCCTGGCGGTCGCCTCGGTCATCGGGATCCTGGTGGCGCTGCTGGCGCAGTCGGTCAACCAGTTGACGGAGGTGATTCCCCGCTACCGCGCCCGGGTCGGCGATCTGGCGACCTCCGTCACCGCGCTGGGCGCAACCCTCGGCCTGCCGGTGGAGGAGTTGCGGGAAGAGTGGCAATCGGCCTCGCTCGCGGCATTCGGAACCGCCGACACGATCGGCGCGATCATCGGCAACACCGGCGCGATCATCGGCAACACGGTACGGACGATCGGCGCCTTTCTTTCCAACGCCTTTCTGGTGTTCCTGACCGTGGTCTTCATCCTGTTCGAGGCGGCAGGCTTCACTGCGAAGATCAAGCTCGCGTTCGGGGCGGGACCCGACCCGTTCGGACACCTCGGGCGCATCTCCGCCCAGATCCAGACCTACCTCGTCACCAAGGCCACCGTCAGTGCGGCCACCGGGGTCATCGTCGGGATCTGGGTTGCGATCATGGGGCTCGATTTTCCCTTGCTGTGGGGCGTCGTCGCCTTCATGTTCAACTTCATTCCGACCCTCGGCTCCATCTTCGCGGCGATTCCGGCCGTGCTGCTGGCGCTGCTGCAACTCGGACCCGGTCCGGCCGTGATCATCGCGGCGGGGTACCTGCTGGTGAACGTCGCGTTCGGGAACCTGATCGAGCCGACGCTTCTCGGCCGGCGCCTCGGACTCTCGACCCTCGTGGTCTTCGTGTCCCTCGTCTTCTGGGGCTGGGTCTGGGGGCCGGTCGGGATGCTCTTCTCGGTCCCCCTCACCATGGTCGTCAAGATCGCCCTGGAGAACACCGCCGACCTGCGCTGGCTGGCGGTGATGCTCGATGCGAATCCGGCCGTGTCGGTCTCAACGCGCAAGGGGCGGGCGCCTGCCGCGTAGCGTCTTCAGAGCCTCGAGGTGCTCCACGTAGGCGGCGCGGGCGCGAACGAACTCGGCGTGGTCGAGTCCGAGCTCGGTCGAGATCTTGCGGGCCTCGCCCTCTTCGACGACCGTGATCGACTCGTCGGCGGCCGAGACGGCGAAGACGCACTCGAGCAGCTCGACGCGCTGCTCGGGGGTCGAGAGTTCGCGGAAGCCGCGTGTCACCGCGTAGTTCTGGGTGCCCCCGAACAGGCGCACCTGGTGCTTGGCCATCTCCACGACCAGCACCGCCTGCGCCTCGGGCAGATGCCCGAGGACGCGGACGATGTCCTCCATCTTCCGTGTCTCGTCGTCGCTCACGTGGGAGTCTGCGTGGGCGGCGCGGCCGAGCACCCAGGCGAACGTTGCGAGGTAGCGGGCGCGGTCTTCCGGCAACGCTTCCAGCTCGCCGACGATGTGGCGGACGACGTCGGCCTCGCGCGACGCATCTTCGCGGGCGCCGGCCAGTCCCAGGTATTCCAGAATCGGCATGCGTGTGCTCCTCGCAGGCCCCGGTCGCCCGTGCGTTCTGCTCGCCGGGCACGCCGTGGATGCTTTGCCGACGGGTCGCCTCACCCTCAGTGGCGCGTCTTGCGGTCGACAACGGGACCGCTCACGGAGCGCGGTCGTTGGACAGTGTCTCGACGAACGCCGCCGCCACCGTCGCGGGGTCTTCCCCCCGCTCGTCGACCCGCAGGTTCATGCTGCGCATCCGCTCCGCGTCGATGGCGCCTTCGAGACGCGCCAGCGCGTCGAGCACGTCCGGTGCCTCCGCGGCGAGTCGGGCGCCGGCAACCAGGATCGCATCGTAGGGCGGGATCGCGCCGCGGTCGTCCTCGAGCACGCGCAGGTCGTAGGCCGCGATCCGCCCATCCGTCGTATAGGCGCTGATCACGTCGACCTCCTCGGTCGCCGCGGCCTGGTACATGAGCGACGCGTCCATGGCGCGCTCTTCCCGGAAATCCAGCCCGTAGGTGTCGCGGACCGCCGGCCATTCCGGGCGGGCGAAAAACTCGACGTCGGCGCCGATGGCCAGCCGCGGCGCGTGATCCGCCAGGTCGCCGATGGTCCGCAGGCCCAGGCGCTCCGCGTGCTCCGCGCGCACGGTCAGGGCGTACGTGTTCTCGAACCCCAGCGTCGCCGCGAGCGTCATGCCGTGCCCGTCCTCCAGGAAGTCGCGGACGCCGTCGAGCATCTCGGCTCGCCCCGCTCGGATCTGCGCCCGTCCCATCTCGTTCGCCCAGATGGTGCCGGTGTAGTCGACGTAGACGTCCACCTCACCGGTGTCGACGGCGTCGAAGGCCACGAGCGAGCCGAGCGATTGCAGCAGCGCGGTCGGCCGGCCGGTCTCGCGTTCGACCCAGCCCGCGATCGCGGCGCTCAGGATGTACTGCTCGGTGAAGCTCTTGGCGCCGACGACGATCGGCCGCTCCCGATCGCCGAGCAACGGGGCCGCGAGCGTGATCCCGGCGTAGGCGTAGAGCACTGCGACGGCTCCCAGCGCCGCGGCCAGACGCCCGCGCCGGCGCCGCACGAGACCGACCTCGATGGCCCGCACCAGTCCGTCGAGCAGCAGAGCCAGGCCGGCAGCGGCCACGCACCCGACGAGGATCGCGGCGTAGTTGCGGGTCTGCAGTCCGCTGAAGATGTAGTTGCCGAGGCTGGTCGCTCCCACCGGCGTCGACAGCGTCGCGATGCCGACCACCCAGACCGTCGCGGTGCGGATGCCCGCGACGATGACCGGCATAGCCAGCGGCAACTCCACCAGCAGCAACTGTTGCCGGGCGGTCATGCCTACGCCGCGGGCCGCTTCCCGGAGCGCGGGGTCGACGCCGGCGATGCCCGTCACGGTGTTGCGCAGCACCGGGAGCACACCATAGAGCGTCAGGCCGACGATGGCCGGCAGAAACCCGATGCTCTGCAGGTCGAGGGCGGCGAGCACGGGCACCATGGCGGCGAGCAGGGCCAGGCTGGGGACGGTCTGGATGATCCCGGCCAGGGCCAGGGACGGCTGCTCGAGCCAGGTGATGCGGCTGGCCGCGATGCCCAGCGGCACGCTGATGCCGGCGCTCAGCAGCAACGCCAGCAGCGTGAGCTGCAGGTGCGCGGTCAGGTACGACGGCAGCAGTGCGAGCAGCTCGGTCATGAACGGGCCTCGGCGGTCGTCCCGCCGATCAGGGCGTCGACGACGGCCGCCTGCCTTCGCGGTGTGCTCATCAGGCGGTCGACGTAGTCGTCGGCGGGGCGCGTGAGCAGGTCGCGGGGCGTGCCGAGCTGCAGCAGACGGCCGTCGTGCATGACGCCGATGCGGTCCGCGAGGGTCAGGGCCTCGGTCATGTCGTGGGTCACGAAGACGGTCGTCAGCGCGAGCCTCGTCCGTATGCGCAGGAACGACTGCTGCAGCCGCTCGCGGGTGACCGGGTCGAGCGCCCCGAACGGTTCATCCAGAAGCATGACGCGGGGCTCGGCGGCCAGCGCGCGCGCCACCCCGACCCGTTGTTGCTGCCCGCCCGACAGCTCGCTCGGCCGCCGGTCGCGCAGGGCGGGATCCAGCTCCACGAGCTCGAGCAGCTCGTCCACTCGCGCCGCGGTCCGCTCGAGGGGCCACCCGAGCAGCCCCGGCGTCACCGCCACGTTCTCGCCGACCGTCATGTGGGGGAACAGGCCGATCCGCTGAAAAACGTACCCGATGCGCCGCCGCAACTCGTGCGGCGGCAGCTCGGCCGTGTCGACGCCGTCGAGCCGCACGGAACCGGCCGTCGGTTCGATCAGCCGGTTGATCATCTTGAGGGTGGTCGTCTTGCCCGAGCCCGAGCCGCCGAGCAGGACGACCAGCTCGCCCGCCTTCACGTTCAGGCTGAAGCCGTCGACGACGGTCGCGTCGCCGTAGCGCTTGGTGAGGCCATCGGCCTGGATCATGGCGGGGTGGTCGGGGTTGGTCACAGACCGGGCGTAGCTTCCGGCCGCATCGTCCGCCGACTCCGATCACGACTGTACACGACACGCCGCCGAGCCAGGTCGGCCCGGCGGCGCCCTATCCGGTCGTGCGAGGCGATGCCTGTCGCGGCGGCGTCGATGGATCAGACCCCCGACAGGTGCTTCACGACGCCGGTGCTGTCACCCAGCTTCTCCGTCGGCACGCCGAGCTTCTCGAGCACGGCGAGCTGCAGGTTCGTCAGCGGCGTCTCCTCGGCCACCCGCATGTGCCGCCCGCCCTCGACGCGGCCGGCCGCGCCGCCCGCCACGAGCACCGGGAGGTTCACGTGGAGGTGCTGGTTGCCGTCGCTGATCCCGCAGCCGTACTGGATCAGCACCTGGTCGAGCAGCGTGCCGTCGCCGTCCGGCGTGGCCGCCAGCTTGTCCATGAAGTAGCCGATCTGCGAGATGTGGTGCTGGTTGAGCTTGGCCAGCTTGGCCATCTGCTCGGGGCGGTTCTGGTGGTGCGACAGCCCGTGGTGCGGATCCGGGATGCCCAGCTCGGGATAGGTCCGCGGGCTCACCTCGCGCGACATCATGAACGTGATGACGCGGGTCAGGTCGGCCTGGAACGCGAGCACCTGCAGGTCGATCATCATCCGGGCGTGCTCTTCGAAGGTGTCGGGGATGCCGCCGCTGGGCCGCGCCAGCTCCGGCAGCTCGCGGTGGCTCTGCGCCTCGGCGAGCTGGATGCGCCGCTCGATGTCGCGGATGGCGTCGAGGTACTGCGTCACCTTGGTCCGGTCGTCCGGCCCCAGCACGCGCTGGAAGTCGGCCACCTCGTGCACGAGAGAGTCGAGGATGCTGCGATCTTCCTGAATCCGCGCCAGCCGCGCCTCGGGCGTCGTGTCGTCGGTGTCGCCGAACAGCCGCTCGAAGACGGCGCGCGGCTGGTTCTCCATCGGGAGCGGGTTGGTCGGATTGCGCCACGACAGGGTGTTGGCGTAGGCGCAGCTCCAGCCCGCCTCGCAGGCGCCAATCAGCTCGTTCGGGTCGATGGCGAGCTCCAGCGAGGCGAGGACGGTCTCCCTGCCCAGCACGCCGGCCGCGATCTGGTCCATCGACGTGCCGCCGCGGATGTCCGGACCGTCGGTCTTCTTCGGATGCACGCCGGTGAGGAACGTCGCGGCGGCGCGCACGTGGTCGCCGGTGCCTTCGCCGGGCAGCGGGAAGGCGGGCGCGTCGGCGAGGCCGCTGACGATCAGTAGCTTGTCCTTGAAGGGGGTCAGGGGCTGCAGCGTCGCGGGCAGGTCGGTCAGGGCGCCCTCGGCCGCCGGCGTCCACTGGTCCATGATCACGCCGTTCGGCACGTAGCCGGTGAACAGCCGCGGGACCGGTTTCGCCGCGGAGCTGCGCACGGCCGCGAACGCCGGGACCATGCTGTCGAGCAGCGGCAGCGCCAGCGAGGCGCCGACGCCGCGCAGGAACGTTCGGCGGGGAAGCGAGTCCTTCCGCTGATCTCCTCATCTGAAACGGCGTGCTCCGGACGATGCCCTCGACGAGGGCTGACCAACGATACCCCTCGCCGGCCGCCGCGTCCACGATGCTCCGGACGGCGGGTCCGTCGAACGACTCCACTCCGCGTCCGATCGCGTAGGTCAACAGCTTCTCGGCCACCGTCGTGACGAAGTTCTCGCCCCGGCCGTGCAGCGCCTGCCGCAACGTGCCGGGGCCGTCGACCGGCGAGCCGTCGGTCAGCGTCCCGCTGGCGTCGATCGGCGTGCCGTCCTCGCCCACGTCGCGCCAGCGCCCGACCCCGTCGAAGTTCTCGAGCGCGAAGCCGAGCGGATCCATGATCCGGTGGCAGCTCGCGCAGACCGGGTTGGCGCGGTGCTGCTCCAGCCGGTCGCGGACCGACCGCGGGGCGACGCCCGCCTCGTCGTTCTCCTCGAGCGCGGGAACGTCGGGCGGCGGCGGCGGCGGCGGCGTGCCGAGGATGTTCTCCAGCAGCCACTTGCCGCGCAGCACCGGGGACGTGCGATGCGCGTACGAGGTCACGGTCAGCAGGCTGCCCTTGCCGAGCAGCCCCCGGCGGACGGCCTGTGGCCCGCCGAGCTCGACGCGCCGGAAGTGGTTCCCGTAGATGCTGGGCATGCCGTAGTGGTCGGCCAGCCGTTCGTTGACGAACGTGTAGTCGGCGGTCAGCAGATCCAGCACGCTGCTGTCCTCGCGGATCTGGCTGTCGAGGAACAGCGTCATCTCGCGGGCCATCGCCTCGCGCAGGTTCGTGTCGAACTCGGGGAACGCCTGCGGATCGGGGGTCACCAGGGGCATGTTGCGCAGATACAGCCACTGCCCGCCGAAATTGTCGACCAGCGCGCCCGTGCGCGGGTCGGCCAGCATCCGCCGGACCTGGGCGCCGAGCACCTCCGCTTCCCGGAGTCGGCCGCGTTCGGCGACATCGAGCAACTCGTCGTCGGGAATGCTGCTCCAGAGGAAGAACGAGAGCCGCGACGCCAGCTCCAGATCGGTGATGGCGTACGGCTCGCCCGGGCCGACGTCGGCTGCGTCGGTCTCGCGCCGGAAGAGAAAGTCCGGGCTGACCAGGATGCGCCGCAGCGCCATCTCGATGCCCGCGTCGAAGTCGCCCCGCGCGCGGCCCGATTCGAAGAAGCCGAGCAGCATCTCGGTGTCGCCGGCGGTCACCGGGCGGCGGAACGCTCGCCGGGCGAGGCGGGTGACAATCTCGGTCGCGCAGGGGACTTCATCCGCCGCCGTGGTCGGGCGGCACGTGAAGATCCGCTGCCGGCTGGGCGTGTCGCCGCGCCCGGTCACGTGGTACGGCCCCCGCAGCTCCACGCTGCCGATGCCCGGCGGGACCGTCTGGTCGCCGGCGTACTCGTAGCTGGTGACGCGGTAGTCGGGGCGCCGCATGCCCTCCAGGTACGCCTGCTGGTCCACGAAGCTCACGGCCAGCGTCGCCGGTCCGGCCGGCGCCGCGAACCGTACTTCCTGGCCGTCGTCGGGGACGTTCCGCAGGTCGCGGCGCGTGGGGTTGCCGTCCGCGTCGAAGACCGGGCCGCCGACCGTCAGGGACTCGATGAGCGCGCCGTCGAGCCGGACCTCCAGCGTATGCGGCTCCAGCAGCCCGCGGACACGCCCGTCGTAGGTCCGCAGGAGGAATATCTTCACGACGTACTCGCCGTCCACCGGGAAGTAGTGCTCGACGGCCAGCCCGCCGCGCGAGCCGAACGGCAGCGCATCGCTCACGCGCTCGTTCTGGCGCAGGTTCTTGTCGACCTCGAAGGCCTCGGTGGTCGGCTGCAGGAGCGGATCGCCGACCGCCAGCCGGGCGATCTTGCGCGATGCGGCCAGGTACCGCTCGGTCAGCATCGGCGAGACCGACAGCACGTCGGCGATGTTGTCGAAGCCGAAGCCGGAATCGTCCGGCGGCAGCAGCGTCCGCTCGTCGATGTCGAGCGCCAGCAGGTCGCGGATGGCGTTGGCGTACTCGGCGCGGTTCAGCCGGTGCACGGCGTGGCGGCGGCCCGGATCGGGACGCTCGGCGGCGGCGGCGTCGATACGGCCGGCGATCCAGGCCGTCAGCTCGTCGTAGGTCGCCTCGTCCGGCCGCGGCCGGTCCGCGGGCGGCATCGAGCGGGTGCCGAGCTTGCGGACGACCTTCTCCCAGATCTCGGTCTCGTGGGCCAGCTCGCCGACGCGGGCGAGGTCGAGGCTCTGGAGCGTCAGTCCGGCGGTCAGCGTCCGGTCGTTGTGGCAGCCGACGCAGTAGCGCCGGAGCACCCGGCCATGCTCGGCCGCCGGATCCGCCGGCGCCGCAGCCTGCGCGGCGACCGCCGCAGGTGCGCCTAGCGCGGCGAGCATGCACAGGGAGACGAGCGGTCGCAGGCGGCGTACGGGGAGGTGAAATCTCATGGGCCGTCCGGCTGCGCGCGAATTCCGCGAGACGCGTGTCGAGTAAGAGTGCATTATCATGACGATGTTTCGGGGGTGTCAAGAAGCGTCTTGCGCGGAGGGGGATGTCCAGCCATGCGGATCCTGCCGATCATCGTTGCCTTTCTGGCCGTGGGACCACTCGGGGCGGCGCCCGCGCCCGCGGCCGTCGACCTGCCCCTGATCGACGCGGTCAAGCTGGCGGATCCCGGCCGCGTGGAGCGGCTGCTGGCCGCCGGCGCCGACGTCGACGAGCCGCAGGGAGACGGCGCCACCGCGCTCCACTGGGCGGCCCACCGCGACCTGCTGGACGTGGCCGCACTGCTGGTCGGCGCCGGCGCCGACGTGGACGCCGCCGACGACCACGGGTTGACGCCGTTGGCGCTGGCCTGCCTCAACGCGAGCGTCGCGATGGTCGAGCTGCTGCTCGAGGCCGGGGCCGATCCGAACGTCGCGCGGGCCAGCGGGGTGACGCCACTGATGACCGCGGCGCGCGTCGGTCAGGTGGAGGTCGTCCGTCGGTTGCTGCGCGCGGGGGCTGATCCGACGGATGCCGAGAAGACCCGTGGCCAGACCGCGCTGATGTGGGCGATTGCCGAGAACCAGCCGCAGGTGGCGAGCGTCCTGCTCGAGACGGGCGGCGGCGCGACGGTGCGCTCGGCCAACGGCTTCACCCCGCTGCTGTTCGCCGCGCAGCAGGGCAACGTCGATCTGGCCCGGCTGCTGCTTGCCGCGGGCGCCGCCATCAACGAGGCGGCCCCGGACGGCATCGGCGGCGACACCAACGCGCGGGCCCTGTTCAAGGAGGACACCGAGGCTTCGGCGCTGCTTGTCGCCATCGACAGCGGCCACGCCGAGATGGCGCACTTTCTCCTTGCGCGCGGGGCCGACCCCAACCACGACGGGGCGGGACGCACGCCGCTGCACGCGGCGGTCCAGCGCGAGATGCCGCACGTGGTCCGGGCGCTGCTCGATGCGGGCGCGGATCCCGACGCGCGCCTCGAGAAGCCACTGCCGCTCGTGTCGCGCCGCATCACGCAGGACAACGGCCTGACCCCGACCACGATAGGCTCGACGCCGTTTCTGCTCGCGGCGAGCTTCGGCGACGTAGAGAGCATGCGCATCCTGGTGGAGGCGGGCGCCGACCCGTTCCTGACCGCCGACGACAACACGACCGCACTGATGGTCGCGGCCGGCGCCGACTACGTGGAGGGGCAGGACAAGTACGGCGTGCGCTCCTATCCCGCCTACTACGAGACGCTGCAGCGGCGCGCGTTCGAGGCGACGAAGTACTGCCTGGATCTCGGGCTCGATGTCAACGCGGTGAACGACGCCGGCCAGACCCCGCTGCACGGCGCCGTCTACATGGGGGGCACGCTCATCGCCCCGTACCTGGTGGAGCAGGGCGCCGAGATGGACGTGATCAACCTGCGCGGGCAGACGCCCTGGATGGTTGCCGCGCGGGGTCCTTCTATCGGCACGAGGAGACGGGAGAAGTCCTCGAGGCGCTCGGCGCCGACACGACGCTCGGCTTCGATCTCGGCCGCGACTTCTGGGCGCAGTTGGGGATGGAGGATCCGACGCGACGGAGGCGCCGCCGGTAGTTTGCAGCGCCGCGCACTCGCGTCTACGGCGTGATGCGCTCGGGGACGGGTGTCTTCAGCCATGAAGTGCCACGGCCGCATTACGCCGCAAGCTCTACTTCGAACGCAGCAAGGTTGCGGGTCTCCCTGCTGAACTCTACCGCGATCAGGTGAATTGGCTGACCCAGGTGTCGGTACTTGTCCGCGTACCGCCGTGCCTTCAACTGCGCCATCGCGGCGCCTTCCGGCGCCATCTCCACTACCTTGAACTCGAACAGGTACACGTGCCCGTTGAAGCGCACCGCCATGTCCAGACGCCCGTGGCTAGTGCTGTCCTCGACCTCCACGTCCAGACCCAGTCCCGCGAAGTATGAATAGAAGACGCTCGCGTAGTACCCCTCGAAATTGGCGATGTCGTTGTTGGAATACCACTGGTGGGGGATGCTGGCGTAGAACGCGTGGAACAGCGTCTTCAGCCCGGTGAAGTCGTTGGCTTTCAACAACTGGTGGAGCCGGATGCTGTTCGCCGTCTGGCGCGTCGAATCCCCGGCCAGGTACCGCGACAGGCTGTCGTTCAGGCTCTGCCGCACCTCCTGGTTGGGATAGCCCAGCCCGTACACGACCCGACCGCCGGCGCGCTCGTGGTCCCGGATCGTCAAGTAGCCGGTCTGGAACAGCAGCGCTTCCGTCGCCATGTCGCCCACGTCGAAGGTGGACAGCAGTTCGTCGGTACCGGCCATCCCCTCCAGTGCGAAGGAGCCCACCCCTCGTTCGACAAGCGTTTCGACCAGGAACCTGGGCGTGCCGGTCTCGAACCAGTGGGCGGCGAACTTGCGGCTGTCGAACAGCAGGAGGATGTCGAACGGATTGTAGACCCTTTCCTCTCCGAGCCAGCCGTAGCCGTTGTACCAGCGGCGGATCTCGTCCCGGTCGAGTCCGGGCAGCTCCGGCGCGAACACGGTGTCCAGGTCCGCTTCGGTGTAACCGCAGATGCCGGAGTAGCGCGGGTCCAGGGTGATGTCGCGGAGGTTGTTGAGTCCGGAGAACAGGCTCACCTTCGAGAACTTGCTCACACCGGTAATGAACGTGAACTGCACGTGGGCGCCGCTGTCCTTGACCACCGAATAGAGGCCGCGGAGGAAGTTCCGATTGGCGCGGGCGATGTGCGGCGTCTCCAGCGCATCCAGAATCGGCTTGTCGTACTCGTCCACCAGCACCACGACCCGCTGTCCGGTCCGGCGGTGCAGCACCGAGAGCAGCGCGGCGAAGCGCCCGGTGGCCGTGGCGTAGTCGGTGGTCACCTGCGCTTCGGCCTCGGCGGCGGCCAGCTTCTCCATGACGCTGGCCTCAAGGAAGCCCGGCTGTTCGAAATCGCCAGCACCGAAGCTGAGCCGCAGCACCGGGTGGCGGATCGACCAGTCGTGGCGGCCGTGGATGTCCAGACCGTCGAACAGCGACTCGTTGCCCTCGAACAGCTCCTTCAGCGTGTCGAGGAAGAGGCTCTTGCCGAAGCGCCGGGGGCGCGAGAGGAAGTAGTGGGAGCCTTCCTCGATCAGCCGCCGGACGTAGGGGGTCTTGTCGACGTAGTAGCAGCCCTCCTCACGGATCGTGCGGAAGGTCTGGATGCCGATGGGCAGCTTGCGTCGGGAACCCACGGGGAGGCAGCTTACCTTACCTGTCCGAGATCTGAGCCCAGTCGTTGTGGAGCTTCGCCGCGACCGCGTCGAATCCGGACGGGTAGAGGCCGGTATCGGCGTCCAGTGCCACCTCTTGCACAGTTGCTCCGCCGCCTTCCTCGGCTGGTTCGAACAGCCACACGCCGACTTTACGGCCAT
>JAGWAH010000007.1:0-17493 GCA_021296515.1 Acidobacteriota bacterium | reverse complement strand
CGGCCTGTGCCGCGATATGCAGGCGGATGGCCGCGGCCACCGAGGCCGACGGTTCGATGCCCTGGACCAGATCGGCGCCCCTCGGCACCGCCACAATCCCGTCAGGAGCTTGTCCGGCGGATGCTCCTCACGCCGGTGGTCAGCGGCAGGGTGGGGGCGGGCGCCGTCGCGATGAACGGCGCCCGGGAACGCGTTGCTGCGGCGGCCCTACTGCTTCACGTACTTGTGGAGCTCCGGCCGCACCGTGTCGGCGACGAAGATGTCGCCGTTCGGCGCCAGCGTCATGTAGTGGGCCTCGCCGAACTCCCCGAGGCCGCGGCCGGGCTGGCCGTTGTCTCGTCGAGCTGGAGGATCTCGCCGGCGAAGCCGCTGACCATGTACATCGTGCCGTCGGAATGGATGTAGAGCCCGCACGGGAGCCCCTTGTAGGCCCATTCCTTGACGTAGTTGCCCTCGCTGTCGAAGATCTGGATCCGTCGGTTCTGCCGGTCGGCGACGTAGACCATCCCCTCGGTGTCGATGACGACCGAGTGCGGCGTGTCGAACTGGCCGGGGCCGGTTCCCTGCTCGCCCCACGACTTCAGCAGCTCGCCCTCGGGGTCGAACTTCAACACGTGCGGCTCCCCGCTCCCATGGCCGACGAGCACGAAGATCTCGCCCTCGAGGCCGATGGCGAGATCGGTCGGCTCGTTCATCAGCGGCGTGTCGTCGGGATTGATGGTCAGGAGGACTTCGCCTTCCGGATTCATCTTCCGTACCGTGTCGGCGTTGACGTCGGTGGTCCAGATGTGGCCCTCGGAATCGATGCGCATGCCGTGCGGCCGGTCGTACTGGCCCTGGCCCCAGGAGCGCACGAAGGTGCCGTCCGGCTCGAACTCCATCAGCGGGTTCGGGCCCCGGTTGAAGACGAGGATCCGGTTCATGGAGGTCCAGCCGACGCTGGACGGCGCACCCATCTCGAGGTCGTCCGGAATCTGCAGCCCGTGGGGGACGGGACGGTACCCCAGATCCGGCGCGTCCTCCATCTGGGCGGGGTCGGGAGCATCCAGCACCTGGGCCCCGGCGGCAGCGGACAGGCCGAGCGTGAGCACGAGGACGGCGGCGAACGTCCGGGAAACGCGGCGTGCTGGGAACATGGCAACTCCTCGGGAAAAGGCCTGTTGAGCGGCTCGCATTGTAGCACTCTGCCCGCCGCGCCCCGTCGTCAACGGGAACCGCGGCCCGTCAACGCGGTCGCCGCCCAGCGGGAAGGGAACGCGGCGGCGGCCCGGCGCACGCGCGTGCTACGCTTGCCTCTCACGCGAGCAGTCGGTGCTGAAACCCCGCGCAGGGTTGCCAGAGCAGGAGGAGGCCGGGATGGATGCGAAGTATCGAGCGTCTATGCAGAGAATCGAGGCGTGGCTGCTCGGTGTGGCCGCCGTGACGATCGGTCTCCTGTTTGCGTGGAGCACCCTGTCCGCCGCGCCGGCTACGGCCGGCGGCGAGCAGGAGGACCAGCGCGCGGCGATGCTGGCGCGCGCCGCGGAGGCCGAGCTCGACACCGAGTACGTCGCCCCGCCCGGCGATCTCCGGCTTCGCCAAGACGCTCTGCTCGGCCGTCTTCGTCACCGGTCTCGACGCGGACTTCGCGGCCGAGAGCGTCGGGTTCTTCAGCGGGCCCTACGAGCACCGGCGCCACGTCACCAACCGCGAGGTCGACAACGACCAGCGACGGATCCACCTGACCCTGCCGAACGGCGTGGTTCGCACCGCGAAGCTGAACGGCGATCACGGCTGCGTGACCCTGCCGGTCGGCGAGGACGATGTCTTCTTCGAGCCCATCGACATCCGGAGCACCCTGCCCGATCCGGCGACCACGCCGTGGCCGATGGGCGACGTGCTGCCCGACACGCCGCTGCCCGCCGAGATCGACGCCGACAAGGTGCAGCAGGCCGTCGACGCCGCCTTCGATCCCCCCGAGGGGCTGACCGCCGCGTTCGTCGTGACCCACAAGGGACGCATCATAGGCGAGCGCTACGGTCCCGGCATCACCATGCACACGCCGCTCGAGAGCTGGTCGATGGGGAAGAGCCTGACCGCGACCCTGATGGGCGTGCTGATTCAGCAGGGCGTCTACGAGCTCTACCAGCCCGCGCCGGTGCCGGAGTGGCAGACGCCCGGGGATCCCCGCCAGGAGATCCGCATCGCGGACATCCTGCGCATGTCGAGCGGCGTCCGGTTCCGCGGCGTCGCCGACCCGGATCTCGATCCGGCGCTCGGTTATCCCGACCATCTCTACGTCTACACGGGCTCGGCGAATTCCTTCGAATGGGCGGCGACCCGGCCCCAGCAGTGGCCGCCGAACACCATCGGCCGTTATCGCAACTCAGACCCCGTGCTGACCAACTACCTCGTCCGGCTCGGCGTCGAGGGGCGCGGCGACGAGTACCTGTCGTTCCCGCAGCGTGAGCTCTTCGACAGGATCGGCGTCCGCGGATTCGTGCTCGAGACCGACCCCTACGGCAACTACCTGCTGCAGGGCTATGAGCTCGCCCCCGCCCGCGACTGGGCGCGGCTCGGCAACCTGTACCTGCAGGACGGCGTCTGGAACGGCGAGCGGATTCTCCCGGAGGGCTTCGCCGACTTCGTCAGCACCGTCGCGCCCGCCTGGGAGGCCGACGGCCGGCCGATCTACGGCGGCTTCTTCTGGATCAACGGGACGGGCTCGTTCCCGGTCCCGCGCGAGGCGTACTACATGTCCGGGGCGGGCGGTCAGACGACGCTGATCATTCCTTCGCACGACCTGGTCGTCGTCCGGCAGGGCCACTACCGCGGCGCGCGGTTCGGCGGGCAGGCGCTCCGGCGCGCCCTGGCGCTGTTGATGGAGGCGGTGCCCGCGAGCTGATCGGGCGTCCGGCGGCCGGGCGCCTGTCCGGCGGGCAGGGATGTTCCGGTCGGCCCGGCGGTGCCTCGTAGCGCGACAAACGCGGTATTCGTGAGGACAGATGGCGATTCCGGCTCCGCGCTCGCTGATGACGGCCGAGGGGCTGCTCGAGCTTCCGGACGATGGCTACCGCTACGAACTCGTTGACGGATATCTGGTTCGCATGACTCCCGCAGGCGGCGAGCACGGCGTGGTGACGGCCCGCGTCGGCAAGATCGCCGAGTACTTCGCGGCGGGAACACGCCTGGTCTGGATCGTCGAGCCCGCGACGAGGCGGGTACACGTGTACAGATCGCTGCACGGCGTGCAGGTGCTCGAAGAGGATGGCGAGTTGACCGGCGGCGACGTGCTGCCGGGGTTCAGGTGCGCCGTCAAGCGGCTCTTTCCGGCGTGACGAACGCCGGAGGACACCGAGCCCCGGAGGATCGTCTGCGGACGAACGGAGCGGCGTTCACGCGCGCCGGAAGGTTTCGTAGCGGATCTCCAGGAAGTGTTGATCCGGCCGCTGCGTCGGTCTCCTGGGCACGGCGATGCGCGTTCCCATGCAGGGCCTGGATCCCATGTACCAGCGTGGGACCGTCCGTCTCGCCGAGCAGGTCGTCACGCACCTGCACGATGTAGTCGGGCCTGACACCGAGGAAGTAGCGATCGAAGGCGGCGTGATGGAGCTTGCAGAGCGCCAGGCCGTTCGCCACGACGGGTTCCCCCTCATCGGTGTCGGGCAACATATGAGCGGCGTCCAGCAGCTCCGCGTGCCGGAACCGGCAGAATGCACACTGCTGCCGGTAGGCGGCGAGGACGCGCTCTCGAAACGCGCATTGGTGCAGCCGTTGCCGAACCGCTGCGGTCGTGTAGCGCCGCCGTGCGGTCTCCATGCCGTCGCGTGCATCCCGGGCGCGGTCGAACATTGAAACTGTCGAGAGCCGGCGGTGATTGGTCGGCGTTCCGGATCCGGCTAAATGCTCGCCACGTCACCGACCTGGCAGTGGGCGTGTTCCGCCGGGCGCCATGTCCCCTCAGTCCACGCTCGCCACCGGCTCGAGACCCGTCTCGGCGATGGTCGCCGCCGCATCATCCGACAACAGGAAGTCGATGAGCCTCTGCGCGCCGGCGGGATTCTCGGCGTCCGTCGCGATTCCCGCCGAGAAGGTCGTCACTCTCTGATACTCGTCCGGAATCGGGCCGGCGTACGCGGCGCCCTCGATGGAGAGGATCTCGCTGACCTGCTGAAAGCCGATCTCGACCTCGCCGCGCGCCACGACCGCCGCCACGCGTTCGCTGACGATGCGCCGGCTCTTCGGCGCGAGCTGCTCGTCCAGCCCGAGCCTGGGGAACAGCTCCGTGGAGACGTACGTCCCGCTCACGCTCGCGGAGTAGCCGATGGATTCGGCCGCCAGCAGCGTCGCCACGAACGCCTCCGGCGTGCTGATGTCCGGCAGCGGCGCGCCTTCGAGCACCGCCATGCCGATCGACGAGCTGGCCAGATCCACCCGCGTGTCCGGTCGGATCAGACCCTGTTCGGCAAGTGCGTTCAGGCCGGCCTGCGACATGATCAGGAGGTCGAAGCGTTCCCCGCGTTCCAGTCTCGCCGGGATCGAATCGGTAGCGCCGCCGCCGGAGGCTCCGTAGGCAGTGACCAGCCGCAGGTCCGTCCGGGCCTCGAACCGTGGGGCGAGCGCATCGTAGGCCGCGGCCAGACCGCCGGAAGTCACCACGGCGACTTCAGCGGCCGAGTTGCCATCGCCGGCGGCCTGCGAGTTGCTCGCCGGCGGCCCCGAGGCGGTGAGCGACGGCGCCAGCGCAAGCAGAAGCGTGACCGTCAGGAATCTCTGCATGCCTCTTGCCTCCGATCGGCGGGGTCTGTCGGGCTCTGGCCCAAGGAGGGCGATGGAGCCCGCGGGCGACAAACCGTCAGCCCGGGCCGAAATGACCCTGCAGAGAGGGCCGTGCGGCTACCTGGCGCGGGCGCCGCTCGACGGTACGGAATCGCCCGGACCGGCGGTGGGCACGCCGCCGACGTACCCGCGCCGGCTCCCGCCGGTGGTCGGGGTGCGACGCGCGACGCGACCGGTGCTCCCATGCGTCGGCGTCGGGTCCAGTGCGCTCCGCAGGCGCTTCCGGTAATCCTCCCGGCCTTCGGCGCGCGCGTTGTGGAGGCTCCGGAGGGGCATGCCGAGCTCATCCACCACGGGCGCCGGCCGGTTGTCGCCCGGGCCGTTGCTGGTAACGTGCAGGACACTCTGCTTCGGGAAGCTCGCGAGAGGCGTGCCGTCCTCGCAGATGCAGAGACTCTCGTCCGTGGTCGTGATTTCCGTGCCCTGAACGGTCGCGGTCGCAACCCGGCCACCGTTGTCGTATGTGATGGTGAACATCCTCATGCGTCGTATCCCTCCGGCGGCGGGGCATCGTCTGGTAGAGCGGCCGCCTCGAGAACGAATGCAACTCTACACCACCTGCGTATGGTATCGGTTGTTTGCGTCCGTGGAAACAGCGGGTCCCGCAAGATGTAGGGCTGCGGTCAGTGTCGGCGTCTTCCCGTAACCCACCGGCGGTAGGTGTCGAGCGCCCGCCGGCAGGCGGTCCTTGACGGCGTTTCCCACGCTGCGGGTCGAGTTGCTGTAGACCAGATCGCCCCATCCGTCGAACAGGGCGATCTTGTTGTCGCGGGCCGCGAATCCGAACACACGCTTCGAGAATCCTCCCTCCGATCGATCCATGGTCACTACGAAATGCGCGCGCCGCGCGCGGTTGGTCACGCGCAGTCCCTCGCACTCACGTTGGTCCTGGAGGTTCCTCTGGATTTCGACCGTCTGATCGTTGCTGCCGCCGGTCGCGAAGAACGCGCCGCCGGATCCCCCGGCGCTGGACTGGCAAGCAGCTCAGAGCAAGTCGGGCTGGCGGGTGGGCGAGTCGTCAGTGGCCGGCGGCATTCCGGGGAGGTCGCGCTGCGAACGCGGCCGGCTGGATGCCTGCCGACCGCCATCGCCGTGCCGTTCGTAGGCGCCGGCGGCGATCTCGGTGACCCGTGCGACGAGGGCCGGCGGCCCTACCGCGCGAGCGGTCCCGGCGAATCCCACAATCCAGCGGGCGATCTCGTCCAGGTGCGAGATCGTGACGCGGTACTGCAACCGTCCGTTCTTCAGCTTCCTGATGCGCTCGCCGGGGTGGTGCGCCCCTTGCTCGATGAGCGGCGCCAACGACGCATCGAAGTGGATGATCACATCGTGAAGGGTTCGGCCGCGATACACGCTCCAGGTCTGCTTGAGGAACGCATCGAGGTCGAACGGCGGTCGATCGAAGGCGCCGTCGAGGCGCTTGGCCTCCACGATGCGATCGAGACGGAACGTACGGGGCTCGTCGCGCAGGTGGCAGTGCCCCACGAGGTACCAGGTGTTCTCCCGATGGAACACGGCGTACGGATCCAGGCCGCGCCACGTTTGCCGCCGGCTCCACAGGGAGCGATAGAGCAGCGACACCGGCGTTCGTTCGCGAGCCGCCTGCTCCAGCAAAGGGAGGAGGCCTTCCGCGATCCTGCCGGATCGCTCGGGGCCTGCCAGTGTGAGTGCCTGGGGTGTTTCCTCCATCTGACGCGTCGCCACATCGAGCTTCCGAGCGAGTCCGGCGGTCAGGTCCGAGAGGGCCCCGAGCGCCGGATGCCGCAGCAGGAGCGTGAGCATCGCGCGCTCGGTGGCCGTCAACGGAAGGCTGCGAAGCGTCGCACCCTCGAGCAGGCGGTAGCCATGCTCGTCGTTCGTCACGGGGATGCCGTACAGCCGGCTCAGGGCCTGCAGGTCGCGGTAGATGTTGCGTTCGGACATTCCGAAGCGCTCGGCGAGCTCCGCCGGATGCCAGGAGCGTCGTCCACCGAGAAGCTGAAGCATCTCCATCAGGCGAATCGGGCGGTCCATGCTCTTCTTATCGGGCGCGCGCGTCAGAATCCGAAAGTCTTGGAGAACCGCGCGCCGCCCCGCTCAAGACTCAGTGAAACGTCCGGCACGTCGGCCCACACGGTGGCGAGGAGCGCTCCAACCGCGGCCAGGCCGATCCCGGCGTACAGTCGACCAGCAGGCCAGTAGGCTTCCGCTCTGGCCGACCCTCTGGTATCGTCCACTTTCGGAAACTCGTCGCGCAGAGCGCTGGCCTGCTTGGCTCCGGTGCTCTCCAGGTTGGCGAGTCGCCCGAACAGTTCCAACCCCACGTAGGTGTTCACCGTCCAGTCCAGATTGCATCGACCGCTCATCTTCGAGGAAACGGGGTTGCGCGCATCATCGAACAGGACGCCAACGCTGCCGACGGCGTTGGCGAACTCGATGGACACGGCGGGGTCCTCGCTCAGGGAGCCGGCGACTCGACAATCCTGCTCCCAGAACGCGAGGGCAACGCCGCCCGCCATCAGACCGACGCCGCCCAACGTGCGCATCATCGACCGTTGCGACTGCGCTGCGGCCAACCCAGGCAACACCAGCCCGCCGACGAGTCCGAGCATCACAATCCGTCTGAGCATGACAAACCTCCTGATCGCGTCGGTGACCGGAATTGGTCACCGGACCGGATGGGAGAGATTGCCGGTTGCCGCTGTCAGGACCTGTCAGTGACGGAGAGGAGATGGTCGGTTGTAGAGGAACGGCTGAGCCCACGCAGGCCGGAAACCGGTTCCGCGTCCGGTCGCGCGTGCTACGCTGGACAGAGCACCAGAACGAGAGTTCACGGGAGGCGAAGCGCCATGAGCAGATGGGCGTTGGTTGCATGTTTTCTGATCGCGGGGTGCGGCGGCGCCGCGGAGCCGGAACCGGCGCCCGAGCCCGAACCGGAGCCCAGTGCGGGGACCATCGATCGTCTCGATCCGTCGTTCGATCGGCTCGTGCCGGCCGGCGCGGTGATCGAGCATCTGGCCGAGGGGTTCGGCTTTACCGAGGGACCCGCCTGGGTCGATGAGGGCGACGGCTTTCTGCTGTTCAGCGACATTCCCGGCAACCGCATCGTCAAGTGGGAGCCGGACGGCACGGTCGGCGACTTTCTCGCGCCGGTCTACGAGGGCGAGCACGAGGCGGGACGCCTCGTCGGCTCGAACGGCATCACCGTCGATCCGGAAGGCGACATCGTCTTCACGGAGCATTTCAACGGCCGGATCTCGCGCATGTCGGCCGACGGCACGCGGAGCGTGGTGGTCGACAGCTACGAGGGCGGGCGGCTGAACAGCCCGAACGATCTCGACTATCACTCGAATGGCGCCCTGTACTTCACCGATCCGCCCTACGGGCTGCCGAGCCCGGAGGACCGTGCCCAGGATGTCAACGGCATCTACCGGCTGAGCCCCGACGGCGAGCTCGCACGCCTGGCCGAGTTGCCCGGACCCAACGGCATCGCCTTCTCGCCGGACGAGTCGCGCCTCTACGTAGCCGACAGCAGCACGCGCCAGTGGTTCGTGTATCCCCTGGCCGAGGACGGGACTCTCGGGGAGGGCGAGCTGCTGCTCGACGCCAGCGCTTCCGAGGAGAGTGGTTCCGCCGACGGCCTGAAGGTCGACGAGCTGGGCAATCTCTGGGCAACCGGTCCCGGCGGCGTGTGGGTCATCCGGCCCGACGGCCTGCATCTCGGGACGATCAAGCCGACCGAGGTTCCGGCCAACGTGGCGTGGGGCGATGCCGACCGGCGGACGCTCTACATGACGGCCAGGACCGGCCTGTATCGCATTCGCGTGAACGTGGCGGGCGACCAGTAGCAGTTCGGTGCAGCGGATCTCGTTGCGGGACGAAAGGAGATCGACCATGCGTCATGCATCTGTCGCGGCGTTGATCACGGCGGTTGCGGTCGTCCTCCTGGCGGCGCCGGCCGCGGCCCAGGCTCCGGATTCGGGTGGCTGGACCCCGGCGCGGACGCCCTGGGGGCATCCTGACCTGCAGGGAATCTGGGATCAGACCACGGGCACGCCGCTGGAGCGGGCGGAGGAAGCGGACGACCGCGAGTTCCTGACGGAGGAAGAGGCGGCCGAGCGCGAGAGGCGGCGGTTCGCGGCGTTCGACGCGGCGCCGCGGCAGGGCAGCCCGGGCAACTACGGATCGCAGTGGCGCGACGGTTCCCGCAACGCGCTGACCCGCACGTCTCTCATCATCGACCCGCCGGACGGGCGCATCCCGCCGCGAACACCGGCGGCGGAGCGGAGATCGGTGGAGAACCAGGCACGCCGGCGCGATCACCCGGCCGACTCCTGGGAGGACCGCAACCTGTGGGAGCGCTGCATCACCCGCGGCACACCGCGCGTTCCCAACAACTACAACAGCAACATCCTCATCCTGCAGACGCCGGACGCGGTGGTCCTGTTGAACGAGATGATCAACGAGACGCGCGTGGTCAGCCTCGACGGACGGCCCCATCTGGGACCCGGCATCCGCCTCTGGAACGGCGATTCGCGCGGCCACTGGGAGGGGGACACGCTGGTGGTGCAGACCACCAACTTCAGCGCCAGGCAGCAGTTCCGGGGCCTTCCCGTCGACGGTCTGCGACTGGTGGAACGGTTCACCCGCACCGGGCCGGACCAGATGGACTACGAGATGACGCTCGACGACCCGGCGATGTACACGCGCACCTGGACCGTCGTGCTGCCGATGACCGAGACCGGCGGGCCGATCTTCGAGTACGCGTGCCACGAGGGGAACTACGGCATGGAGGGGATCCTCGCCGGTCATCGCGCCGAGGAGAGGGCGCTTCGATAGGTAACCGTCATGCACGACACGTACTACCACCCGAAGGACCTTGCGCACTTCGCGGACGTCGGCAAGAACCGTCCGGAGCTGGCGGAGAAGTTCTTCGCCTGGTACAACGCGGTGTTCGAGGACGGAGTGCTGTCGGCGCGGGAGAAGTCGCTGATCGCCCTGGCGGTCGCGCACGCGGTGCAGTGTCCCTACTGCATCGACGCCTACAGCACCGACGCGCTGGAGAAGGGCGCCGACCTGGACCAGATGACCGAGGCCGTGCACGTGGCGTCGGCCATCCGCGGCGGCGCCTCGCTCGTCCACGGGGTGCAGATGCGCAAGCACGCCGAACGGGTCGGTATGTGAGGCGCCGGCGCACCGCGTTCACGACCCTGTCCGGGGCCGCCCTGCGGGTGGCGGGCTCGACGAGGTCAGGTTGGTGAAGGGCCATGGCTAGCACGCCCCCCTCGCTCGTTTCACGGCAGCTTCCGCTGGCTTCGTCCTGCGAGCAGTTGGCGATGCTGCGCCGTCTTCCGCTGGAGCGCGAGTTTCCGGAGGCCCTCGGCGCGAGCGGTCTGCATCCCCTGCGCCCAACCGGGATCGAGATCCTGCAGATCAACGTCGGCAAGCTCTGCAACCAGACCTGCGTGCACTGCCACGTCGACGCCGGGCCGGACCGCCGGGAGATCATGACCCGCGAAACGATGGCGCAGTGCGTCGAGGCGTTGAAGCGCACCGCGATCCCGACGGTCGACGTCACCGGCGGCGCTCCGGAGCTCAACCCCCGCTTTCGCTGGCTCGTCGAGCAGTGCGCGGGGCTCGGCCGTCACGTGATCGACCGCTGCAACCTCACCGTGCTCGGTCTGCCCTCACAGGCCGACCTCGCGGACTTTCTCGCCGAGCACCGGGTCGAGGTGGTCTGCTCGCTGCCGCACTACCGCCGGCTCAACACCGACAAGCAGCGGGGCGACGGCGTGTTCGACAAGTCGATTGCCGGTCTGCGGAAGCTGAACGCGCTCGGCTACGGCGACGAGTCGTCGGGGTTGCGCCTGGTCCTGGTGACGAATCCGGTCGGCGCGTATCTGCCGGCCGGGCAGGCGTCGCTGGAGCGGGAGTGGAAGCGGGAGCTCGACCGGCTGTACGGCATCCGGTTCAATGCGCTCCACACCATCACCAACATGCCGATCAGCCGCTTTCTGGAATGGCTGGTCGACTCTTCCAACCTCGAGCGCTACATGGAGCGGCTGGTCACGAGCTACAACCCGGCCGCCGCGCGCGGGGTGATGTGCCGCAACACCCTGTCCGTCGGGTGGGACGGCGTGCTCTACGACTGCGACTTCAACCAGATGCTGGACATGCCGGTCGAGCCGGGCGTTCCGCGGCACATCACCGACTTCGATCTCGATGTGCTCGAGTCGCGGTCGATCGTCGTCGACCGCCACTGCTTCGGCTGCACGGCCGGGGCCGGGTCGAGCTGCGGCGGCGCCACAGTCTCGTAGCCCCGAAACGCCTCGCAATACCCTGCGTCTCAGGTCCGCGTCGCTCTTCTGCGGCGCAGGCTCCTGGAAGATCCCGGCGGCGTCCATCCTTCCAGTGTCCTGCAGCGATCTGGCCGTGATGCCGATCCCCAGGACCAGCAGCGCGATAAAGAAGATCTGGCGGAAGCGCCGCTCGGAGAGACGCCGCCGGAGACGCTGACCGAGCACCATGCCAATCGCCGCCGGCCCGAGCGCCGCCGCGGACCAGGCGCCGAGCGATGCACTCAGCAGGTCGTTGTCCTGCAGCGCCAGAGCCAGCGCTGCGGTCGAGACCGCGAAGAGCATGCCCATGGCCTGCACGAGCATGTCGCGCGGCAGGCCGATCGCCTGCAGGAACATGACCCCGGGAACGACGAACGACCCGGTCATGCCGGTCAGGATCCCGTTCACGGCGCCGAGCGGCGGTCCCGCCCACCTCGCCTGCCGCGCCGACAACGCGATCCGCACGCCGGCGATGTTCACCAGGGCGTAGATGACCAGCAGCAGGCCGAGCAGCGCCGAGAGCAGCGCCGGATCCACTGCCGTCAGCGCTGTCGCGCCCAGCCGCACGGTGATGGCCGCCGCGCCCAGAAAGGGCCAGATGTGGGCGAGGACGGCGCGGGCGTGGCCGCCGGCCAGGGCCTGCCACACATTGGTGGCGAAGGAGGGGACGAGCAGCAGGGCCATCGCGGTCGGAAGGTCGAGCACCGCCGCCAGCAGGCCGAGACTGACTGTCGGCAGGCCCAGGCCGATCACGCCCTTGACGGCGCCTGCAAGCAGGAAGGTGGCGACGATAGCCGCAACGGTCGGAGGATCGAACATGCCGGCATTCCAGCCCGCGCAGGCGCCTCGGAGCCTGCCCCGCGACCCGCGCTCAAGAAGAAAGCCGGGGGGCACGAGGCCCACCCGGCTTCGAAGTGCGCGTGACGGCGACGGTTCGCCGATTCCTGCTAGGCGATGATGACGTTGCGTGGGAACTGCTCGTGGGCCTCCAGGAACGTCAGCTTGTCCCCGAGCTCCTCCGCCGTCGGCTGCACGTTGCCGTTGACGTCGGTCACGCGGGAGACGACGGTGTGCTCGCCGGGGGTGGCGCCTTCCCAACGATAGTTGAAGAACTTCCAGCCGTACTTCTCGCGCATCGTCTCCGGGTCGAGCGTCGCCGCCTGCCACTCACCGTCGTCGATCTTCACCTCGACCGAGTCGATCGGCGTGCCGTCGTTCAGCACGACGCCGAAGACGTTGTGCGCGCCGCCGACCGCGGTGACGCGGGCGACGTAGGACTTCAGATTCATCGTCGAGATGGCGGTCTCGACCCACTTCATCTCGCCGTTGATCATCTGGCCCTTCAGCGTCCGGTATGAACGGGCCTGCCAGCGGCCGAGGTACTGATCCTTCTGCGCGTGGATCTCGGCGAGCCACTTGACGTTCGGCGCGCCGTACCACCCGGGGACCAGCAGCCGCAACGGACGGCCCTGGTGCTCGGAGAGCGGCTCGCCGTTCAGGTCGTAGGCGAGGAGCGGCTCGTCCGAGAGCGCCTGATCCCGCTCGAGGCTCCGGCCGTACTGCTGCTCGACGTTGAACGGACGGCCGCGCCAGATGACTTCCTCCTCGCCGCGGTCGGCGCCGAAGAGGACGAACTCGCGCGCCGCGTTCTGCACGCCCGCCCGCTGCAGCACGGTACGCAGCGAAACGCCGGTCCAGCGTCCGTTGCTCGACAGGCCGTTCAGCGGGCCGCGGTTGCCGGAGCACTCGAAGCCGAAGATCAGATCGCGGCTCGGCATGGCGCGCAGGTCGTCCATCGACAGCTCCAGCGGGCTGTCGACCAGGCCGGAGACGCGCAGGCGGTACGCGTCCACGTCCACGCCGGGGTGGCCGTAGTGCTGCGTCGTGAAGAACTGCTCGTTCGGCGTGAACGGGCCGTCGATCTGGCGGACGTCGATGATCCGCCGCTCGGCGTCGCGGATCCACTGCACGTCGTCCGAGACGTCGGTGAACTGCATCAGCGTCTCGCCCTGGGCGAGTGCAGGGAAAGCCCATTCCGGCATGCCGATCACGCCGAGTCCCGCCATCGCCAGGCTGCCCTTCAGAATCTCTCGACGGGTGGTTTCTTTCGCCATCTTTGTCCCTTTCCGCACGCGGCCACGTTTCCAGAAAATCCGTTGCCCGTCCCGCGCGCCTGTCGGCGCTCGCGGAATCCGGACAGTCGATCGCGTGAACCTATCTTATATCGAGAGACCGAGGCACCCGCAACCGGCTAAGATGCACCGAACGAGTCGGTGGACGGCTGCGGTTCCCGGCGCGCCGGTGTGCCGGGCCGCCACGTCGACGCCCGACAAGAGGTGACCATCATGCAGAACCGACGTTTCGCGGCCTCGTTGCTGGTGCTGGTATGCGCGGCGTGGATGGCGCCGCCCGCGCACGGGCAGACGGCGGACTCGTGGGAGCCGCCGCGTACCCGGGACGGCCGCCCCGACCTGCAGGGGGTCTGGCTCAACAACGTGGCGACGCCGCTCGAACGGCTGCCGGAGCTGGCCGACCGCAGCCATCTGACCGACGAGGAGGTCGCGACGCTGACGGCGCGCGCCGAGCGCATCTTCCAGAACGGCCGTAGCGCGTTCGCGACGCCCGAGAGTGCGTTCCGCGCGGCGCTGCAGAACGTCGAGACCTACATCGCGTGGTCGACCAGCAGCTCGATCGGGATGGTCGACGTCACGTTCAGTCGTGGTCGACCCGCCGGACGGGCGGATACCGGCGCTCACCCCCGCGGCGCGGGCGCGGGCGGCGGCGGTCGACGACGGTTGGGAGTTCAAGACCGGGCCGGAGGATCTCAACAGCATCCACCGTTGCATCACGACGGGCGTGCCGCGGCTCGGCGGCAACTTCGGCGCGGGACCGTACACCTACTACCAGATAGTGCAGTCACCCACCCACCTGGCCTTCATCAGCGAGGCGTTCCACGATGCGCGGATCATTCCCATCGGGGACCAGCCCCACGCGCCGAAAGAGATCCGCCAGTGGAACGGCGACTCCCGCGGCCGCTGGGAGGGCGACACGCTCGTCGTGGAGACGACCAACTTCTCGGCCAAGAGCTACTACCGCGGCGCCACCGACGGCCTGCCGCACCGGGCCGGACACGCTGGCCTACCGCGTCACCCTGACCGACCCGCAGACGTGGGCGTCCTCCTGGACGGCAGAGGTTCCGCTGCAGCGCCGCGACCAGCCGATCTACGAGTTCGCCTGCCACGAGGGCAACTACTCCATCATGGGGATGCTGCGCACGGCCCGCCTGGAGGACGCGAACCGCTGATCATTCGAGGGGGCGAACCGCCGCGAGCAACGCCTGGTCGGGTTGTCCGGCGGCGGTTGCGCGCCAACCGATCAGGTCCGGTCGCCGCCCGAAGAGGACGTATACGACGCCGTCACGCGGCGCTCCGGGTTGAAGGCCGCCATCCACGCGCCAACCGCGCGCCGCCCCGGGGAGTAGGGCGGCGGAAGGGGCTTCCAGTCCGTCTGCGCCCAATCCGCGTTGTCGGCTCGCTTCGGTCCGGCATGCGGCATAGGATGCATAGCCGCCGGTGAGCACCTCCTGAGGCAGATCGGGCTTCGCATGCTGCTGGTGTCCGAGGTCGACGGCCCAGAGGGCGTGCCGGATCGTCGCCAGATCTTCGGGATCCGTGATCTCTTCGTGGCGCAGGAACTCCGCCCACGCGCCGTCCGGCGTATCGCAGAAGTAGTGCACAGGGCCGTCGCCCGCCGCGTGCCATCGCGCGGCGGGTTGCTCGGGCCCTTCCCAAAGGAACGGATAGCGCGGGTCCGCGTGCCGGAAGCCGATCATGATCACGTGGCCGGCGATGCGGTTAGGGCGTTCGCCAGATCGCGCACCTGCCGGGGACCCGGATCCTCTGGTCGCCACCCCGAGGTGAGGATGTCGGCGGGAGCACGGTTCCCGAGCACGGTGCGCGGACGGACGAACCAGCGGCGAATGCCGGCGTCGTTGTAGGCGCCCGCCAGATCCCCAACGATCAGCGCCAGCACGTGGAGGCGGACGCCAACGTCGTCCGGCGTCGCCCGCGCCCCGGACTGGTATCGGCGAAGACTCACCGTGGAAATGTCCAGCAGACGAGCGAGCAGGGCAGGTCCAAGCACGCGCTGCAACGCCGGCCACTCTGCAGCGGGTACTGGTGACGCTTCCAGAGCCTCGTTGACGTGTTCGAGCATTGTGCGGAACCGATTCGGTTCCAGTGCCGTCGCGGGGGCGTGGCCGACGAAGAGACCTTGCCCGATGCCCGCCCGGGAAACGTCTCTGGCCACCCGTTCCCATTCCGCCAGATCGAGACGATCGATTGCTCGCGGGGCGAGCAGACCCATCGCATCTGCGCGCATCACGACCGAGATCCCGAGTCGGGCGGTATCCGGATTGTCGAATGGACTCTGGATGGATTGAATATAGATGTCCGCCATTTGTCCGATCATATACCGATCGCCCTTCAGGGCGTCGGTCGGCTCGCGCCGCACGGAATCGCCGCTGTCGTGGTGTTGCCGATGTACGCGGTCTCGGCCGCCCCCCTCCCGCCGAGAGACTCCAGCGACGGGAGCGACGTAGTGGTCGACCTTGTCGTCTACGGCGCGCGATCTACCAGGTGGCCTGCTTGTCTACGCCCGGGGCGATGTAAACGACGTGGTGCATCGGGTGCGCCACGCCGGCAAGCGACTGGAGGTCGCTACGCTGGACTTGTCAGGGACAATCGAGAATCTACGTGAGCGCGTCCAGAAACTGGCGGACAGAGTGCGTTCCATGCGAGGTGAGAATCGCCGCCGGATACACGCCGCATGACCCGCATGACGCGGAATGGCGTCGCAGGGTGCCTTCGGCAGGACCACGCCGTCGGGCGTACAGAAGAAAGCCCGCGAGACCGGACCGGCCTCGCGGGCTTCGGTGAGAGAACCAGATTCTATTCCGGCTCGGTCGGGTCCCGGCCGTCGCGCGGGGCACCGGTACCGGACGAGCCGGCGAAGAGGCGCGTTCCGTCCGGGAACGTCACGTCACGGCCGTTCGCACGGAACGCGCCGTCGATAGCCTGGTAGCCCTCGACGAGCACCTCGGTGCCGGGGATGACCGAATCCCGGCGCCATCCGCGACGCACCAGGGCTCCGGGGGGGCCGGCCTCGATCATCCAGGCGTCGACGGAGCCGTCCTCGTTGGTCACGTCGATGTGCATCCAGGCGTGCGGGTTGATCCACTCCATCTTGGTGATCGTGCCCCGCAGCGCGACCGGTTTCGTCGCGTCGAACTCGGCCGAGAACGCGTGATGCGCGAGCGCCGAGCCGCCCGCTACCAGGATGGCGAGCGCGACGCCCGCCAGGGTCAGTGCCAGTCTGTTCCGCATCGGTCGTTACCTCGCTGTCGTGCTGTTGCGGGTGCGTGACGACCTATCGGCCGTCCGCCTCCGCCGCCTCGCGGTCGCGCGCCCGCGCGCCGCTCAGGATGTTGAACATGCCGTAGTTGCCCTCGTGGCAGGCGTACTCGACCAGCTCGTACTGCTCGTCGTCGATGTCGAACGTGAACCGTCCGGTGTAGGGTGCGGTCCAGACCGTGGGGTCGTCGACGGTGAACTGGTACTCCAGCCGCGTCGGGCTGATTCGCGTGAACCGCTCGGTCAGCACCATGTCGGGGCTCGACCCGCGGTACGATGCCCGGGCGTTGAGATTGGTCGTCTCGACCACCAGCGTGTCGCCCTCCCACTGGCCCTGCGTGCTGCCGAGCCACGAGGTGAGCTGCGGTCCGTCCTTCGGCCGCGGGGTCGTCGGGACCACCCGCGTCTCGTGGATCATCTCCTTCTGGATCGCGACGAAGCCGGGACCCTGGTAGATCTGCAGGCCGTTGTTGTAGACGCCGGGGAACATCAGCGCCGGGAGCCCGCGCGTGATGCAGCGGACGAAAGACGTCGCCTCCTCCGGGCCGGCGATGTTGGTGGTCGTGTAGCGGGCGCGGTCGCTCGCCACCTGCGCGGCCCGGCGCTCGCCTTCCGGCGTCAACGCGGGAAGGCGGCCGTCGGGCGGGTCGATGATCATCGCCACCTGCGTGGACGGCGCGTTGGGGTCGTACCCCAGGGTCGTGTCGCGCCACTCGCGCTCGTAGCCCCAGATGCTGCCGAGGGTGCCGCGCTCGCGGCGCGCCGCCGCCTGTTCCGGCGTCAAGCTCTCGAGGTCGGCCAGGTCCTCCGGCCGCTCGAGCGGGATGCCGTGCGAGGCGTTGCCGGTCCAGACGCCCTGCAGGTCGGGCTCGTCCCACGGCGTGCGCGGGGTGTCGTAGGGCTCGGTCACGTCCACGAACACCGGCGCGATGCTTGTCGCGTCCACC